>CADBOO010000018.1 GCA_902796225.1 uncultured Ruminococcus sp.
GACGCCCTGCTGGTTACCTTCCTGCAGGATAATCACGATAATCATAACAATGGAAGCGATAATCAGAAGAACTCCCAAGATGATTTCCAATAATGTCATATTTATCTTCCTTTCAATACATCTTCATAGGCAAAGATTATTGTAACATAACAAAAACAAGAATGCAAGCATTTTTTTCGGTTTGTTGAAAAATGTTAAATACAGCGTCATTCCGGGGAAAGAAGGAATGACAAAGTGATGCGGATGCGGTCATACCCGATCGCTCCCGATAAGCGCATTCTTTGACGGCGACACGACGCGAGAATCTCTTTATCAAGCCGGTCGGCTGCCAAAGTAAGGGAATTGACACGAGCAGAACACGCGTGTTGAGGCTCTCGCTATAACGCTTTTATATGATCGAAAGCTGGGTCGCCTCGTCCTCCTGCGAAGGCAGCGCGCCCGCGGCGGGGAGTGATCGTGTGCGATAGCGCGCAGGCTTGGAGAACCTGCCTTCCTGATACGGCTCGATTGACATGACGCGATGGCCTTTTTTGAGCTTCATGACCGCTACGCCCTGTGTATTCTTGGTGGATTTCAGCCCGATCGCACCCGAATGCAGTAGCAGCATCCTGCCGGCGGAGGAGGTGATGACGAACTCGCTGTCTTTCTCGCAGTAAGCGATACCCGCAAGCGGACTTTTATCGGAATAGGCGTTGATCAGCTTCTTGCGGTTGGTCTTGGTTTCGTAGGACTTCAGATCGACCTTGGCGACCTTGCCGTTTTCAAATGCAAAGAGCAGATACCCGCTGTAATCTTTGGTGTTGAGCATGAATACGGCGCTCTCCCCTTCGTCCATTGACAGCTTTGCGGGGATATAATCGCCGAATACGCTCGCCTTGGTGTCGGCAAAGTCGGAAACCTTCGCCTTGTAGACCTGACACTTGTCGGAGAAGAACAACAGCTCGGTATTGTTGGTGGTCTCGATCACGGTGGTGACCTCGTCCTCCTCTTTGAGCTTCTGTTCCCCACTCATGCGCAGCGACTGCGGTGTGATCTTCTTGAAATAACCTTCCTTGGTGAAGAACAGATTGACGGGATAATCGGGGATCTCTTCCTCGAGGCTGACGTCCGTATCAATCTCGGAAAGGTGTAGCAGCGGACACTGGCGCTCCTTGCCGTATTTATCGGCGACCTCTTTGAGCTCTTTGACAATGATGGTCTTGACGCGCGCTTTGGAATTGAGGATCGCTTCGAGGTCGGCAATATCCTTGATCAGCTGTTCGATCTCGGCGGTACGCTTGAGGATGTACTCGCGGTTGAGGTGACGCAGCTTGATCTCTGCGACATATTCCGCCTGGATCTTGTCGATGCCGAAGCCGATCATCAGATTGGGGACGACTTCGGCTTCTTCGTCGGTCTCGCGGACGATGCGGATCGCCTTGTCGATATCGAGAAGGATCAGCTTCAGACCTTCAAGCAGGTGCAGCTTGTCCTTCTTTTTGTTCAGATCAAAATAGGTGCGCCGGCGGATACATTCGATGCGGAATGCGATCCATTCGCTGAGCAGATCTTTTACGCCCAGCGTCATCGGAACACCGCCGATCAGCACGTTGAAATTGCAGGAAAAGCCGTCCTCCAGCGTGGTCAGCTTGAACAGCTTGAGCATCAGCTTATCGGGATCGGCGCCGCGCTTGAGGTCGATGGTGATCTTCAGACCGTCGATACCGGTCTCATCACGGATATCCGAGATTTCTTTGATCTTGCCGGCTTTGACGAGGTCGATGACCTTTTCGATGATGACCTCGGTTGTGGTCGTCGGCGGGATATGGGTGACGTCGATGCAGTTCTGGCTTTTGTCGTAGTGATAAACAGAGCGAACCTTGATCGAGCCTCTGCCGGTGCGGTAAACCTCGCGGATGGTCTCTTCGTTATAGATGATCTGTGCGCCGCCGGAAAAATCAGGCGCAGGCAGGGTGGTGATGACGTCGTGATCCTTGTCGCGGATGAGCGCGGCAGTCGTCTCGCAGACCTCGCGCAAGTTGAACGAGCAGATATTGGACGCCATACCGACGGCGATTCCGGTGTTGGCGTTGACCAGCACCGAAGGATAGGACGCGGGCAGGAGAGTCGGCTCTTTCATCGTATTGTCGTAGTTGTCCACAAAGTCGACGGTATCGCGGTCGATATCCTTGAACAGCTCGTTGCAGATGGGATCGAGCTTCGCCTCGGTATAACGGGACGCCGCCCACGCCATATCGCGTGAGTAGAATTTGCCGAAATTGCCCTTTGAGTCAATATACGGATGCAGTAACGCCTCGTAGCCGCGGCTGAGGCGCACCATCGTATCGTAGATCGCGGCGTCGCCGTGGGGGTTGAGCTTCATGGTCGCGCCGACGATGTTTGCGGATTTGGTGCGCGCGCCGGTCAGCAGCCCCATCTTGTACATGGTATACAGCAGTTTGCGGTGCGAGGGCTTGAAGCCGTCGATCTCGGGGATCGCGCGGGACATGATGACGCTCATCGCATAGGGCATGAAGTTTTCTTCGATGGTGGAGGCGATGCGCTGTTCGACGATGTCTCCCGCGCCGGCGATCACGCCGTTGGTCATCGGTTTTGTATTGACTTGTTTCGATTGTTTTTTCTTAGCCATATATGGTGGTTCCTTATCGTGAAATAAGCCTTTTTCTCAAGGGGAAGGCGTTTTTACGACACATCCAGATTGTCGGTGTAATCTGCGCCGTATTCGACAATGAAGTCTTTTCTGCCCTGCAGGTTGTCGCCGAGCAGAACGTCGAAGATATATGCGGTGCGCTCGACGTCGTCGGGCATGACCTTAATCAGTCGGCGGGTCGCGGGATTCATGGTCGTCAGGCTCATCATATCCGGCTCGTTTTCGCCTAAGCCCTTCGAGCGCTGGATCGTGAATTTGTTCTTGCCGATCTCGGCGAGATATTGTTCTTTTTCCGCCTCGGTATAGGCAAAATAGACCTTTTCCTTCGTTGTGATCTCATACAGCGGGGATTCGGCAATATAGACCTTGCCCTCTTTGATGAGGTCGGGGGTCAGGCGGTAGATCATAGTCAACAGCATCGTGCGGATATGGAAGCCGTCGACGTCGGCGTCCGTGCAGATGATGACCTTGTTCCAGCGGAGATTATCGATATTAAAGGCGTTGATATCCTTTTTCTTCGACTTGCTCTTCCCCATATCGACCTGCACGCCGCAGCCGAGGATTTTGATCAGGTCGGTGATGATCTCGCTCTTGAAAATGCGGTCGTAGTCGACCTTCAGGCAGTTGAGGATCTTGCCGCGGATGGGCATGACCGCCTGAAAATCGGGGTTGCGCGCCTGTACGCACGCGCCCTTCGCAGAGTCGCCTTCTACGATGAACAGCTCGCGCTCGTCGACATTTTTACTGCGGCAGTCGGTGAATTTGGCGATCTTAGAGGTGATGTCGATCTTTGCGGTCAGGTTGTTTTTGATGCGGACGCGGGTCTTCTCCGCATCCTCGCGTGAACGCTTGTTGATGAGCACCTGATTGCCGATCTTCTCCGCCTCGATGGGATTCTCGATGAAGTAGACCTCAAGCTGATGCCGGAGGAATTCCGTCATCGCATCCTGGATGCCTTTATTGGTGATCGCCTTCTTGGTCTGATTCTCATAAGACGTCTGGGACGAAAACGACGAGATCACGATCACGAGGCAGTCGGCGACGTCATCGTATTTGATCTTGCTTTCGTTTTTATTGTATTTATTCTGCTGTTTGAGATAGTTGTCGATCTGATAGACAAAGGCGTTGCGGACAGCCTTATCGGGCGCGCCGCCGTGCTCGAGAAACGAGGAATTGTGATAGTATTCCGCGGCGGTGACCTTATTGGAAAATGCCATCGCAACGTTGATCTTGCACTTGTATTCGTCCTTGTCGTCGCGGTCGCGCACCATGCGCTCGGTCTGCCAGCTCTGGACGGTCGTCATGCCGTCCTCGCCGATCAGCTCGCGGACATGGTCGGCGATACCTTCCTCATAATAAAACTCCTGAACGTCAAAAGAACGTCCCGCCTGCTGACGGAAGATAAATTTGATGCCGGGGTTGACGATCGCCTGGCGGCGGATCATCTCGACGTAGAAATCGGGCGACATTTTGATGTCGGTGAAAACCTCAAGGTCAGGTTTCCAGCGGATCTTGGAACCGGTATCTCTGCCGTTGTAATCGACTGCGGTCAGCCCGCCGACGTTCTCGCCCTTTTCAAAATGGAGAGAATACTTTTTCTTGTCGCGCTTGATCTCGGCGTCCATGTATTCGGACGCGCACTGGGTCGCACACAGACCGAGTCCGTTGAGTCCGAGTGAGAATTCGTAGGTCTCGCCCGCGTTATTATTGTATTTGCCGCCCGCGTACATCTCGCAGAACAACAGCTTCCAGTTGAATTCGTTCTCGTTCTTGTTGAAATCGACGGGAATGCCTCTGCCGTGGTCTTCGATCTCAATCGAACCGTCTGCATAGGTCGTCAGGACGATCTCTTTGCCGTAGCCCTCGCGGGCTTCATCGATGGAGTTCGACAGGATCTCAAACACGCTGTGCTGGCAGCCCTCGATCCCGTCAGAGCCAAAGATAACGGCGGGACGCTTACGGACGCGGTCGGCGCCCTTTAAACTGGTGATGCTTTCATCGTTATATTGTGGTTTTCTTTTTGCCATTTATTATTCTCCTAAAGAATTAAGCATATCAAAAGGAACGGTCGGGACGATTTGGCGCCGTCCCCTGCGCTATTTGATACCTTTCAGCTTTTTGATCTGGTCGCGAAGGAACGCGGCGTGTTCGAATTCGAGCAGCTTGGACGCCGCCTGCATCTCTTTGGTGAGCTGTTTGATCAGTTCCTGACGCTCAACGCGCGGCAGTCTGCCGACGTGTTCCATCTCTTCGTCGGTGTGGGTGGATATTTCGATGATATCGTTGACCTTTTTGACGATGGTCTGCGGAACGATACCGTGTTCTTCGTTATACTGCTTCTGGATCGTGCGGCGACGCTCAGTCTCGACGATGGTTTTTTTCATCGAATCCGTCACTTGATCGGCATACATGATGACCGTGCCGTCGGCGTTGCGCGCGGCGCGTCCGACGGTCTGGATCAGCGAGCGCTCGGATCTGAGGAAGCCTTCCTTATCCGCATCGAGGATCGCCACCAGCGACACCTCGGGGATATCCAGACCCTCTCGCAGCAGGTTGATGCCGACGAGAACGTCGAACTTCTGCAATCTGAGATCACGGACGATCTCCATGCGGCGCACGGTGTCGATATCGTGGTGCATATAGCGCACCTTGATGTCCATGCTCTCGAGGTACTCGGTCAGATCCTCCGCCATCTTTTTGGTGAGGGTCGTGACAAGAACGCGCTGATTTTTGTCCACGCGCGTATTGATCTCGGAGATCAGGTCGTCGAGCTGACCCTCGGTCGGGCGGACGGAGATCTCGGGGTCGAGCAGTCCGGTGGGACGGATGATCTGTTCGGCGACGACAGCGCTTTTCTCCAGCTCAAGATCGCCGGGAGTAGCGCTGACGAAAACCGCCTGATTCAGCCGTTCATAGAACTCGTCAAAATTCAGCGGGCGGTTATCGTAGGCGGACGGAAGTCGGAATCCAAAGTCGATCAGGCTCTTTTTGCGGGCGTGATCGCCGCCGTACATTCCGCGCACCTGCGGGAGCGTCACGTGGCTCTCATCCACAAAGAGCAGAAAATCCTTCGGGAAATAATCGAGCAGGGTATACGGCGCGGAACCGGGCGCTCTGCCGGAGAGGACGCGCGAGTAATTCTCGACGCCGGGACACATCCCGATCTCCTGCAGCATCTCCATATCGTAATGGGTGCGCTGTTCGATGCGCTGCGCTTCGAGCAACTTGCCCTGTGAACGGAAAAACACGAGTCGCTCCTGCAGTTCGCGTTCAAGCTCCTCCAGCGCACGCGCCATCTTGCCGCTGTCGACGATATAGTGCGATGCAGGATAGATCGCCGCATGGCGCAGGGTCGCAAGCAGCTCGCCGGTCAGAGGATTGATCTCGGTGATGCGGTCGATCTCGTCGCCGAAGAATTCCACGCGGATGATGCGGTCGGACGCCGACGCAGGAAAAATCTCCACAACGTCGCCGCGCACACGGAATTTGTCGCGGACAAAGTTGATATCGTTGCGCTCGTACTGCAGCTCGACCAGCTTGCGGATCAGATCGTCGCGGCTTTTTTCCATTCCCGGACGCAGTGAGATCACCATGTTGCGGTAATCGATCGGGTCGCCCAGCGAGTAGATGCAGGATACGGAGGCGACTATGATGACGTCGCGCCGTTCGGACAGCGCCAGGGTCGCGCTGTGGCGCAGCTTGTCGATCTCGTCGTTGATCGCGGAATCCTTTTCTATATAGGTGTCGCTCTGAGGGATATACGCCTCTGGCTGGTAATAATCGTAGTAGCTGACAAAATACTCAACGGCGTTCTCCGGAAAAAACTCCTTGAATTCGGAGCACAGCTGCGCCGCGAGCGTTTTGTTATGGGCGAGCACCAATGTCGGGCGGTTGACCTGTTCGATGATATTCGCCATGGTAAAGGTTTTGCCCGAGCCGGTCACGCCGAGCAGGGTCTGTTCCCTATGCCCCGCCCGGATGCTGTCGACCAGCTGCCGAATCGCCTGCGGCTGATCGCCGGTGGGTTTGTATTCAGATACCAGTTTAAAATGATCCAACTATATCCATCCTAATCGGTTAATTCTTCCATCATGCCGGACTGCGCCAGCGAGACACATTCTCCGTTTGCGACGATAAAATGATCGATCAGATCAACGTCGACCAGAGCGAGGGATTTGCGCAGATAGTTTGTCGTGAGGATATCATC
Source organism: uncultured Ruminococcus sp. (assembly GCA_902796225.1). Lineage (GTDB taxonomy): Bacteria > Bacillota > Clostridia > Oscillospirales > Acutalibacteraceae > Ruminococcoides. The sequence goes on from CADBOO010000018.1 coordinate 6,858, forward strand.
CTTTGACGGCAGCGCTACGCCGCTGGGATGATTGTGCGCGAGGATCGCGGTCGTCGCGCCGTAGTTCATCGCCAATCGCACGATACTGCGGACAGAAAGCTTTGTCGCAGCAAAACTGCCCTCGCTGATGAATCCGCTGAAAACCTCTTTGCCCTTGACGTCGAGCAGGATCAGCATCACGCGCTCCTGCGAGGTGAAGCCGATATATCTGCGCAGGATATGATCGGGCAGACATTCAAAATCAAGCGGACCTTCGTCGGTTTCGTACTTTGCGCGGTAGTAGATGCGGGTAACGTCGGGAAACAGCTTGAGATACACCGCCTGGTTCTCGGTCAGACCGGCGTCCACCAGCGAATCGATCGGCGCGTCAAGGACGCCCGCCAATGTACCGAAACGATCGACGAGCGCTTTTGCGATCTCGTTCGTATTCTTGTAGGGTACCGCATAATACAGCATCAGCTCGAGGATCTCGTGCGGCGCAAAAGCATCCAGACCGTTTTTCAGATACTTTTCTCTCATGCGTGAGCGGTGACCGCTGTGATCGGCCTTCTGCATAGTATACCCCTTTCGATCTGATTCAGTAACGCCGTTCTGATGCGATTCTTTGTTTTTAATCGCACAAAACCCCATATATAGCCATTATAGAGATATTTTAACACAAGCGGTAGTGAAACGCAATAATTATGACAGGATTTTAACGAACATATTTGCGAATAATTCTTATTTGCAATAATAACCGAATGATCGTTTTCATCATGATCTGAGCGAAAAGATTTAGCGGATTATTATTCTATTTCAGAATTAAACAAGACGTAAAAACGCTCCCCGGAGGGAGCGTCGTTAACGGTATGCTTATTTTTTCAGATGAGTCTTCTTTGGTTTTTTGCGTTTTTGGGATTCTTTTTTCGGCTTTGGCTCATAATAGTCGTCGTCTTTTTCGTCCACAGACTTATAGGCAATAATCAGCGAGATCATCTCATAGCCGAACAGCACGACAATCAACCCTATGAATACAATCAGACCGGCAGGCGACAAAAAGAAGGTATACATCTTGTCAACCCACGGCATCGTATTAAGGTACTTTCCCTCTACCTGATCATAGCTGATCTCGTCGTCCAGTTTAGCGCCGTTTTTATCACCTTTCGTCTGATAATAATAGACGCCGTCGCGCTGCTCGGGCTCCTTGACGACACGGTGGGTGATCGTCTGTCCCTCCAACTCGCCGGAAAGGCATCGGTAGGTGATGATATCACCGTTTTGAATGTCCTCTGCAGCAGTGTTCTTGACCAGGATGACGTCGCCAACACTGAGCGTCGGCTCCATGCTGTCTGTCTGGACACGGTATACATGGTAACCGAATAACGAAGGTGTTTTTCCGGAGATTCTGGCAACAAAAACCAGCACCACAATAACGATCAGCAGCACCAGAATTACGGTAGCAATAATGTTAATAGCCTTGCGGATCTTGCGAGCCATAGCGGATTCTCCTCATCTTGGGATACTCATATTCTACAACAAAACTATCGATGAAGTCAATAATAAGTACCGCTGTCTACAGAAAAAAAGGCGAGCCGCAACGGTTCGCCTTTTTTCGTTATTATCAGTTTTCCGGTGAAAGCATATTCAGCTCAGTTATACATCAAATAAAGCCACTCGATTGGGGTCGCAACGCCCGTCGTCTGGCGGGTCACGCGAATGCTCTTTGTCGCAGCTGTATCAAAATTCTCGACAAACCACTCTACCTGCAGCAGACCGGGGCCGTCGACATCAGCCTCATCCTTTGCCTTGACATACGCGTTACGAAGGATGAAATAATCGTTGTATACAGTTTCTGTACGGTGATAAGTGTTTGAGGGATATGTGATCGCTACGCCTACATCCGCAAGCATCTGATGGTGATAGAGCGAGATGACCGAAGGATGTTCGGTGTCTGTATTCTGAACGTTGGTGCGGAAATAAACCCTGCCGGGGACCGTCACCGTCTCGCCGTCCTCTGTTTTCGTCGTCGCTTTCGGGATCGTAATCACTGCATCATTCGCAATCGGCGTATCATCATAAGCGACCTGATCGATAAAGTAGCCCCGTGATCTGTATGAAGGATTTCCGGTTTCCCAGTTGGTCTCGGTCACAATCGTACCCTTATATGTCTCAAAGGTACAGCGCTCGGAACGGATCGTATCCTCTCTGTCCAGCGCCAGCCCGACGCCGGAGGTCGTCACCGGTGTGAACCATGAGTAACTGAAAACAATCAGGTTGACGACCAGCGCCGACACTGCGAGGAGCGCGACCAGAATGATCCCGCGCCGTCTCAGCTGCGCACGAGCCTTTCGCTTCTTTTTCTCAGGCTTTTTCATACTCACAGTTCACCTCCTATCAATAAGATTCAAAAACTGTTTTTATAACTAATATGCGCTGCCGGTACAGGTTAAGCTCTTCAACGCGCCGACGTCGGTCGAAGTACTCGCCGTAATCCGGCGGGTCGCAGCGCTCAGTGTGATCTGATTGGTATAGCCGTAATAGATTGGGGCGCTGAAGCCGGTGATCGTTCCGCTCTCAATCGTGGGCGTACCGTAATAACGTACTAAATCAATGTCACGTGCAAGGAAACCGAAGCGAACCGCCGAAGCATCCTCGGGGAGCATAACGCGGAAGTGCTTTCCTTCATTATTCGCGTCGCCCTTGTATCGATCCTGCGCCACCTGATAGCACAGCTCTCCGTCGCCGTCGATGTAGTAGCACATCACGAGATAGCTGGCCAGATCCACCGTCGTGTTGTTGTCAAAATACAGCGTACGGGTCGCGGTAGAGTCGGATGTGCCGACCGTGGTGTGTATCTTTTCGCTGACCGAGGTGATCATTTCGCCCTGCGAGTTCAAGCCTTTCATTTCCAGATAGAAGTACTTTGGACCGCCGGGATATAAAAACCTCTTGATCGCATTGGTAAAGTCGGCAATAAAGCCGCTTGACTCGATCGCTTTTGTAAAGGTATCATTGTCGCTCGAGAAGAACAGCTTGGTAGTATAATCGGGGTTGTTGGCGATATTATACTGAGCAGCGAGCGCTACCGAAGTGTCGCCAAGTTTAAAGATCTTCTGGAACGGCTCGTAATTGAAGGATTTGATCAGGGGCTGGATAAAGTAGAACAGCTGCTTAGCATCAGCGGTAGCCTTCGAAGCGCCGTTACGTTCGGCGCGGCAATACAGGATAACCTGCTCCAGTCCGTGGGATTCATCCGCAAGCGTTCTCGGATCGGGTGTTGGCGGATTCGAGGGATCGTAGTTGATCAGAGTGATCGTGTACTGCTTGGGGGAGGTATTCGGGACGACCGTATTGGTAAACGTGATCGATGATCCCGTGCCAACGATGTGTTCTTGTGCGAAGTCGGAATTAGTAGACCATGTGTAGGTATACAGCGAGGTCGGATGACTCGACAGATAAGTGGAATCAACCGCAGCAGAGAAATAATAACGGTTGCCGAGCAGAATCTTATATGCCGTTTCCGCCGTTTGGCCATCACGTTCGTCGTCGACGACATTATATGCCGTGATCGTAAAGTCAGGCTCATCCGGCTGGACGGTGATCGTCGCTGCAACTGTTGTAGTCGCCGCAGCACAGCCCTTATGATAACGTGGATCAGTCGACAAGGTTATGCTGCTGTCATAAGCATTGACAACGCCGGTCCGGGAATAATCCTTTACCGTAACAGTCACCGTATAGGTACCGGGGGTATCCGAAGTGAACTTCATAAAGGTGGTCGCATCGGAAGGATCGCAACCTACACTGACGGTTGCACCGGAGGTGCCGGCATTGCCTGACCAGCTATAGCTGTAATAGCGGATCGCATCATCTGACAGATCCGACACCTGCAGGTTGAGATTAACGGGCGTGCTGCCGGTGCCGATAGTCATGGTACCGCCGGATATTTCGATAGGATCGGCAGAGGTATTCGACTTTGTCGGCGTATTCAGCTGCCAGACAGGATAGAGCGTCAGATTAGCGTTCGCAGCGTAGTTTCCGCCGAGCGCATAATAGGTCGTACCTCCTCCGGACGTCTGACTGGTATAGTTCGGCGTCGTCGCCCAGCCAACCTGGGTATAGTGAGGACGGTTATACGTATTCGAAGATATCGTATAATCGACGCCATAGGTCTTATCTTCAGAAGTCGGAACACTGTTGGTGGCGGGGTTGGTAATCGTGTTAGCGGTCGCTGTCGCAGGAGTGGCGTCCATTTTATATTCGATCGTATAGGACGATAAGGTATACTTTGCGTAATAGTAGCTGGTGCCGCTGTAGTTCGTCGGCGTACAGCTCAGGTTGCTGGACACAAGGGTCGTCGCATTATCGACTCCGGCAGTTGTGCCTCTGTACCAGCCGTCAAATTCATAGCCGCTGGCAGATCTGTCGGTTGCCGTCAGGGAGATCGTCCCCGTACCGCAGGCGGTCGAGGCGTTGGTACTGATCGTTCTAGCTAGCGAATAACTACTAGAGGTGGTCGCTCTGGTGTACTCATAGGCATTATAAGTATGCGTATGGGTAATACTGCTGGTGCTGACCGTTGCCTTATCAGAGGTGCCGTTGCCATAGGAGGTCAGCTTGATCTTCGTATTCGACGCTTGATAGAGGATATCGACCGACTGGTTATAGAATCGTGTACCGGAAAAGGACATCTGAGCGTCAGTCGTTCCGTTCTGGAAACGCCCGAGGACCAGTTTGGAATAGATATTCGAATTGGGTGCGACAAGACGATACAGATGGCTGTTGTCGATATCGGCACAGCGGGTCGCCCTGACCCACGTTCCCGTGTTCGATGTGGAATCGCAGAAGTAGCCGCCGATCTCCGGGTCATCATCGCCCCAATGATCGGAAACGTCGATATAAAATACGGAGTTGGCGTCAAAGAGACGGTATAACGTCATCTTCATGCTATTATACGCATCGGGATTGGCGATCTTCATCCCGTAGTAGGCATTCTTCACAAAGGAGAAGGTCATATTCGGGTTAGAGCCGGTATTATTCAGGGTGTACTCTGTATTGAGCGAAACCGCTGCAGAAGATTTGGAAAAATACGCATCGGTCCATCCCTTATGATAGATCTTGAAAGTCTCGTTGTTCGTATCCGCGGTAAATCGGAGCGAGATCCAGCCACTGGAATTACAGGAAGTAGTACTGTTGGTCCCCCAACCTTTAGTAGCAGAATTATAGAGAAGATCAGTCATTCCGGCTGTCTCGGCAAGATCTCTGTTCACTCTGGACACTACTTGCCCCTCGTCGCTGTCTGCTTCGGCAGAGTTTCCGTTGACCCTGGCAGTCTTCATCCTGATGATCATCGAACCGCCGGAGGCTTTGTCATCGTCGTCAAAGCTGGCAGAGAAGGTAGTGGCAATGACCGCAAAGGTCAGAACCAACAGAACAATCAGAAGCAGAAAACGCTTCGGCGGTAGGACCAGAGGGCGGGAAGATGAACGCTTAGCGCGATCGGTAAACCGCTCGGCATAATGATAATGGTTGTTCTTCGGTTTGCGGCTCATTTGATTCACTCCTTTCTCCGAGTTTTTGATAACGTTGTTTGGTTGGGTACGGAACCCATCCGACCTTGCATTACGGCAAGCTCATCCCCCATAACGAGAGAGACATTTTTCGGGCGGGGCGCAGCAGCCTAAGGCTCTGGCTCCGCAGGCGCCTCAGTCGCTATGACGATATCAGACGGCGCTTCCGTGACGACCATATAGATACCGGTCGCAGCGGCGTCGGTCACATTATGGGTATAGTCAAACTGTGTAATACCGGCAGCGCCAGTATGTGTGGTCCCTGAGGATCTAAAGGTGATCGAATAGGAAGTATACGGCGTCCAGCGCCAGTAGACGGTCGTATGGTTTTCAGCGGGAACATAGAAGCGATAGCGGTCGATACAGTTATTGAGAGTGTCGGTTGTATCGTCGGCTAACGTCGTCCAATTCTGACCGTCATAAGAATACTCGAGCAGACCGTAGTTATCACGCGGCGAATAATCGACGATATCAGAGGTCGAATCCTCGGGATCAACACTGACCGTAGGAACACAAGACGCGCCACTGCCGTCGGTCAGGGTATCATAGATCAGACCCTCGTAGGTGCCGTCAACCAGCACGGAGAGATTCCAGTAGCCGCGGTCGTATACTGCGGGACTCGCCGCAGTGGAAACGATTTTTACGGGATGGAAGGTGCCGTAGGTACCGCGGATATTGCCATACCAGTATGCCGCGGGAGCCGTGGTGTCAGAAGCAGTCGTCTTTGCCGCATTCATGCGGATAAAGTTGACGCCCGGAGCAGTCGCACCCTGGGTACGCGGGATATAGGCGCTGAAAATCATGTGAGACTCATCAGGAATCATTGCATAATAGCCCTGTGAGTAGCTGTCAGTAATGCCGACAAAGTAGCGGTAGGCGGCGTCAATATCAGCGTCGATCAGTTCGGTGCTGAATTTAATTAGCTCAACGTCGCGCCAGGTGCCGACGCCCTTCAAAAAGCCGTCGCTGCCGCTGTAAGCATCGGAAACATTGCCGACGCCAGTTAGAGCATTGGTGTTATATCGGTTAGAGTAGCCGAGCGCCGTGAAGATATACTCGCCGTTCAGCTGCTGCGGCGATGCGTCATACCAGCGCAGGGTCGCGCCGTTGGCGCTGAAGACGCCGCCGGGGCAATAGGTAAAGGACACGCCGGGGCTGCTGCCGGACAACCATCCTGCAGGCACATACGACTTAAAGACCGCCGCAGATGTGTCGTAGTACATGGCAGCTGACATCTTTGCGACCGCATCGGTAAAGTTGATCGCCAGGGTCGCGCTGTTAGAGTTGTTTGCATAGACGAGGTACTGATGCTGTGCGTGAGAGGCTGTCGCCGCAGTGTTCATGATCTGGTAGTTCGAGCCGCCGTTATAATCGGTGGTGGTAACGGCGGTCGCCATATCCTTGAACTTGAGCAGAGTCATAGAGGACGCCGCATCATCCTGCCAGATTCCTACGCCGCAGCGAATCGTCGTACCTGTCGCCTTTGAACAGTCGCTCCAGCCGTTGGCGGAGGACGCCGGCGAGTAGTTAGAGTTCGGCATATAGCTGTAGGCGTTAAAGACATAGTCTTCGTTATCAACCGCAGGCGCTGCAGGAAGTTCCCAGCGATAGATTGCGTTGTTGTTATCGTAGTCGCCGTAGCAGAAATAGGACTTTTGATATCTGTCGGCGGCGTTGCTGACGCCCGCAGCGTTGCTGTAGCCGCCCTGATTCTTCAGGTAATCCATTTCTGAGGCAGTCGCAGTATTCCCCGTCCAAAGGGCATGGGTCGCGTCGCTACTCTCACGCTCGAGCTTGATCTTATAATAGCCGGCGACACGTTCGGGATGATCGAGGCTGGCGGCAACATAGGGCTGGTAAGCATAGAACCATACACTGTAGCCGGGGTTCTCATCCGTGAGGTGATGGATATTGACGCCGGTCTGGTTGGTCAGGGTATAATCGTCAAAGTAAATCGAACGCAGGTCGTTACCGGAGGTCTTGAGCCTGAACTTGATGCCGACCTTTGCGTCGGGAATCTTAGAGTACGCATTGGTCGAAGAGCTGTAGTCGAAGCCGGCAGCATCCAGATCGAACACAGACCTGAAAGTAGGATCCATCACGTCGAACCAGATACGGAAAGAAACCTTTGTATCGGCGTTCTTTTTAGCGACAAAGAGCTTTTGAGAATCTATGACGTTGTTGGTGGTGTGATAGACCGAGTCAGAAAGTGCGTTCGTGGTAACCCATGTATTTCTGTTGTTGGTATGACCTGCGCCGCCGTTCTCATCATAAGCATAGGACTGGTCGGCGGGGATCGCATCGAACGATTTGTAGCTGCCTGTATGTGATGTAGCGTTGTACGCCGTCGTGCCGGAATACGCCTGTTTTGAGAAAATCTTGGTAACGGGCGCAGCAGAGCCGACCTGTGTCGTGATAGACATACGCATCGCGCCGGACAAAGCGTTCTTCTGATCTGTATTTAAATCGTCGCCGGACACCGTAAAGATATCTGTGTAGCCCTCGGCGTCATCAAAGAAGACGTCGCGGTTCTCGATCACAGATGGGCCGCCGGTATGGGCCTTGTTGCTCATCACGAAGTCGAAGTACAGGTAGGAGGTGTTGTAGTCGATGGTATCGCCCTTACGGTACTTACCCGCCTCGGAATAGGTGTTGTTGCGGCACGGGAAGAACATCGTACGTCCGTCGGAAGAGGTCGCCTTAGCAAACTCAAAATACTTGACCTCGCTGAAGAAGTTGTTGAGAGGCGCAAAATCAGAACCGGTATAATTAAGGTTGATGGTGCTGGTGAGCTGGTTTGCAATATCCATCTTCTTTGTGACGTTGGTATTCACCTGAGAAGATTCGGGACCGTTCTGAATAACCAGGGACGAGTTGGACTCGATCCAGCTGAAGGTCGTGAACGTGATGAGAATTAAACACTCGATGATGGCAACAACCGCGATCAGTACATGCACAGAGGTAAGCATACGGCGCGCTTTCTGCTGAGCCTGTTCCTTTGTGAGTCTCTTAGAGGATCTGTTCAATTGTGCCACCACCTTTCGTGTAAATTATTGGATTAGTCCAGAAGTGTACATATTATGACTGGAAGGTCAGGTGCGGCCACGAGGACGCGGTCCAGTCATTAGCAAATCGCAAGGTTTTGTTATCGGAGCCGGTAACGACTCTACCGACGTTCGTCGAATTTTTGGACTCCCAGACGTCTCCGTTCTTGATGCTATGGGCGTCAAGCGTCAGCTCCTGAGACTGTGAGCTGCCGCCCCAGTAGGCGAAGATGACCTTGTTGAATTTGGATACCTCGAGTTCGACCCAGTACTTCTTCATATTGCTGACATCAGCCTCCCATGTCATACCAAGGCCGGGCCACTCTGCCGGTTTGCCGTTGCTGGATGAGAAATTATAGCAGTTCGGGCTTCTGTTGATATCTGCATTCGTCGTCTGGAGGTGTACCTTAGCGGTAATGGAGGTCAGGGTCAAACCGTTCTGATCAAGATATCTGACCTTCATGTTATAGGACAAGCCGGTATAGGAATCGCTGAACGCAACATTGGAGGCACCGAGGATGTTGATACCATTCGTGATATGATACTTTGTGGTGCCGTTATAGGAGCAGTTCTCGATTCTGAACTTGTTATAGTTGCGGTCGTTCGGAACAACGCAGGCATAGCCGCAGCCATCTCCGGTAGGATTGAGATTGCCGTTATAGTACAGGTAGGCGTACCGGTCAGCGGAATCATCAAACTCGGTGGACGCCGCGGTGAAATGCACCTGCAGCAACCTCGCATTGTTATCACTGCTCGACGAACTGGTGTAGCAGTAGTTCTGCGTGAACTTGTTCGTCTGGACATAGAGCATATCGGAGCCCCAGTAGCTGTAGTCGGTATTGGAGCCGCCGGTCAGCTGGTTAAGCTCAAAGTAGTCGCCGGAGACCTTCTGACCCTTGCCGTAATAGCCGACAAAGGTGATGTCGGGGTTTTTCTCAGCGGAGTTGATCGCATAGCCGGGGTCGAAGTTGGTATAACGCTTGAACGAACAGTAAACATTGTTCGCGTAGGCGATATTCGGCATGATCATATAGTAGAACGATTTGTTCTCGGGACCGGACGCCTTGTACTCGATCTTTACGGTACGCTGCGTCGTGGAACCGGTCTTATACGGATACTGATAGTTGACGGTGAGGACGCCGTTATCATCCTTCAGCGGCTGGTTGCGCAGACCGTCATATACGGTAACGGTGCGAACGCTGTGGTTGCCCCAAAGACCGCCGCAGGAATCCGTAGGAACACAATAAGTACTGTCTGTATCGCCGCTCAGACCGCTCATCGTCGACAGCGGCGAGCCGTCGGCAAAGGCGGTAAAGTTGATGGTATCGTTTGTCACGGTTGTCGTACTCTTGGCGATATCATAGACCGTCAGATTACCGCTCTCATCCGGAGAACCGGAGCCCGCGACAGGTCCGGCATGCCAGTAGTTCCAGACCTCATCCTCGTTATACGGATTAACACGCCGGAAGATGATATCATGGCCCTTCAGCGCAATCGACTGTGGCGCCGAGACCGTCCAACAGCTTACCTTTTGTTTTCCGTTATATGACGCATACTTGGATGGAGACATCAGATAACCGCGCTTTGTGGTGTTATCATAGAGCTGCATAACAGGCGCTACGGTAACTCCGGACTCGGTTGGCTGGCGATCAGAGGTCCAGATCTCACGGGTCTTGTCATGGAAATTATAGATATAGGCGTTGGAGTCGCCGGGATTGACTATAACAGGCGGGTTGTTTTCGCCGTCCGGAAAATACTGCGTAGAGAATTCAAGCCTCAGGTCGATCTGCTTTCCGGCATAGGATGCGCCGGTACACGCATCGTCTGTGCCCTCAAGCCACATGATCATCGAAAGGGACGCCATGTGATTCTTCTTCAGGATAAAGAGAGGCGTGCCGGAGCCAAGGATGTAGTTATCGATCGAGTTAGAGTAGGCGGGAACCACCTCGGTTGCCGCGCCTGAATAGGCATCGATTGTGACAACCGGCGAATAGGGACGCTGGAAACCCGCCGAAACGCCGGGAGAAATTACGGGGTAACCTGTCTTCTTGATGTACCTGTCGTACATAAAGGTCCTGAAATCGTGATAATAATGACCGTTGTCATATACCATAGTATCGTTAGGCCGATAGACCTGCTGATCTACGATACTGTCCTGTTTCGTGCGGTAGGAATCATTGACCTGATTCTTTGCACGGAAATATACCTGTGTATAGATCGTATTGGGTACGGTACAGTAATACACGTTACCGGACAGAGAGGTCATCGCGATATCGCAGGTAGTCACAGAAGAGCCTGCGTTATAACTGACGGTTGCATAGGGCTTATCCCAGTTATAGGTATTAAACAGATAGATGGTGCTGTATGTGAGACCGGTATACGAGGTGCTCGTCGCCGTATACTTGCCGCCGGCGCCTGTAGTGCCGGTGCAATAATACAGGTTGCCGTTCGCACCGCCGCCGACGGAAAGGTCGACCGTCTGGTTCGTTCCTCCCTCAGAACCGTTATCAAAAAGGAAGCCGCCGGTATTGGACCCGTCGTAGCTATAGGAATAGATACCGGAACCGACATAGGTCATCTCATCACCGGGCCAGTTGGTATACGACACGGTACTGCTGCCGGTACTGTGCCAAGTGTGGCAATAAACATGCTCCCAGCTATAGGGCTTAACGAAATAGATGGTATGCTCGCTATAGGAGGAAGAAGATCCGCTCACAACATACTTGTTGCCGTTATCAGCTGATGTCAGCTTACTGCTGACGGTAACGCGCTGGCTGTCGCTGCCGTTATTACTGATGATCAGCTTATCATACTTAAGACCGTTTGTAGTTGTCGGGTTCTCAATCGTGACGGAATAGGTCTGACCGGAAACGCGATCCATTTTGACGCCGGGCCAAGAGGTGTGGTAGTTAGGGTTGGAGTTGTCGTCGCTGTCATAGAAGTAGGCTGAGATATTGGGCGTTGTCCCCCACGACGAATTTGTATTCTCGAAATAGATCGTGAAGGCATCGGCAGAAGCGGGCGTGTCGATCACGCCGCCGTCTGACGAGGAACCGCTGCGAAGCAGACTGGAGCCGACATTGCCGGAGTTGCCGTCGTTCTGATAGAAAGCGAGACGCAGTGCGCGGCTCTCTTCGTACGCATCGCTGTTAACGTTCTGTACATGGAAATATGACTTGTTGTTCAAATATACATACTGATCATAATCAGAGTTGTTCGTCAATTCAAAGTCAATGCTGAGATACTTAGAGTTGATATCATTCACTGTACCGTCACGAAAAACGGTTGTAGGCGTAGTATCGTTGCCAAATGTGCCGGAGGTCGGGAAGTAGATCGTTCTTCCATCCAGAGAAGTACCGGGTTCAAATTTAAAGTCAGAGCCGACATAGTTCCAGATGTTGATATAATCGTCAACGTTGGAATATTTAAAGTCGATATCAAGACCGGAATCGGGATCAACGGAGATCGTTCCGGAGCCGATAACCTTACTCGCTTGGATATAAAACCACGCATAGGTAGAAATGGCAATCAAAACCAGCACCTCTACCATCGCAATAACAGGAATGAGAGGCGATACCTTGAATGTACGTTTTTTAGTTGTAGATTTCTTTGATCTTTTTGACTTTTTTGCTTTAGTCATAATAAATCTACTCCAATACTGTTTGACAAATCAATCTGACAGAAAGTGATGATCAACCGGTGATATGGAAGCTCACGCTGAACTTACCGCCCGCCAGCGCTCGACGGGACTCGGAATCAGTTCCCTCGAGCCAGATACGAACACGGACTTTGCCGTAATAATACTGATCGTCGGGGACGCCGTCATTATTAGCATCATTGATATGATTCAACGTGATGAGACTCTGCTTGCTTCCAAAGGTAACCTTGTTCGTATTTGCCGGTGCAGATGTATCCAAAACAGATGCAACCGCATCGTTATAGGTCACGATCGCAGGAGTCTCATTCTGTCCTACACTGAAAACGTTATAATACTGATGTTCATAGGTGCTGTACGACGCATTAATCTGGGCGTCGCTGTGCAGGTTAAACCTCTGAGAAAAAGGTACGTTGGTATTGAGCGCCCAACCGCTCGTCTCTTTCTCGCGCAGACTGCTGCCGGTAGGATTATTATTCAAATAAATGTCCGGACGAGGTATCCAAAGAAGAAGCGGTGTGTTCACATATTCGGTCTGCTTCGTGCCGACGATCGTATCAGCCGATTCGCCGTGATCGACATACTGAAGAAACGCTACGCGTACAGCACCGACGATAGCGTCAGTCGAAAAATCACCGTATTTACCGTTTTTATTTCTGCTAGCCGTATCTGTGAGGAGCGAACCGTCGCCGGAATATGTCTCACAGTTTCCCTTTGCAAACGAATCCTTGTCAAGGCTGATCGTCGTATTTGCCGCTTTAGTTCTGAAGATCAAATCAAAAGAGATATACTGCGCATTCTCTTCAGCGATCGAGTAGTTCCTTGACGCGGTGTTGATACTCCAGTTACCGTATTTCATAGCCGGACGCACCAGCGTCACGCCGTTACCGGTCAAATCAATCGGATTATAATCGAAAAGCAAATTGACAGTCTTTGTGGGATCGGACTCATCTGAAGGCAGCAGTGCCTCCAGGTTCAATTCTCTTGAAGAGTCATTTGTAAAATCTGTATGCTTATAATCGCCGCCGGTCTGTGAAGTAGCAAAACCGATCGCATACTCGAAGTCAGCACTGGTATTCACAACACTGGCAGAAATGCCGCTTGCTTCAACCTTAGGTTTATCGGTGTACCACGAATACGTGAACGCAAAAATCAAAACCAGCAAAGAGAGTAATACCATGATTCCTTTAGCCAGTAATGAATGGCGGGTTGTTTTCATAGTATCACTCCTTTCTCTGCTGATTGGTTAAATATTAAAGAATTGTGTGTTTAACTGTATTTCTCAACATCGGGAAGCTTGAGAACTGCAGCGGGACGATCATCGACGAGGACTCTTGCCTTCTTGACAAACTTGCGGGCTCTCTTGGTCGCTTCGGCGAGCTTGGCGTCGTAGTTCTTCTGGATCGCTTTCTTCTCGGCGTTCAGACGAACGATGTACTTCTGCTCGTCGGTAAAGTTACAGGCGGCGACCGTCTGAGCTTCGAGCTGAGAAATCTTTGTCTCATAATCAGCGGTAAGCTGGGCGATCTTCGCCTCGTAATTATCGCGGACAGCCTGCATGGCGGCTTCTTTTTCCATGTTCGCGGTGGACAGCTTGCTCTCGAGTTCCTTTGTACGCTGCTCGCGCTTTTCAAAGGAAGCGACATAGGTTGAAACCGTGTTGCTGAGAGCGATCTTTTCTGCTTCCGCCTGATCCATCTTGGTGCGCGCGGCGTTGATCTCGCGTTTTGCCTGCGCCTCGATCGCATCGACATGCTCGATACGATACTTCATCGTATCCTTTTCATCCTTCAAGGTTGCGATGATCGCATCCTTTGCAGAGATGGTATTGAGATGAACACGGATCTGATGCTGCAGTTCACGGTTCTCCTCGTTGCCTTCGTTGATCGTTTTATTCAGTGAATCAAGCTCGGCCTGATAATTCGAGAATCGATTGACAAGGCCGTCATACTCGCCCTGGAGATTGTTGAGCCTGCCGCTGAGATTGTTGATCGTCGCTTCGTTCTCAGCAAGGGTATTCGCCTTGACGGCAATATCCTGAGCCTGCTCATTGAGGATACGAGTCTGATCGTCGATTTTGATTTTCAGATCTGAGTTTTCTGCAGTCAGTCCGCCGACGGTATTCGTCAGGCTGGCAACCTGCATATTGAGTCCGCCGATCGTTTCGGTCTGCTGGGCGATCGTCGCCTCATGCTGCGAGATCAGCTGTGCCTGCTGAGCGATGGTTTCTTTCAGCTGAGCAATCTCTGCGTTGAGCGCATTGATGGTCGCTTCCAGCTCTGCGACATGGCTGGTGAGAGCAGTGACCTGCGCCTCCAGCTCGGCGATCCTTGCCTGCAGCGCGAGGATCTGTGCTTCGAGTTCCGCAATACGCGCTTTGAGCATCTCGTTCTCTTTTTCGAGATCCATGATGCGAATCTGTGCTTTGCGGAGTTCTTCGCGCGTCTGCTCCAGCTCGTTCTTCAGTGCGTTGATGGTAGATTCGAGTTCCTTGATCTTGATATCACGGATACGGATCTGCTCTTTTGCCTGATCGAGTTCGGCAGTCAACTTTGCGATAATGACCTCGCGTTCGCGGACTTCTTTCAGTCGAAGCGCCATCTCTTCGCGGCGGGCTTCATAGATTTTATCTTCGATGTACCGCGCCATTTCCTCTTCGGGGCGATTCGCCTCGGCGGCACGGCGCTCATTTTCTGCTACATATTCGGCATGGAGCTTATCGCGCAGCGCTTTGTTGGTGTTGATAACAGCGACAAAGTGCTGAAATGCCATAACGTCGTAGAGATCCTTCTGGACTTCTTCGGGCATCTGACCTTCAAATTCATTCTTCTCGAGGACATAGCCGCTCTTGCGGTAGCCTTCGATGAACACCCAAAGGTCGTAGCACTGCTTGAATGCCGGATCCTGCTTGATGCAGTTGGTTTTGTTGATCGGAGATTTGACTGCGATGCAGCCTTTGAGCGCTTTGATCAGGTCGGTACCGACGAAGTCGTCGAGACGCATACGGATACGCTCGATACGCTCGTAGTCGGTCAGACCGGACAGATCCTCGTCGCGGTCGACCTTGTCGCGCTCATGCTTTTCTGCATGATGCTCCAGAGAAAAGCCGAACTGCTCGTGGCCGATCTTGACCTCGCGGCTCATATTCAGTTTACTGGACGAATCATTCGGCGCGTCCTGTAAAGCGCGGAATCTCGCTTCAACGAATGCGATCGTTTTAAAAATCAGCGTATGGAGGAAGCGGTTCTCGTATGTCGCAAAGCTGTCCTCACGGTGGGTATTGAGCAACCTCTCGGGAATGACGCTTCCGTCGTCCTCGATCGCCATGATCAGGTTTGCGTGCTGGGTCAGATGCTGTACCGCATCCTTGCCGACCTGCTTGACCTTATCGATTCGGTCGACTTCCTTATACTCTTCGATGAACTTACGCTGTTCCTCGATCGCTTTTTCTATATACGGGAGTTTTCCCTCGATCATCTCGACCCATTCCATGTCAATGACACGGTTATAGGCGTTACCGGACAATTCATCGTTCCCCTGATCGTTATCTGCCATAACAGACGTCAGATAATCATGGGCATAGTCGCCGTCGAGAGTTTCTTTCATCTCAGCGTATGCGCGATAATAACGAGAAAAATCAATCATGGGAATCACTCCTTTGTCTGTGGAATAATACTGGAGATGTACCGGACACCTCATCTGCCGCTTACGCGGTCATTCTTCCCTCGAAGGGAAGGCGTTTATTATCAGGTCATCTTCTGGAGCATGCGGACATACTCTTTACACTCGTTCATGTTCTCACGTCCGAAGAGCTGATCGAGCTGCTGGACAAGACCGTCGATCTCGTCGCGGATGTAAGAAATGTTCAGTGCC
>CADBOO010000019.1 GCA_902796225.1 uncultured Ruminococcus sp.
GTCATCAGCTTGTTGAACTGGTCGCTCGCGAAACCGAATACGTCGGCAGCAGCGTCCTTATCGTTCAGCGCCTGAGTAGCAGCCTCGGACTCGCTCTGAACCTGAACATCGATGGTGATGTTCTTGTCGGAGTGCTCTTTCTTGAATTCTTCGCAGAGTTCCTTGGTCAGGTCGATCGCCTTATCAGGAGCCCATACGAGCAACTTTGCGCCGTCTTCGATTTCGACTGTAGCTTCGCCGCTGTTGCCGCCGCCGGACTTGTTGTTATTGCCTCCGCAGGCAACAAGAACAGAAGCGAGCATCAGTACTGCCAAAAGCAGCGCTAAAAACTTTTTCATAGTGAATTCCTTCTTTCAAAAAATTTTTTGTGAGGTTCGACCGAGAATCCGGACCGGTCGCACCTTATCACTGTATAAATTTTACCATAACCGGGTAGGTGATTTCAACTCCCTTTGTACTTTTTATCTAAAACATTAATTATAAATTTGAATTTTGGATATTTTAACAATTGATTTTTTATATTATAGATATTTCGCACAAACTATCCGCACGGCATTTGTGCAAATCATAAAACCTGCTTTTGTGCAAATTGTCAAACTGGTCGGAACATCCGTCGGACACTTCTCCTTACACTTCCTTTTTATTTTTCTGTATTCGAAATAAATTGGATTTATTACAAGCTGTAACAATATTTTCGTGTATTTTTACTAAAAGTGTGCCGCAGGGCAAAAATAGCACATTGACATTCATGTATATTTATATGTATAATATAAGGGTATTTTGAATCGGTTTCTCGCATCGCTCAGGCAAATAAACAATCCCTCAGCCGCCTGACGGCGACAATTCCCTTTATCAAAGGGAGCCGAAACAACGGAGGTAAAACATGAAGCTTTTACAATTACTGCAGAAATGCGACTACATCGCCGACGCAGGCTCGCTTGATATCAACATCAAGGACGTCATCTACGACAGCCGCAAGGTTGTGCCCGGATGTGTGTTCGTCGCATTAAAAGGATATAACGTCGACGGTCATAAGTTCATTCCCGACGCTGTTGAACGCGGCGCAAAGGTGCTGGTCGTCGAAGACAAAGGCATCGTCTATCCCGGCGTCACCACCGTCAGGGTCAAGGACGCCCGCGCCGTACTGGCACAGATGTCGGTCGAGTTTTTCGGCAGACCCGCCGAACAGCTCAAGACCATCGCGGTCACCGGTACCAAGGGTAAGACCACGACCGTCGCGATGATCCGATCGATCCTGGAGACCGCCGGCATCAAGACCGGCACCATCGGCACGCTGGGTATCCTTATCGGCGACCGTATCTACAAAACCAACAACACCACTCCCGAAAGCTATGAGATCCAGCAGGCGATGCGCCGTATGCTGGACGAGGGATGTCAGGCGATGGTCATCGAAGCCTCTTCACTCGGTCTGAAATGGCACCGCACCGACGGCATCCTCTTTGATTACGGTATCTTCACCAACTTCTCCAGCGATCATATCGGCGACAGCGAGCATAAGGACATGGCGGAATACCTCGCCTGCAAGAGCCTGCTGTTCAAGCGCTGCAGACACGGCATCATCAATATCGACGACGAAAACGCCGAGGCGATCATAGAGGGTCATACCTGTTCCGTCGAAAGCTACGGCTACAGTGAAAACGCCGACCTGGTTGCCCATGGCGACGAGCTGGTTGCAAAATCCGGCTTTATCGGCGTCCACTTCAAGACCACCGGCGCCAAGGAACTGAGCGTAGACGTTGCGATCCCCGGACGCTTCTCAGTCTACAATGCGCTGGCGGCGATCTCCGTATGCCGTCACTTCGACATCGACGACGCGGATATCCTCAAGGGTCTTTCCCGTGTCAAGGTCAAGGGCAGGGTCGAGGTCGTGCCGGTACCCGGCAATTACACCATGCTCATCGACTACGCCCACAATGCCGTTTCGATGGAAAACGTGCTGAGCACTCTCAGAGAATACAAGCCCCACCGCCTGATCACCATGTTCGGTGCCGGCGGCAACCGTCCGAAATCCCGCCGCTATGAGATGGGCGAGGTATCGGGCAGGCTGTCCGATCTTTCGGTCGTCACCGAGGACAACAGCCGCTACGAGGACGTGATGGACATCATCGCGGACATCAAGGTCGGGCTGGACAAGGTCGGCGGCAACTACGTCGTCATTCCCAACCGCATCGACGCGATCCGCTACTGCATTGAAAATGCCGAGGACGGCGATATCATCGTGCTGGCGGGCAAGGGCCACGAGGATTATCAGGAGATCCGCGGCGTCAAGTACCATATGGATGAACGCGAGATCATCGCGGACATCATCGACGACCGTCACGACGACGAAAACCCCAACTGACATACACACATAACAGGAGGATGACCTCATGAATCTTCAGGAATCCGGCGAGATGTATCTGGAAACGATCCTGATACTGTCACAGCAAAAGAGTTTTGTCCGCGCGATCGACGTCGGCGAGTACATGGGCTTTTCGAAGCCTTCGGTCAGCCGCGCGATCGGACTGCTGCGCAACGGCGGATTTGTCACCGTCGGCGAAGGCGGGGGCATCAGACTGACCGACGACGGCAAAGAGGTCGCCGAGAAGATCTATGAGCGCCATCAGTACCTGACGCGCTTCCTCGTTGATATCGGCGTCAGCAAAGAGGTCGCCGCCGAGGACGCCTGCCGCATGGAACACGTTATCTCGGACGAGTCGTTCGCGGCGATCAAAAAACATTGTCAGTATGAATAATAAACACCCGCTGCGGAAAAATAGCCGCAGTGGGTGTTTTTGAATCGTCATTCGATTATCGGGCACGGCGCAGAAACGCCGCTGCAAGCGGGCGCGTGGATCCCACCGATCATCATGAATCGATTTGCTTTTTTATCATATCGACGATCTCCGCCTTGGGACGTACGCCGATCAGCCGTGCCGCCTCGACGCCGTTCTTGAAGACGATCAGGGTCGGGACGCTCATGATACCGTAAGACATCGCAATATCCCCCGCTTCGTCGATATCGACCTTGCAGACGGAATAGGAACCGTCGCTTTCCGCGGCGATGCTCTCGACGATCGGAGAAAGCATTTTGCACGGGCCGCACCATGTCGCAAAAAAGTCGACCAGCGTGACGCCGCTTGCAATCGCTTCTTTGAATGTTTCATCGTTTAAGTGTATAGCTGCCATCATCAATAACCTCCTGTTCTTTTTTTATTATTGTATCACATTTGAAATGATAAATCCATAGATAAACCATGAATAATCCATTCCTTCCGAAAGAGGTGCCTTTATGTACGATTTAGCGATCATCGGCGGAGGCGTCGCCGGGATGACGGCGGCGATCTATGCCGAGCGTGCGGGACTCAAGACCGTCATCATCGAAAAAGCCGGCTTCGGCGGACAGGCGGCGCTGACGGCGAAGATCGAGAATTATCCTGCGTTCAAAGAGATCGAAGGCTTTGAACTGGCGGCGAAGATGAAAGAGCAGATCGACGCGCTGGGCGTCGACAGCAACTATGCCGACGTCACAGAAATCAAAAAAGCCGACGACGTCTTTACCCTCGCGGCAGGCGCGGATACAATTGAGGCAAAAGCCGTCGTCATCGCGAACGGCGTCAAGCGGCGCGAGCTGGGTATCCCCGGTGAGGATGCGCTGCGCGGCAGAGGCGTCAGCTGGTGCGCGGTCTGCGACGGAGGATTCTTCCGGGGCAAAAAGGTCGCGGTCATCGGCGCGGGCAATTCGGCGCTGAGCGACGCGATCTATCTTTCCAACCTCTGCGAGGAGGTATACCTGATCTTTCGCCGTTCCTCCCCCACCGCCGCCAAAAGCTATCTGGACGCGCTGGAGGGACTCAAAAACGTACATCTCCTGCCGCGTCACATCCCGCTTGAGATCAAGGGCGATGGAACGGTCAACGCCCTCAGGATAAAGAACCTTGACTCCGAAGAAGCAATCGATCTCGCCGTCAGCGGGGTCTTCGAGGCGATCGGGCTGATCCCCGACAACGGCATTTTTGCAGATCTTGTCGATCTCGATGAAAACGGCTACATCGTCGCCGACGACGAAATGAAAACGAAAACCGAGGGACTGTTTGCGGCGGGCGACACCCGTCAAAAGCGCCTCAGACAGATCGTAACCGCCTGCGCGGACGGCGCAGCGGCGGCAACATCGGCACAGGAGTATTGTTCACGATGACAGAGATACAAAAGCGATTATTCGCCCTGCAGGACAAGGATTACCGCGCATTCACCGTCAAGCTCAGCCCGACTGTCGATCCCGACTCCGTCATCGGCGTGCGGCTGCCGGCGATCCGTAAGCTCGCAAAGGAGCTGAAAGGGTCGGATCAGGCGGCAAAGCTGTTAGCAAAACTGCCGCATCAATACTTTGAAGAATACATGCTGCACAGTATCCTGCTGTATGAGCTGAAGGAGTTTGATGAAGCGGTCAACGAGGTCGAACGCTTTTTGCCGTATATCGACAACTGGGCGGTATGTGATACGACGCGCGTCAAGGCGTTCAACAGGCAGCCCGAAAAGCTGCTGCCCTATATCGATAAGTGGCTGGCAAGCGGACATACCTATACCATCCGCTTCGGCATCCTCTGCCTGATGAATCTGTTTCTGGATGAGCGATTCGATACAGCGTATGCCGACATGGTCGCGGCAATCAGAAGTGAGGAATACTACGTCAACATGATGATCGCGTGGTACTTCGCGACCGCGCTGGCAAAGCAGTACGACGCGGCGGTGAAGTACATAGAACAAAACCGTCTTGATCAGTGGACGCACAATAAGGCGATCCAAAAGGCGGTGGAGTCCTACCGCGTGACGGACGAGCATAAGGCATATCTGAAAACACTCAGAAGGAAAGCATAAAAAAGGCGGCGCAGAACCTGCGTCGCCTTTGATGTATTCTGTTACGCAAGGGTCGCCGCGATGACCGCCTTGATGGTGTGCATACGGTTCTCGGCTTCGTCAAACACGATGGAACGGTCGCTCTCGAAGACCTCGTCGGTGACCTCCATGCAGTCGACGCCGAACTTGTCGTGGATCTGTTTGCCGATGGTGGTGCCGAGGTCGTGGAACGCGGGCAGACAGTGCATGAAACGGCATTGCGCACCGGCATTGTCCATCAGCGCCGATGTGACGCGGTAGGGCGTCAGGTCGGTGATGCGCTCCTCCCATACCTCGTCCGGCTCGCCCATCGATACCCATACGTCGGTATAGATCACGTCGGCGTCCTTGGTCGCCGTGATCGGATCCGTGATGAATTCCAGCGTCGCGCCGGTCTCTGCGGCGATCGCCCGACAGCGGTCGATCAGCTCCGCGTTCGGGAAGTATTTCTCGGGAGCGCAGGCGACGAAGTGCATCCCCATCTTTGCGGCGCCGACCATCAGCGAATTGCCCATGTTATAGCGGGCGTCGCCCATGTAGACGAGCTTTTTGCCGCCGAGCGTACCGAAATGCTCACGGATGGTGAGAAAATCGGCTAAAATCTGGGTCGGGTGGAATTCGTTGGTCAAGCCGTTGTAAACCGGAACGCCGGCGTACTTTGCCAGCTCCTCGACGATCTCCTGACCGAAGCCGCGGTATTCGATCGCGTCGTACATCCTGCCCAGCACGCGGGCGGTATCGGCGATCGATTCCTTTTTGCCGATCTGGGATCCCGAGGGATCGAGATAGGTCGGGTGCATACCGAGATCGGACGCCGCGACCTCAAAGGCGCAGCGGGTACGGGTGGACGTCTTCTCAAAGATGAGGGCGATGCTTTTGCCCTCGCAAAGGCGGTGGGGAATCCCCGCCTTTTTCTTTGCCTTTAAGTCGGCGGCAAGGTCGATCAGTCCCGTGATCTCGTCGGGGGTCAGATCGAGTAATTTCAGGAAATGTTTGTTGTTCAGGTTCATACGCTTACCTCAATGCTTCTATAATAACGTTGAGCGCTTTATCGAGCTGATCGCGCGTGATAATCAGCGGGGGAAGCAGACGGAGCTTATCCTTTGCGCTGAGGCACAGAACGCCGCCCTCGATGCACTTGCGGATGACTTCGGACACAGGCTTTTCGGTTTTGATACCGATCATCAGTCCCATACCGCTGACTTCATATCCCGCGTCGGTCAGGCGTTTTTTAATGTACGCGCCCTTGTTCTGCACTTCTTCGAGGAATGCGTCGTCCATGCGATTGAGCACGCTGATCGCCGCCGCCGCGCAGACGGGATTGCCGCCGAAGGTGGAACCGTGGTCGCCGTAGGACAATACTTCGGCTGCCTTCCCGTTCATCAGGCATGCGCCCATCGGCAGTCCTGCCGCCAATCCTTTTGCGGTGGTGACCACATCGGGATGCAGATCATAGTTCTGATAGGAATAGAGCGCTCCCGTACGTCCGTTGCCGGTCTGGACCTCGTCGATCATGAAGATGATATCATTCTCGGCGCAGATCTTCCCGACCGCCTTGAGGAAGCCCTCGGACATCACGTTGACGCCGCCCTCACCCTGGATGGTTTCGAGCAGAACGCCCGCGACCTTGTTCTCGGCGATCAGCTTCTGAAAGCCGTTGATATCCTCCGCGTCGGCATAGAGGAATCCCTCTGTCAGCGGGGTGAACAGATGGTGAAATCCGTCCTGACCGGTCGCCGCGAGGGTGGTCAGGGTGCGTCCGTGGAAGCTCTTATTGAAAGTGATGATGTTGTAATACTCGGCGCCTTTGTGATCGGCAGCGTATTTGCGGGCGATCTTGACGGCGCATTCGTTGGCTTCCGCACCGGAGTTGCAGAAGAACACCTTGCTCATCCCGGTACGGGTGCAGAGGATCTCGGCAAGCTCGGCACAGGGCGCGGTATAGTAGAGGTTCGAGGTGTGCTGTAACAGATGCGCCTGCGCGCTGACCGCATCCGCCCAAACGGGATCGCTGTAGCCGAAGGCGTTGACCCCGATGCCGGAGGTCATGTCGATGTATTCTTTGCCGTTGTCGTCACGGCAAAGCGCGCCTTTGCCCGCGACGATCGCGATATCAAAGCGCTTGTAGGTGTGCGCGATATATTGATTGTCGGTCGATTTGATGCTCATATTTTTTCACCTTTATCTGCCACGACCATGGTACCTGCGCCCTCGTCGGTCAAAAGCTCCATCAGGATGGAGTGCGGCACGGTGCCGTCCATGATGATGACCTGCTGAACGCCGCGGTAGATCGCCTCGATGCAGCAGCCGACCTTGGGGATCATGCCGCCGTCGATGACGCCCTCGCGCCGAAGCTGCTGGGCTTCACTGACCGTGATATGCGGGATCAGGCTGTCGGGATCGTTTTTGTCCTTGAGGATACCGGCGATATCGGTCATCATGATCAGGTTCTCCGCGCCGATCGCGCCTGCGACATGCGCAGCGGCGGTATCGCCGTTGATATTATAGGCGTTGCCGTCCCTGTCGCACCCGATGGTGGACACGACCGGGATGTAACCTTTTTCGATCAGGTCGAGGATCGGTTCGGCATTGACGTTGGTGACCGTTCCGACGTAGCCGAGGCGCTCGTCCTTCTGCTTGGCTTCGATGAGCCTGCCGTCCATGCCGGAGATGCCCATCGCACGTCCGCCCTTGCTCTCGAGCAGATTGACCAGCGTTTTGTTGACCTTGCCGGACAGCACCATCTGGACGATATCGATGGTTTCTTTGTCGGTCACACGCAGACCGTCAACGAATTTCGGCTGTTTGCCGAGTTTTGTCATGATGTCGTCGATGTCGGGGCCGCCGCCGTGTACCAAAACGACCTTGACGCCGATCAGCCATAACAGGACGATGTCCTGCATGACCTGCTCTTTGAGTTCTTCGTTGACCATGGCGTTGCCGCCGTATTTGACAACGACGATCTTGCCGTTGTATTTTTTGATATTCGGGAGCGCCTGGGTCAGTACCTCAGCCCTCTCTGCGTTGGAAAAATTGTTCATTCCGTATACCTTCACTGTTCAATATTCCATGTTCAATTATCAAGTGCGATAATCCCCGTTGATCTTGACGTAATCGTATGTCAGATCGCAGCCCCACGCGGTGGATGACGCATCGCCGCTGTTCAGATCGACAAGAATATCGATCTCCTTTTCGAGCAGGATCTCTTTTGCGATCTCTTCGCTGAAATCCACGCCGGCGCCGTTTTTGCAGACAAGGATTTCTCCTTTGTTGCTCTTGAAGCTGACGTCGATCTTGTTCACATCAACATCGGCGCCCGAATAGCCGATCGCGCACAGCACGCGGCCCCAGTTGGCGTCCGCACCGAACATCGCGGCTTTCAACAGCGATGAACAGATCACGGATTTCGCCACAGTTTTGGCGGTGGGTTCATCCTTCGCGCCGCTGACGACGCATTCGAGCAGCTTTGTCGCGCCCTCGCCGTCGCCAGCGATCATGCGGCACAGCCCGACCGTCACGGTGTTGAGGGCGGTCATAAAGGCGGTGAAGTCCTCACCCTCTGCAGTGATCGCGGGATTGCCCGCCATGCCGTTTGCGAGGATGACGACCATATCGTTGGTGGAGGTGTCGCCGTCGATGGAGATCATGTTGAAGGTGCTTTGGATATCGCCCGACAGCGCCTTTTGGAGCATATCGGGGCTGATCGCGACGTCAGAGGTCAGAAAGACCAGCATGGTCGCCATGTTCGGGTGGATCATCCCGCTGCCTTTGGCGACGCCGCCGATGCGGCAGGTCCTGCCGGAAAGGGTGAATTCGACCGCGATCTCTTTTGCGACGGTGTCGGTGGTCATGATGCCCAGAGCCGCCTCGTGACTGCCGTCGGAGCTGAGTCCCGCCGCTAATTCGGGCAGAGCGGCTGCGATCGGCTCGACCGACAGCGGCTGACCGATGACGCCGGTTGACGCAACGACGATATCGTCCGCGTTCAAGCCCAGTTCTTTTGCGGTCAGATCGGACATCTTCTCGGCGATTTCGATACCGTCCGCGTTGCAGGTGTTGGCGTTGCCGGAGTTACAGATGATCGCCTGCGCCGTACCGTCGGTCAGATGATCCTTTGTCACGATCAGGGGCGCGCCCTTGACCAGATTGGTGGTATAGACCGCCGCCGCCGAACAGGGCAGATCGCTCTTGATCAGGGAGAGGTCATTTTTTGATGTGTTCTTGCGAATGCCGCAGTGTATGCCGCCCGCAGTAAAACCCTGCGCCGCGCATACGCCGCCTGTGATGTTTTTCATAATACTTTCCATATATCTTCTCAATTAACGGAGTACAGGAAAACTCCTCACTCCTAACTCCTTACTTCTAACTGAATCAAAGGTTTAAATTGCACGCCATGTAGCCGTCCGGAACGACAAGGCCCGTTGCCTCGTCGACGCCCAGCACGATGTTCATGTTCTGGATCGCGGCGCCCGAAGCACCCTTGCCGAGGTTATCGAACCGCGCGACCAGCGTGATGCGCGTGTCGCTGCCGTAGGCGGAGATCATCATATCGTCTCTGCCGTCGTAACGGATCGCCGAAAGATAACCGTCCTCGTCATCCTCGGCATAGCGTATCAGACCGCAGTGGTATTTTTCTCTATACGCGGCGCGGATGTCGTCGATCGAACCGGCGATGTCCTTTTTTGTCAGGCAGACGGTCACCTGCATGCCGCTGTAGTAATCCGCGACGATGGGACAGAATACCGGCGCGTGGATCAGACCGGTGATCTTCATCATCTCGGGAATGTGCTTGTGATTCTGCGAAAGAGCATACATACGCGGCGCCGACAGCAGTCTTTCGCGGTCGGAGGTCTCATACTGGGCGATCATGCCGTTGCCGCCGCCGGAATAGCCGGTCAGCGAGAAACAGCTCAGACGCGCGGATGTATGGATCAGTCCGTCCTGTACCAGCGGCGCGACCAATGCGATAAAGCCGGACGCATGGCAGCCGGGATTCGCTATGTTCTTTGCCTGCTGGATCAGAAAGCTCTGTCCGTCCAGTTCGGGCAGTCCGTAGACCCAGACGTCGTCGGTACGGTGGGCGGTGGAACAGTCGATGATGACGGTATCGGGATTCTCTACCATCTTTGCGGCTTCGCGCGCGGCGTCGTCGGGCAGGCAGAGGAACGCGATATCGGCGGAGTTGAGGATCTCTCTGCGGGCGGCTTTGTCCTTGCGCCGTTCCTCGGGCAGTGTGAGCAGTTCGATGTCCTTTCTCTCCAAAAGGCGGTTGCGGATGCGCAGTCCGGTGGTACCGTAGCTGCCGTCGATGAATACCTTAGCCATTACATTTCCTCCTGACATAATTGATCTGCTCACCGATCGACTGCACCGAGGTGCCGCCGACGGAATTGCGTTTGTTCACACAGGTGAACAGGTCGATATCTTCATACAGATCTTCTTCAAAGATCTCGCTGAATTCTTTATACGTTTCAAGGGGCAGGGTTTCTAATACCTGACCGTTTTCGATACAGTAGGCGACGATCGAACCCGAGATCTTGTAAGCCGATCGGAAGGGCATTCCCTTCTTTGTCAGATAATCCGCGAGGTCGGTCGCGTTGATGAATCCGCGCTGGGCGGCTTTTTTCATATTGTCGGGCTTGACCTTCATTGTAGAGATCATGCCGACAAAGACCTCGAGAGACATTTTTGCGGTGTCGACCGCGTCGAACACACCCTCTTTGTCCTCCTGCATATCCTTGTTGTAGGCAAGCGGAAGACCCTTGAGCATGGTCAGCGCCGCCATCAGATCGCCGTAGACTCTGCCCGTCTTGCCGCGCACCAGCTCCGCCATATCGGAGTTCTTTTTCTGCGGCATGATGGACGAGCCGGTGGTGTATGCGTCGCTGAGTTCGACAAAGCCGAATTCCCAGCTCGACCAAAGGATGATCTCTTCGCTCAGGCGCGACAGGTGCATCATCAGGATCGAGATGACAGACAGCAGTTCGACCACAAAGTCGCGGTCGGATACGCCGTCGAGGGAGTTCATCGCGATCTCGTCAAAGCCCAGCTGCTTCGCTTCAAAGTACCGGTCGGTGTCGTAGGTGGTACCGGCGAGGGCGCAGCATCCGATGGGCGATACGTTCATGCGGCGCTTGCAGTCGGCAAGGCGATCCGCGTCGCGCAGGAGCATCATCGCATACGCCATCAGGTGGTGACCGAACATGATCGGCTGGGCGCGCTGGAGATGGGTATAGCCGGGCATGATCGCCTCTTTATGAAGCTCCGCCTGATCGGTCAGGGCGGATATCAGGCTGTAGACGCGCTCTGAGAGCTCATCCACGCGGTTCATCAGGTACATCCTCAGATCGAGGGCGACCTGATCGTTGCGGGAGCGGGCGGTGTGGAGCTTTTTACCGACGTCGCCGACGCGTGAGGTCAGCACTTCTTCGACAAACATATGGATGTCCTCGGCGTTTTGATCGATCGGCAGTTTGCCGGAGGCGATATCGTCGAGGATGCCGGTCAGACCGCCACAGAGGGTATCCGCCTCTTCGGGGGTGATGATTCCCTGCTTTGCAAGCATCTTCGCATGGGCGATCGAGCCTGTGATATCCTCCTTGTACATCCGGCTGTCGAAACCGATGGACGCGTTGAATTCGTCCGCTGTTTTGTCGATGTTTCCGGCGGTGCGACCCGCCCACATTTTAGCCATAATTTTACTTCCTTTATATACGCCGTGTGGGTCGGAGGTTATCCGACCCATGACAATTCATTATGATAATCGGGTGCGGGCAGCGCCCGCCCTCAACTCTTCACTGATAAAAGAATCACTGATTCTTTTTGTCCACGACCGCCTGTACCTTGATCGGCAGACCGTAGAGATTGATGAAGCCTGCGGAATCCTTCTGGTCATAGTCGGACTCTCCGAAGGTCGCGATCTCCTCGCTGTAGAGGCTGTAGGGGCTGTCGACGCCCGCCTTGATGATATTGCCCTTGTAGAGCTTCAATTTGACGTAGCCGGTGACCTTTTCCTGGGTCTTGTCAACGAACGCGGAAAGCGCTTCTCTCAGCGGAGTGAACCACTGACCGTTGTACACCAGCTCGGCGAAGGTGATGGACAGCCTCTGCTTTTCGTGCATGGTCATCTTGTCGAGGCAGATGCTCTCGAGGGTCTCATGCGCCTTATAGAGGATGGTGCCGCCGGGGGTCTCGTATACGCCGCGGCACTTCATGCCGACGAGTCTGTTCTCAACGATATCCAGCAGGCCGATGCCGTTCTTGCCGCCCAGCTCGTTGAGCTTTAAGATGATGTTCTTCGCGGACATCTTCTCGCCGTCGAGAGCGACAGGAACGCCTTTTTCGAATTCGAGGGTGACATAAGTCGGCTCGTCGGGAGCGTCGATCGGAGAAACGCCCATCTCGAGGAAGCCCTTCTTCTCATAGGTCGGCTCGTTGTTGGTATCTTCAAGGTCAAGTCCCTCATGGGAAAGGTGCCAAAGGTTCTTATCCTTAGAGTAGTTGGTCTCACGGTTGATCTTGAGGGGGATGTTGTGCGCCTCGGCGTACTCGATCTCTTCCTCTCTCGATTTGATATCCCACTCACGCCACGGCGCGATGATGGGCATATTGGGAGCGAAATGCTTGATGGTCAGCTCAAAACGCACCTGGTCGTTGCCCTTACCGGTACAGCCGTGGCAGATCGCGTCTGCGCCCTCTTTGAACGCAACGTCGACCAGTCCCTTCGCGATACAGGGACGCGCGGTCGAGGTGCCGAGCAGATAATCCTCATAGATCGCGCCCGCCTTCATGGTCGGGATGATGTAATCGTCGACATACTCCTCGGTCAGATCGAGGACATAGAGCTTGGAAGCGCCGGTTTTGATCGCTTTTTCTTCCAGACCCTCCAGCTCGTCAGCCTGACCGACGTTGCCGGATACGGCGATGACCTCGCAGTTATTGTAGTTTTCCTTGAGCCACGGA
>CADBOO010000020.1 GCA_902796225.1 uncultured Ruminococcus sp.
TATCGCCGTATGGATCGCGTCTGACAGTTCTTCCTGTGTATAAATCTTTGAATCCGTATCAATGATTTTTGCCTGCGAAACATCCCCACAAGCACACAACGCCGCACAAATCATCAAAATCAGCAGAATTGAAATCAGTTTTTTCATTGACTATCTCCTTAATCTGATTACTCCTTCTTCTTCCTCTTTGTCGTCTTGAAATTCGGATCCAGCCGCATGCCCGCGCCGTCGACGACACAGTCAAGCGGTCTTTCCGCGATACTGACGGGCATACCGGTCTGTTCCTCGACCAGCTTGTCCATGCCCCTGAGCAGCGCGCCGCCGCCGGTGAGCATGATGCCGTTGTCGATGATGTCCGCAGAAAGCTCGGGCGGGGATTTTTCCAGTGTATCGAGGATCGCGTCGATGATGGTCATCAGCGGGTCCTTCAGCGCCTCGCGCACCTCTGCGGCGGTGATGCGGATATTTTTCGGCAGACCGTCGACCAGATTACGACCCTTGACCATGACCGAACCCTCGTTCTCATAGGGGTAGGCGGAGCCGATATCGATCTTGATATCCTCGGCGGTTCTCTCGCCGATCAGCAGGTTGTATTTCTTTTTGATATAGGTAATGATCGCTTCGTCGAATTTATCCCCCGCGACGCGTACCGAACACGACGCGACGATGTCGCCGAGCGACATGATGCCGACCTCGCTGGTACCGCCGCCGATATCGACGACCATGCTGCCCGTGGGCGAATCGACCGGCAGTCCCGCGCCGATCGCCGCCGCCATCGGCTCCTCGATCAGTTCGACGTCCTTGCCGCCTGCCTGACGCGCAGCGTCCTCAACCGCGTTGCGTTCAACCTCGGTGACGCCGGAGGGAATGCAGATGATGATGCGCGGACGGCTGAACCAACCGCCCTTGACCACGCTCTTGATAAAGTATTTCAGCATCGTCGCCGTGATCTCAAAGTCCGCGATTACGCCGTCCTTCAAGGGACGGATCGCGACGATCGATCCGGGCGTTCTGCCGATCATTTCCTTCGCTTCTCTGCCGACCGCCAGCACCATATCGCGCTTGACGTCGACCGCCACGACGGACGGCTCGCGCATGACGACGCCCTTACCTTTCATATAAACCAGTGTGTTAGCGGTTCCCAGATCGATACCGATATCTTTCGAAAACATCGCTTTCCCCTTTCTGTTTTTGATACATAAAACTACAAATACTATTGTAAGTGATTTCTTGTCAAATATGTTAAGTCAGTGTGAATTATCAATCCTCAGTGTTATTGCGAGGAATCGGCATGGTCCGACGTCGCTCAATCCCGCAAACAGAGTCGCCGTACCTTTTGAATCGCCGGCGCATCTATTCAAAAAGCCGTCAGGCTTTCCTTTCACCCTTAACGCTTCACTCTTCTCTGCGCCGCAGGCGCTATACTCCCGTCGACCCGAATCCGCCCGCGCCTCTCTCGGTGTCATCGAGATCGTCCACGACCTCGATCCGGGGCAGCTCCACCGGCGCGATCACCATCTGCGCGATCCTGTCGCCCGGCTGAACGGTAAACGGAACATCCGTCTGGTTCACCAGCCCGACGCATACCTCGCCGCGGTAGTCGCTGTCGACTACGCCGACACAGTTCGCAGGCGCGATCCCGTGCCTGACGGCAAGCCCCGACCGCGCGTAGATCAGCGCGACATAGTCCGCGCTCTCCAGCCCGACTGCGATCCCGGTCGGGATCACTGCGATCTTCTGCGGCGCGATGGCAATCGGCTCGTCGATGCAGGCGTACAGATCCATCCCCGCCGAACCCGGCGTAGCGCGGAAGGGGATCTTCGCGTTTTCTCTGAGTTTTTTGATTTTTAATACGCTCATATGTCCTCCCTGCAAAATCGATGGATTTCCTGCATATCAAAAAACCGATAATTCTATAGAATCATAACCAATTTTTGGTTGTTTTTTGTATAATTTCTTATCGGAAAAAAGATATTTTCCTATAAATAATTCCTTAAAAGATTGTGAATTTTTTAACACCTCTGTGATACAAACCATGGGTAAACCGTTCGAAACCGCGATTTTCCCTTAATTTTTCAAGGATTTTTTCCATGTTATCCACAGAGTTTTCCACAGAAAAGCGGATAATGTTAAAAACTGCTTCGTTTTCGTTATTATTCTCCTGCGGCATGAATATCGGGACGCAGTTGAAAATCTCAGCGGTGTTGCCGTTTGTCACGACGCGGAATGTTTCATTCTTTCTGTCCTGCAAAAACTGCTCATTTTTGCAGGATTCATTCTTTCCCGCAGGCGCGTTGCGGCTGATCATCAGCGGCAGATAACCGTATCGGATCATCCCGACTGGGATGGCTTTTCTCAGTCTTTCGATCTGTTTCTGCGACAGCTCGACCGAGACCTCGGCGTCAACGATGCCGTATTCCTTCGCCCATTGGAGGCTGCAGCTATTTGCAAGATTCATCCCGAAGCCCGCGTGAGGGGTAAATCCCAGTTCTTTTGCCATATACACGGCGGCGATATTGTGCGCCAGCAAGTGACTGACGCCGATCTCCCGCAGGGCTTTCAGCTTTTCGTACACCACTTGTTCGGTGCCGAACATCACGCGCGGTACTTCAACACCGAGCAGATACCCGTCGTCGAGCATCTTTTTGATCTGCTCCCGATCCTCAAGCCCTTCCAAGGCGATAAAGATCCGTGAAGATTTGCATTCTTCCGGGATATCCGGATTCTTTGCGCACACCCAGTCGATTGCCGATTCCTTTGACAAATCGCCGGGGGCATTCTCTATCTCAAAGTCTTCTAACTCAAATTCGTTGATCGTATAGCGATGTCTGACCGCACGCTGTTTGCCCAGCGCATCCAGCGCGTCGCGTCTGAGCGCATTCAGCGCTGCGGCGGATACCGCCGCTTCGCCGTCGAGATCCGTTGTGATCTCTTCGACATAATACGGCGTGTTGCCGGTTTTTCTCAGACTTTGCTCCGCACGTTCGGCGGACAGCGGCACGTTCACCGCTTTTTCGGCAACATCTGTGCTGTCAACCGTGACGATCCTTTCGCCGTCGTCGGCACACAGCCTCATCCTCTCCCCCGTTCTGACGGTCAGATGAAAGCGGATCGGCACTCTCTGCGCCTCGTCCTTATACGATACGCGCAGCTCCTTCAATAATTGATTATCAGCGGTCACGACGTCGTCCTTCCGGCGATAGCCGAACATGGATTCGCCGATCTTCCCGCTGAGATATCCGTCGGTAAAGCCGGTGCGTGAAAACACCGATCGCAGTTTTTCCTGTGTTTCGGGGCTGATCTCTCCCCTGTCCCGCGCTTCTATCGCGGCGGCAGTCGCGGCGGCGACGTATTCGGGGCGTTTCATTCGCCCCTCGATCTTCGCGCTCGCAACGCCGATTGTTTCCAGCTCTCTCAGATAATGCAGACTGCCGTTATCCTTCAGGCTCAGCGCGTGATCATTCCCGCCAAACGTCATCGGCAGCCGGCACGGCTGAGCGCACATCCCGCGGTTAGCGGAACGGCCGCCGAGCATCGCCGAAAAATAGCATTGTCCCGAAACGCACATACACAGTGCGCCGTGGACAAATGCCTCCAGCTCCACCTCGGGGCAGAATTCGCGGATCTCGCGGATCTCGTCGAGCGACAGTTCGCGCGACACGACCACCCGCTCGAAGCCCATCTCATACAGCGCCTTTGCGCCGCGGGGCGTATGCACGGTCATTTGTGTCGACGCGTGCAGCGGCAGGTCGGGGATCGCCTTTTTGATCAGGCTGCAAAGCCCGAGATCCTGAACGATCAGCGCGTCGATATCCGCACGCGCGGCGGATTTTGCCAGCTCGAGCGCGTCGCGCATCTCGTCGTCAAAGATCAATGTATTCAGCGCCAGATGCACCTTGACCCCGCGCTCGTGGCAATAGCGCACGCATTCGCGCATTTCATCTTCGTCGAAGTTATGCGCGCCCGCGCGAGCGGAAAAGGTCTTCGCACCGATATAGACCGCATCCGCGCCGGATCGCACGGCGGCGATCACGCTGTCGAAGCCTCCGGCGGGCGATAAGATCTCGATTTTATTCATCCTTATCAAAGAGCGAATACTGTCTTTGCTGGGTATATCCTTTTTGTTCGTTTTTCTTCTGCATGAACTGCTGTTTATAGGGGTTCACATGGCTGTGATCGTGACGATTCTTTTTTTCTTTTGCGGGTCTGACCGGCGGCTGAGCCGGCTCGCCGAAAAACAGATCGTCCTCCGCCGTCACTTCGTCCTTTACGGGTGCGGGAGTCTGCGCGGCCGGCGCGGGTGTTTCTGCACGATTCTCCTGTGCCTGCTTTCTGAGCGCATCGATCTGCGCTTTCAGTTCGGCGATCTCTTTTTCTGCGGCAGCCTTTGCGGTCAGCGCGTTCTGCAGCGCAGCGGCATTTGCCTGCTGTTCTTCCCGCAGCGCGGCATTCTCTCGTTTGATCTGATTGTTTTCTGCGTTCAGCGCGGTATTCTCCTCGCTGAGCTTCGACGTCTCGGTCAGGTAATCCTTGATCTGCTCCCTGATCTCGACGATCGTGCGCTTATCCTGCTCGTTATCGTCGGCAAAATCCAGCGCGGTCAGGACAGCGGCGCGCTCGCGCGTCATATTCTGGCTGATGGTCAGGGATGAGATCCGCGCGTCGATTTTCGCTGCGATATCGATGACGTATTTTTCATCCTCGTCCGTTAAGATGGTGAATCGTTGTCCCGCGACGAATACGGAAACTCTCTTTTTGTCCATATCTGTACCTCTATGTTATAAAAATTGTCAAAGCGTTTAGCTTTTGGGGCGTTATTCATCGACCGCCCGATAACGGTTGTTTTCAATGACGTCATCACTGCACGGCGCGGTCATCAGGACTGTCGCCGCGTCGTCGACGCTTTTGATATACAGCGAACCGCCGTAGCTGACGATCTCGTCGTCGCCGTCCAGCAGATCGTTGAAGATCCCGACAAAATAGTCGCGATTCTTTGGATCGTACCCGCCGGCGGTCAATGCCGTGATCGCGCTGATCCTGACAAAACGCTCGCGGAAGGAATCATCGCTGAGCAGCTTTGAATCACAGCCGCAGCCGACATTCATCACCTTGCCGCTTTCATTTTCAACGGCGACGGTAAAGGTCAGGTCGTCGGTGCGGTTGCAGTACGAGCTGTATTTGACGCCGTTATCGTCGACCAGATCCCCGGTGATGGTTTCCCATCCGTTCGCTTTCAGCACGATGTCCTCATCCTCCAGCGCGCCTGACGCCATTTCGGTAAAGGTGCTGCGGGTAAAGATGTATCGTGCGCCGAAGCTGTTGGACGACGCTTCAATCAGATCATCAACGGGCTGCGGACCGTTTTTCTGACAGCCGCAGAGGATCAGCATGACCGCCAGGATCCACGCCGTCAGCCCGATGCTCGTTCTGTTACGCTTCATCCTGTGTTTCAGCGGTCTGTGCGGTTTCATCCGCTTCTTCGGATTGCGGCGCTTCGTCCTCGTGCGGAACGTCCGCGACTGTGACGACTTTGTTGTCGCCTTTGATCTTCATCACGGTAACGCCCTTGGACGGACGCGCACAGATACGAACGGTATTGGCGAGGATACGGATGATAACGCCGGATTCCGAGATCAGGATCAGGTCGTCTTCGGGTGATACCACGCTCAGCGCCGCAACGTCGCCGTATTTACTGACATGATAGTTGGTCAGACCCTTGCCGCCTCTCGACTGCAGGCGGTAATCGGTCGGCTGTGACAGCCTGCCGTAGCCGGTCTCGGAAACGGTCAGGATCAGCTTGCCTTCTTCGATGATGCTCATCCCGACGATCTCGTCGCCTTCTTTGAGCTTCATCGCCTTGACGCCGCGCGCCAGTCGTCCCATCGGACGGACGTCGGTTTCCTTAAAGCGGATCGCCATACCTTTTCTGGTCGCGATGATCACTTCATCGTCGCCGCTTGTCATCCTGACCCACGCCAGCTCGTCGCCCTCGTTGAGATCAAGCGCGATCAGTCCGCCTTTTCTTGCGGTATTATACGCATTCAGCGCGATTCTCTTGATGATACCCTTGCGGGTGACCATGATCAGGTATTTATCCTCCTCAAACGCGGGGACTTTGATGACGGAGGTGACTTTTTCATCCTTTTCGCTGTCGAGCGCCAGCAGGTTCGCGATATGGATACCCTTGCTCTGACGGGTGCTTTCGGGGATCTCGTAGCATTTCAGACGGAAGACGCGTCCCGCCGAGGTGAAGAACAGGTTGTAGTCGTGCGAATTGCTGATCATCATCCTTGTCGCGATATCCTCGTCACGTCTGGTCATGCCGGCGATTCCTCTGCCGCCGCGTTTCTGCAGCTTGTAGGTGTCATGCGGCATACGCTTGATATAGCCGAACTTTGTCATCGTAACGACACAGTCCTCCTGCGGGATCAGATCTTCGATATCGACCTCGCCGGAGATTGCACAGATCTCGGTGCGTCTGGGGTCTGCGTATTTATTGCGGATCTCGAGCGCTTCTTCCTTGACGATCTCAAGGCGTCTTGCTTCATTCTCGAGGATCTCGTTGAATTCTTTGATTTTTTCCGAGAGGGACGCGATCTCGTCTTCGATCTTGGTGCGCTCCATATTGGTCAGCTGACCGAGGCGCATACTGACGATCGCCTGTGCCTGCGCGTCGTCCAGTCCGAAGCGCTCGCACAGCGCGAGCTTTGCCGACGCCTGATCCTTGGATTTTCTGATGATGGCGATGACCTCGTCGATGAAGTCGATGGCGATCTTCAGACCCTCTAAGATATGCATTCTCTCTTTGGCTTTTCTCAGGTCAAAGATCGTTCTGCGCTCGATGACCTGCTCCTGATGCTCGATGTAGCATTGCAGCATCTCTTTGAGCGTCAGGATCTTCGGCTGACCGTCGACGATCGCCAGCATGATCGCGCCGAAGGTCGTCTGCAGCTGGGTCATCATGAACAGATGATTCAGAACGACCTGCGCCGAAGCTTCACGCTTGATATCGATCTCGATATGCATGCCGTTTCTGTCAGAGTGATCTTCGATGTTCGAGATACCCTCAAGGCGCTTGTCCTTGACAAGATTCGCGATGTTTTCGATCAGACGCGCTTTGTTGACCGCATACGGCAGCTCCGATACGATGATCTTAAAGCGTCCGTTTTTGGTCTCGACGATCTCGGTCTTTGCGCGGACAACGATCTTGCCGCGGCCGGTCGCGTAAGCGGCGCGGATGCCCGATCGACCCATGATCAATCCGCCGGTCGGAAAATCGGGACCCGGCATACATTCCATGATCTCGGCGACCTCTGCGTCGGGATTGTCAATGAGCAGACACATCGCGTCGATGGTCTCGCCGAGATTATGCGGCGGGATGTTGGTCGCCATACCGACCGCGATACCGTTAGAGCCGTTGACCAGCAGATTCGGGAAGCGCGACGGCAGGACCGACGGTTCCTCCAGAACGTCGTCGAAGGTCGGGATAAAGTCGACGGTCTCTTTGTCGATGTCCGCGAGCATTTCCGCGGAAATCTTGCTCATTCTCGACTCGGTGTAACGATAAGCCGCAGGCGGGTCGCCGTCGATGGAACCGAAGTTGCCGTGACCGTCGACCAGCATATAGCGCATCGAGAAATCCTGCGCCAGACGAACCATCGCGTCATAGACGGATGCGTCGCCGTGGGGATGATATTTACCCAGCACTTCACCGACGGTATACGCGCATTTTCTGTGCGGCTTCGACGCGGTGATGCCGTTCTCATACATACAGTAGAGGATACGTCTGTGAACGGGCTTCAGACCGTCGCGGACGTCCGGCAGCGCGCGCGCAACGATAACGCTCATCGAATAGTCGAGGAACGACTTGCGCATTTCGCGGTTGATGTCGACGTTGATGATTTTTCCGGAGCTGAACTCGGTATGCTCCATCATATCCTCATATGCCGCCTCAAAATTCTCCTCATTCTCTGTATTCTCATTCATGTTCTTATTCTCGTTATCCAACTATAACACCTCATTTTATTATCTGGTCATTGCGAGGCTCCTCCGGAGCCGTGGCAATCCCACAAAAAGAGAATCTTTGCTTTTCCAAACATTATTCTTATTCATTCCAAAACGCCGTCTGCGTTTCCAAAAACTCTTCACTCTTAGTTCTTAGTTCTTCACTTATCAAACGTCCAGATTCTGAACATACTTCGCGTTTTGCTCGATGAATTCGCGTCTGGGTTCGACCTGATCGCCCATGAGGATCGAGAAGGTCTCGTCCGCCTCCTGCGCGTCGCTCAGCTCTACTCGCAGCATGGTTCTGGTCGCCGGATTCATGGTGGTTTCCCACAGCTGCTCGGGATCCATCTCACCTAAACCTTTGTACCGCTGGATGGTCGTCTTGCCGTCGATGGAGGCGAGGATCTCGTCGCGCTCCTGATCGGTATAGGCATAGCGGTGATTATCCTTGCCCTTTGAGATACGGTACAGCGGCGGCTGCGCGATATAGACGTGACCCTCTTCGATCAGCGGACGCATATAGCGGAAGAAGAATGTCAGCAGCAGCGTGCGGATATGCGAGCCGTCGACGTCCGCATCCGCCATGATAATGATCTTGTCATATCTGAGCTTTTCGGTGTCGAATTCTTCGCCGATGCCCGCGCCCAGCGCGGTGATGACCGGCGTCAGCTTATCGTTGCCGTAAACCTTGTCGAGTCTGGCTTTTTCGACATTCAGCATCTTGCCCCACAGCGGGAGGATCGCCTGGAATTTCCTGTCGCGTCCCTGCTTTGCGGAACCGCCCGCGGAATCGCCCTCGACGATGTAGATCTCTGTCTCGGATCTGTCCTTCGACTGACAGTCGGCGAGCTTGCCGGGCAGCGACGCGGATTCCAGTCCCGTCTTACGGCGGACGTTCTCACGCGCTTTTCGGGCAGCTTCTCTCGCCTTTGCGGAAGCGAGCGCTTTCTCGAGGATCGCAGACGCGGACGCGGGGTTTTCTTCCAGAAATTCGCTGAGCTTGTCCGTAATCAGTTTGCTGACCATCGATCTCACGATCGTATTGCCGAGCTTTGCCTTGGTCTGACCCTCAAATTGCGCTTCGGTGATCTTGACCGAGATGATCGCCGTCAGACCCTCTTTATAATCCTCAAATTCCAGCTTGAGATCTTTGTCTTTTTCTTTGATCTTGTTGAATTTTACCGCGTAGTTGTTCATCACGCGCGGCAGCGCCCTGCGGAAACCTTCTTCATGCGTACCGCCGTCGGTGGTATGGATGTTGTTGGCAAAGGATCGGATGTCGTTGTTATAACTGTCGTTATACTGCATCGCGATCTCGACCTCGCAGGTGTTCTCCATATTCGCCGTTCTCAGGTAGATAACCTCGTCGTGGATCGGCGTATAACCTTTTTTCTTATGTATGTAGTTGACGAACTCGCGGATACCGCCTTCATAGAAAAAAGTCTTGTCCGTGATATGTTCGGGATCTCTCTCATCTTTGAGTTCGATATTGACGCCCGCATTCAGAAAAGCCTGTTCTCTGAGTCTGCGCGCCAGTGTTTTGTAATCATAAACGTCGGTGTCCTGGAAGATCTCTTTATCCGCTTTGAAGCGCACCTCGGTGCCTTTGATCTTCGACTTGCCGATCTTTTCCAGCTCGCTGACGATCTTGCCGCGCTCGTAACGCTGATAATAGATATCTTCGCCGTCACAGACGCGCACCTCGAGCCATTCGCTCAGCGCGTTGACGACCGAAGCGCCGACGCCGTGCAGACCGCCGGAAACTTTATATCCGCCGCCGCCGAATTTACCGCCCGCGTGCAGCACGGTGAATACGACCGTGACCGCCGGCAGACCCATCTTCGAATTGATGCCGACCGGAATACCGCGGCCGTCGTCCTTGACGCGGATGATCTCGCCGGGCAGGATGCTGACGTCGATCTTGTCGCAGTAGCCTGCGAGCGCCTCGTCGATCGAGTTGTCCACGATCTCATATACCAGATGATGCAAACCTCTCTCGCCGGTCGATCCGATATACATACCGGGACGTTTTCTGACCGCTTCCAGACCTTCCAGAACCTGGATCTCATCCGCACCGTATTCACCCTCAACCTTCGTCATCTTTTCGTCGTCGGCGATATCCGTCGTTTCAACGACGCCGCCTTCGATGGGCGTATCCGCTCGTTTCAATAATTCTTCAACAGCTTCTTCTGTCTTCATGATTGTTTCGTCTTTTTTATCCAAAGCCGTACCCTCCGATTACTTCTTTCGTTTCTTTTGACTCTTCTTTTGATCCTTATCCACTTTGATAAAATGTGTAAAAAACGGTATCAATACAATCACAATCAGCAGTATCCCGATCGTCACCGCAAACAGCGGAAACAGATCGAATGAACTAAGGCGCGACAGGATCAAGAGATTCACGCCGATGCACACCGCGATCAGGACTGCTGCTTCTATCAGCACATACGGGAACAGTTTTATTCTGAACTGCTGATGACAATGATAACATTCCGTATCTTTCTTCAGTATGGCATTCTTTGTATCTTTATATCGATAGACCGTCCGGCAGTGCGGACAAACCGGCAGCTTAAACATGATCGAGTTCCGTATCGATATCCGAGAGGATGCTGTCGATCTCCTGCGTGGTCACCTCAACGGCAGGTTCGGTCTTTACCGCAGAACCGATGTTTTCCTCATTCTTCACCGGGATATCCTTCAGATTCCCGACCGGCATGGTATCGCCGCTTGCTTTATTGCTCGAGATATTCTCAAAACGGTCAAAGCTTTTGGTGCCGCCGTCGGTTTCGCCGACGATCTTTCTCTCGCCCTTGATGGCATTGAAGATATCCGAGTTGATCGCAGGTTTGTAGTCGTCGTCGCCGAGGATCACATCGTCCACAAAGGTCGGTACCACCTTGGCGCTTTTCTGCATAGTCGGATCGGGATCGTTCGCATTATCTACCATCTCGGTATCATACAGCGAATCCTGAAATTTCATTCTCGGCCGAAGCCGGATGAACAGCGGCGAAAACAGATAGAATACGATGAACGGCAGCATGACGAACAACAAAAACCACAGGTTTTCCTTGTCGGTGAAGAACGTGTAGTAGCCCATGATCGCAAGCGACATCAGCAGCACAAAAATGAAGAACAGCCAGATCGTTTTCTTGATATGAATATTCGATTCTTTTTTGCATTTTTTACAGAAATACTCACCTCTGCGCCGAATAAAAAACGCTTTGAAGTAGGATATTTTTTTGCCGCAGTAAGGGCATCTTGTAGGACTCATAATTTCAACTCCTTCAGCCTTCCTGTCAGGAAAGGCGTCACCCGTCGGGTGATGTATGAGGCGTTGCCTCAATGATAAATATTTTATAATCAATCGTCGCTGTCGCGACTTTCCATTCTTTTCAGCAGCGTCGCTGTGTTCAGCTGTGACAGATACACAGAGTATTCTCCGTCAAAGTCATACAGAATATACGACTTCGGCAGCTCGTAGCTGACGCTGACGACCCGATTTTCTTTTTCACACAGTCTAAGAAAATCGCGGGTATGTTTTGATACCGTGCTGGTATCCATATCAAAGATACCGACGATGTTTCTGATCTCGATCGAGGTATCCTTTCCGAGGTGCAGATATTTCATTTTACCACCCCGTTCTCAATATAAAAAACCTTGCCGTTTTTTAATTGTACTTTATTGCTTTCCTCACAGCAGGTCACAAAAACCTGATAGGCTTCCACCTTATTCAGCAGAAAATCCTGACGACTGTTGTCAAGCTCCGAGAGAACGTCGTCCAGCAGGATCACCGGACGCTCCTCATTCTTCTGATACAGCAGCTCCGCCTCGCTGAGCTTTAATGACAACACCGTCGACCGCTGCTGTCCCTGCGACCCGAACCGCCTTACGGAGATCCCGTTGATCTTGAAATCGAGATCATCCCGGTGAGGACCGACAGACGTATAGCCGGTATAAAAATCCTCCCGCTGCGACGCGTCGAAAGCCGCTCTCAGTTTTCCGGTCAGCGTTCCGAAATCGTCATTTTCATCCGTTTTGGTCGTCGACTGGTATTCGATATCC
Organism: uncultured Ruminococcus sp.; assembly: GCA_902796225.1. Classification (GTDB taxonomy): domain Bacteria; phylum Bacillota; class Clostridia; order Oscillospirales; family Acutalibacteraceae; genus Ruminococcoides. Next base: position 12,070 of record CADBOO010000020.1, read on the forward strand.
AGTGTTTCTTTTTCGGCGGAGATCCCGTGATGATAGGTTTTCGCGGGTTCGCGCAGCATTTTCAGATAGTCGTAGCGCTCCTTCATGATCATCGCGCCGACCGTTATCAGCGAATCGTCCCAGATCGCCAGCGTATCCTTTAATTCGCTGTGCTTACGGATATCCTTCAATAGCGCATTCCGCTGATTGATGATCTGCTGGTACTTCGACAGCAGCGACGCATAACGGATCCGATGCTGACAGATCGCCGCGTCGATGAACCGCCGCCGGATATTCGGACCGCGTTTGATCAGATTCAGATGCTCGGGTGAAAAGACAACCGCCGAAAAGACCTCAGTCAGATAGGACGACGAGCTTCTCTCGACGCCGTTGATCCAAATCTGCTTGCGGTTCTGACCGAATGCGATATCCGCGCTCTGTTCTCTTCCCCCCGAAAAAAAGTTCATTCCCAGACGAAAGTATTTGTTATCGAACGCGATCATTTCGTTTTCCTTGGAACCGCGAAACGAATGACCGCCGCAGAACAGCCAGATTGCTTCGATCAGATTGGTTTTTCCCTGCGCATTCTCGCCGTAGATGACGTTGACGTTTTCCGCAGGCACGATAGTATTATTTTTCAGATTTCTGTAGTTTTCAAAACGCAGCTCCGTAACGATCAATCGCCTGTAACCTCAACTGTCCTTCCGTTGTATTCTACCCTGTCGCCGGGTCTGACCTTTTTTCCTCTCATCTCACAAACCTCGCCGTTGAGCTTAACTTCTCCCCCCTGGATGAGAAATTTTGCCCTGCCGCCGCTGTTGCACAGTCCGGAAAATTTCATCAGACTATCCAGCCTGATATATTCATCTTTTATAACTATCTTTTCCATTTTTTCTCACTTTTTGTTCGAGCGAAGCGAGCGTCCATAACCCTTCACCATTCACTCTTCACCATTCACCAACTATTATTCCGCCGCCAAACGCATCGGCACGACAAGAAACGTAAAGCTGTCGCCCTGGACCGGCTTGATGATCATCGGCGAAAGGCTGCCGTTGAGCATCACCTTGATCTCATCCGTCTCGGCGTTTTTCAGCGCGTCCAGCAGATAGCGGTTGTTGAAACCGATCTCGACGTCGTTACCTCTGACAGACGCGGGGATCATATCGTTCGCTCTGCCGACGGTCGTCGAGCAGGCGAGCTTGATCTGATCTGCGGTAATGGTGCATCTGACCGGCGACTGGATCTTTTCGTTGGTCAGCAGCGCCATTCTGTCGACTGCCGACGCGAGGATCCTTGTATTCATCACGAATTCCGTGCTCGCGGTTTTCGGAACGGTGGTTTTGTAATCAAGGAAGTTGCCCTCGATCAGTCTGGAAACGATGCTGTAATTCTCAATCTTCAGCATGATGTGGCGCTGTCCGATCTTCAGACTGACGTCCTTATCATTCTCTGTGATCAGCTTGAGTATCTCGCTCTGGGTTTTTCCCGGAACGACGAACTTTGTGCGGATATCACAGTCGACATTTTCCTCACGGATCGCCATACGGAACCCATCGACCGCGACGATGCGGAAGATATGATCTTCGATTTCAAACAACGAACCGGTATAGATGGGCTTCGCCATATTGTCCGATACCGCAAAGACGGTCTGACGGATCATATTTTTCAACAACTCCGCTTTGATGTCGAACGCGTTCAGCTCATCGACATTCGGCAGCTCGGGATATTCCGCAGAATTGATGCCGACGATCTGATAATCCGCCGCGCCGGACTTGATATAGGTGATCATCCTGTCGTCCGTTTCGATATTCACGATCTCTTCGGGCAGCTTGCGGATAATATCATTGAATAATCTTGCCGAAACGACGACCTCGCCTTCCTCTGCGACGGTCGCCTCCAGCTGGGTGACGATGCCGATCTCCAGATCATAACCGGAGATCTCCAGCATATTATTGTATGCCTTGATCAGCACGCCTTCCAGCGCCGGTATGGTTGCTTTTGCCGATACCGCTCTCGATACGTTGCCGACTGCCGATGACAGATCCGATCTCATACATTTGAATCTCATAATAAAAACCCTTTCCGTTCATTTTTTATGATACACTGTGATTTGATAACCGAACTATGACTGTAATGATATGTAATATATATTAACTAGTAATAGTAGTAGGGACTGTGAAAATGAGGAAATCCCATATTTTCCGCATTCTTCCTTTATTTTTTCCTGATACTTCTCTCTAAACATTAAGGAGAATGCAGCAATTCCTTTTAAACTTCTTCGACTTATCAACATAACAAGAAAACCTGTGGAGTTGATATGTATGGAAAAGTCGAAAACGATCTTTCGTTTATCTTTCCCGGATATTTTTGATGATATCCTCGACGGTCTCTCTTAATGAGGAATCGTTCTTAATATTTTTCTCTACCTGCTGGACGGTATACACGATCGTTGAATAATGCCTGCCGCCGAACTCGTTGCCGATGCTCTCCATCGAAAGTGTCGTCAACTCTCTGACGATGTAGATCGCGATCTGCCGCGGCTTGTTGATCTCAGCGCGGCGTGATTTTGTCGAGCGCAGATCGTCGCTGTTGACGCCGAAGGTTCGTGCGACTTCGTCGATGATCTTTTCGACGGTCAGCTGGGGCGGCGTATCGTCGTTCAGAATATCTGCGATCGTTTCGTTGACGATGTTCAGCGTCGGCATTTCCTTTGTCAGGTTATAGCGCGCCATCAGTTTTTTCACAACGCCCTCGAGCTGGCGGATATTGGTCTTGAGTTTGTTGGCGATATATTCGCACAGATCATTACTCAGATCCAGACCGATGATCTCCGCCTTGCGCTTGATGATCGCCATGCGGGTCTCAAAATCCGGCGGCTGGATATCTGCCAGCAGACCCATCTCAAATCTGCCTCTGAGTCTGTCGGTCAGTACCTTGATCTCCTTGGGAGGACGGTCGGACGTCAGAACGATCTGTTTTTTCGCGTCGTACAATGCGTCGAAGGTATGGAAGAATTCTTCCTGCGTGCTTTCCTTGCCGCCGATGAACTGGACGTCGTCGACCAGCAGAACGTCTGCCTGTCTGTATTTCTGTCTGAACTGCGCGGTCGTCTTGTTCATAATGGACTGGATGATCTCATTGGCAAAATCCTCGCCCTTGATGTAGATGACGTTGCAGTCTTTGTTGTTCTTTTTGATTTCGTTGCCGATCGCATATAACAAGTGCGTTTTTCCGAGACCCGAGTTGCCGTAAATAAACAGCGGATTGTATGCGGAGGAAGGATTCTGCGCGACCGCCATCGACGCCGCATGTGCGAATTTGTTGGACGAACCGATGATGTAGGTTTCAAAGGTGAATTCATATCCCGTGTCGACAGAGGTCTCTTCGCCCAGAAGCTTTTCCTTCTGTTTCTCATTTTCCTCCGGAATGATGAAGACCGTCTCAAAATTCGTACCCAGCACCGCTTCGTATGCATCCTCCAGCTTCGGCAGATAACCGCGGATCAGGGTCTGGCGGTGGAAGTCATTCGGTACCATCAGGGTGATAACGCCTTTTTCAAAATCGATCGAGATCGGTTCGATCCGCGAGATCCAGGTTTTGTAGGCGACGTCTACGATCTTCTTTTCCTCTTTGAGGTAGTTGCAGATAATTGACCATCCTTCGTTAAAATTATCCATTCTTTTTTCCTTCCTTATCTGTTGTATTCCATCGATAAATGATCCGGTAATTGCAAAGAAAAAGCCGATAGGAAACGGCTGAAAAATCAACGCAGAAAAGTTGCTAAATTCGGAATAAAAAACGATTGCGAAACATACAAAATCAACAAAAAAATCTGCCGAAAAAACACCGTATTTTTTTGCGACCCCATTTTATCCCATTATCGCATTTATTATATCAAAAATCATAAATAAAAGCAACAGATTTTGCGTTACAATATTGTAGCTTTTTTTGCATATATAAGTATTTATATACATCAATAATAAGACGCTGCAAATGAGAGAATTTTTTTCCGGTTCCGATATAAGATTTCCGACAGAAAATCTCAGACCTGAAATAAAAAACGACCCGGAAAGAAGAAAAAATTTTTGCAAAAAATTGTGTCTTGATCGTGATCAAATACAATATATTGTGTGATTGAATCGTTCACTCTTATGTATAATATAAAAACATTATATGAATCAAAATTTTTTATTGACTAACGCGAAGATTTGAGATATAATGCTATTTTGTAAGGTTATGTACCCGAAAGGAGGATTCTAAATGCTCAGAACATATCAGCCCAAGAAGATTCACCGCAAAAAGGAGCACGGCTTCAGAAAGAGAATGTCTACCAGCAACGGTCGCAAGGTTCTTGCCAGAAGAAGAGCAAAGGGCAGAAAGCAGCTGTCATACTAAAACCTAAGACCACTCCCTGCAGTGGTCTTTCTTTTACTTTATACGAAAGCGGACGCGCTTGATGCGCGCGCTTTCTTGTTCTTGATCATTCATTATCGGTGGTTAGATGAAAATTACGCCTATTACCGGCAACCGGGATTTTCAGCGTGTATACCGGCACGGCAAAAACTGTGTCTCACCCGGACTGGTTACCTACGTCTTAAAAAATAAAAACAATAACCTTAGAATCGGAATAACCACCTCGAAAAAGGTCGGCAAGGCAGTCAGACGCAACCGCAGCCGCAGAGTTATCCGCGCTGCGTTCTCACATATCGGCGTCGATACGGATCTCAACTATGACATTATTTTTGTCGCGCGGACAAAAACCTGTTTTTTAAAAAGCTATGATGTCGAGCGATATATGCGCGAGCATCTTCGCTCCCTCGGTATTCTGAAATCATCATGAAAAAACTTTTGCTCAGATTGATCCGTTTTTATCAGACTGCAATCTCTCCCCACACCAAGCCTAAATGCAAGTATTATCCCACCTGTTCCCAGTACACCTATGAAGCGATCGAGATTCACGGCGCGTTCAAGGGCGCCTTTATGGGGATCTGGCGGATACTCAGATGTAATCCGTGGTCAAAGGGCGGCTACGACCCCGTCCCGCAGAAGGATCACAAACTATAAGAGAGGCTTTTGTTTATGTTTCAGATTTTTAATGTCGTCGGCAGTGTGTTCGGCTATGTATTATGGGCGCTGTTCTATGTATTCCAGAACTTCGGCGTTTCCATCATCTTCTTTACGCTCCTGACACGACTGCTGATGTTCCCCACCTCCGTCAAGCAGCAGAAAAGCATGGCGGCCAACTCGCGTCTGCAGGCGAAACAGCGCGAGCTGAAGGAAAAGTACGGCAACAACAAGCAAAAATACAACGAAGAAGTGCAGAAGCTCTATGCAAAAGAAGGCGCTTCCCCCTTCGGCGGCTGTCTGTCGTCGCTGTTACCGATGTTCATCATGCTCGGTATCTACTATTCCGTCGTACGTCCCCTGTCCAACGTTATCCACATCGCCTCCGGCAAAATGACCGATCTGATCAACTTTGTCAACGGTATCCCGGGCGTCAACGTGTCGTCCTCCAATATCTATCACGAGATGGATATCCTCCGTATTTTCAACAATCCCGATTCCTTTGCGATGCTGCAGGAACGCGGACTTTCCAAGATCCTTTCCGACGGAGATATCTCTCAGATCCAAAACCTTGCGGGCGGCTTCAAGTTCTTAGGACTTGACCTGCTCGATATTCCGAGTGCGAAAGGCTTCTGGTCGGTGATCATCATCATCCCCGCGCTGGTTCTCATCACCTCGATCGGCTCTCAGATCCTCACGATGCGCCTGCAGAGAGGCGTTATGGATCAACAGCAGGGCTGTATGAGATACATGATGCTCCTGCTGCCGCTGATCACTGTATACATCTCGTATATCGTTCCCGGCGCAGTCGGTTTCTACTGGATCTGGTCCACCGTTATCGGATTCTTACAGACGGTCATTATCACAAAATTCTATTCACCTCAAAACCTGACCGCAAAAGCGGAAGCCCAGCATGTGGCGCTGCTGGAGTTGAAGGAAGCCAAGGTACCCTATGAGTATGTACCCTCTGCCCCGCCTAAACAGGAAGCGCAGAAAAACAGCAAGAACAAAAAGAAAAAGTAATCACTGATAGTATAAGAGAAGGTGCAACATTGTTAAGAGAAGCAATCGCAACAGGCGCAACGGTTGAAGAAGCCAAAGAAAAAGCCTGTCAGGAACTCGGCGTAGAAACCTACGACGACCGTATAGATTTTGAAATCATCGAAATGCAGGCAAAGAAGATGTTCGGTCTGTTCGGCGGTCATCCCGCAAAGGTAAAAGTCACCCTCAAGCTGAGCGCGGCTCAGGCGGCGGAGGACTTTATCCGCAACATCATCAACTGCATGGAGCTTACCGGCATCACCCTTTCCACAAAGGATGAGGACAACGTCATCACCATCGACGTTGAAGGTGACGACGTAGGATTCATCATCGGCCGCAGAGGCGAGACGATGGACGCGCTGCAGTATCTGACCTGCCTTGCGGCAAATCGTGTCGATCCCGCGTACAAGAGAGTCGTCATCAATACCGGCGACTATCGCGAGAAGCGCGAGAAGACCCTTGAGTCCCTCGGACGCAGACTGGCGATCAAAGCAGCCAAGACCGGCAAAAAGAGCGTTCTTGAACCGATGAACCCCTATGAGCGCAGGATCATCCATACCTCCGTTCAGAAAATCGACGGCGCTACCTCGTGGAGCGAGGGCGAAAACCTCAACCGTCATGTCGTTATCGGACCGGACGGCAAGCGCAGCAATAACCGCGGCAGAGGCGGCAAGGGCGGCAGAAGACCGAACAACGGCGGCAGAGGCAGATATAACAACAGATCAAAACAGCAGTCTCCCGCTCCCAACCCCGACCGTAAACCCCTCAACGAAGGCGAGGGAATGGGTCTTTACGGCAGGATCGATAAGTAAGACTCAGCCGCTGAATACTGAAGAAACGAAAACGGGCGGTCACGCCCGTTTTTCTGTTCATAAAAAGCTGTTCAACAGATAATCAACAAAATGTTTCACGTGAAACATTGATCGTTCACATCGTGTCATCCCAAAAAAAGCGAAGCATCATAACAGCAGACCTTTGGCTGAGTTTTTTCGGGCTGATTTTCAAAATGATAATCGTATAAAAAAAGGATCTATGAAAGAAACAACGATCGCGGCGATATCGACCGCAAAGGCGACGGCGGGGATCTCGGTCATCCGCATCTCGGGCGACGAGGCGATCCCGATCGCCGGGCGGGTCTTTGCCGCTTATTCCGATAAAAAACTGAATGAAATGAAGGGCTATACCTGTGCGCTGGGCGCGGCATATGCCGACGGTGAAAAGCTGGACGAGGTCATCGCGACCGTTTTTCGTGCGCCGCACAGCTACACCGGCGAGAACGTCGTCGAGCTGAGCTGTCACGGCGGGCTGTATGTCACCAACCGCGTCTTGCGCGCGGTATATGACGCGGGCGCAGAGCCTGCTCAGCCGGGTGAATTTACCAAGCGGGCTTTTCTGAACGGCAAGCTGGATCTGGTGGAAGCCGAAGCCGTTATGGATATCATCGCCGCACGTTCCCGCGGCGCTGTCAAAGCAGCGCTTTCCGTCAAGGACGGCGCGCTGTCGAAGCGGATCGACGCGGTCAAGACTGCGCTGCTCACGAAGGCTGCGCACCTGTCCGCATGGGCGGATTACCCCGAAGAAGATATCCCCGAGGTCGAGGACAATGAACTGTGTGCGGCGTTGAACCAGGCGCTGGAGGAGCTCAGCGCGATCCTCAGGAGCTATGATAACGGCAGGCTGCTGCGCGACGGGATCGACACCGCGATCGTCGGCAAGCCTAATGTCGGCAAAAGCACGCTGATGAACCTGCTGGCAGGCTACGATAAAAGCATTGTCACCGAGGTGGCGGGTACGACCCGCGATGTGGTGGAAGAAAGCGTCAACCTGGATGATCTTATCCTCAACCTGTCCGATACGGCGGGTATCCATGATACCAACGACGTCGTGGAGAAGATCGGCGTCGATAAAGCGAAAGACAGGCTCAACGCCGCATCGCTGATCCTGTGTGTCTTTGACGGATCGAAGAGCCTGACCGATGAAGACAGAGCGCTGATCGGGGAGATCGGCGATGCGACGGCGATCGCGATCCTCAATAAATCGGATCTGCCGCAGCAGATCGATACCGAAGAGATCTATCGGCATTTCAAAACCGTGATCCCGACGTCTGCCAAGCACAGCGAGGGTGTTGCGGAGTTGATCGCGGCGATCAAACAGATCTGCGCGATCGAGGATTTTTCATCATCGGAGGCGCTGGTGTATAACGAGCGCCAGCGCAATCTGACAAAGAAAGCGTTCGACAGTGCGCGCGAGGCGTTAACGGCGCTCGAGATCGGCATGACCTTTGATGCGGTCACCGTATCGATCGAAGAAGCGGTCGCGTATCTCTGCGAGCTGACCGGAGAGCGCGTGACGGATGAAGTTGTGGACAGGGTGTTCCACAATTTCTGCGTCGGGAAATAATAACACGCGGGCAGCCGACGGTCGCCCTTGTAAATCTGGATGTGATAGGATGCCAACAACCTATTTTGCGGGAACATACGACGTCGCCGTTATCGGCGCGGGACACGCCGGGATCGAAGCGGCGCTTGCCGCGGCAAGACTCGGATGCAAAACCGCAATCTTCACGATCAATATGGACGCCGTCGGAAATTGTCCGTGCAATCCCTCGATCGGCGGTACGGCGAAGGGACATCTGGTGCGCGAGATCGACGCCCTGGGAGGCGAGATGGGTCGTGCCGCAGACGCCTGCACGCTGCAGTCGCGGATGCTGAACCGCGGCAAAGGTCCTGCGGTGCATTCGCTGCGTGCGCAGATCGATCGCCGCAAATATGCGGCGCGCATGAAGCATACGCTGGAGCTGCAGGAGAATCTGGATCTGCGTCAGGCGGAGATCACCGATATCGAACGTTCGGACAGCGGCGGCTGGCTGCTGACGACAAGGATGCTCGGCGTCTTTGAGGCAAAGACCGTCATCATCGCGACCGGCACCTACCTCGGCGGACGGATCTTCGTCGGCGAGGTCAGCTTTGACTCGGGACCCGACGGGATCTTTCCCGCTGCGTTCCTCGGCAAAAGCCTGCGAAAGCTGGGCGTGAAAACACGGCGGTTCAAGACCGGTACGCCTGCGCGCGTGAAACGATCGTCGATCGACTTTTCCGAGCTTGAAGTGCAGGAGGGCGACGAGCCGACGACGCCGTTTTCCTATGATACCCTGACGCCGGTCGAAAACAAGGTCGTCTGTCATGTATCGTGGACGAACGAGAATACAAAACATATCATTCTGGAGAATATCCACCGCAGCCCGCTTTACGGCGGTAAGATCGAGGGAGTGGGACCGCGGTATTGTCCGAGTCTGGAGGACAAGATCGTGCGGTTCTCCGAGAAGAAGCGCCATCAGCTGTTTATCGAGCCGTGCGGCGAGGATACCGAGGAAATGTACCTGCAGGGAATGTCGTCGTCGCTGCCCGAGGAAGTGCAGCTGCAGTTCTACCATACGATCAAGGGGCTGGAAAATGCGATCGTCATGCGTCCCGCGTATGCGATCGAATATGATTGTATCGATCCGCTGTCGATGCTGGCAACGCTGGAATTCAAAGAATTCGCCGGCTTATACGGCGCGGGACAGTTCAACGGTTCTTCGGGATATGAGGAAGCCGCGGCGCAGGGATTGATCGCGGGAATCAACGCCGCTTTGAAGGTACAGGGCAAGGAACCGTTTATCCTTGACCGCGCATCGTCCTATATCGGCACGCTGATCGATGATCTGGTCACCAAGGGCGCGAATGAACCGTACCGGATGATGACGTCGCGCAGCGAGTATCGGCTGATCCTGAGACAGGATAACGCTGACGAAAGACTGACGCCGCTCGGTCATGCGCTTGGCTTGATCGGCGATGACAGGTGGCAGCGGTTTTTGAAAAAGCAGGAATTGATCGCGCAGGAGGAAGAACGCGTAAAGCGCACGGTGATCGCGCCGTCAAAGGAATTGACCGCGATCCTGGTTTCACGTGAAACATCCGACGTCACGACAGGCATTCGCCTGATCGACCTGCTGAAACGGCCGGAGCTGAACTATGAGGCGCTGACGCCGGTTGATAAGGATCGTCCGGAGCTGCCGGGCGCGGTTTTTGAGCAGGTGGAGATCGCCGTGAAATACGACGGCTATATCAAAAAACAGCTCAGCGCGGTGGAGAGTATGCGCAAGCTCGAGAATAAACGGTTACCGTCCGACGTCGACTATCAAAGCATCACGGGACTGAGGTTGGAAGCGCAGGAAAAGCTGAACGCTGTGCGTCCGCTGAGCATCGGTCAGGCGAGCCGGATCAGCGGCGTATCGCCGGCGGATATCAACGTGCTGATGATATGGCTGGTCAAGCAGGATCACAGGAGGACAGAGGATGCGTGAGTTTTTGAAGGTATTCACGGACGCGCTCGACGAGTTTGGCATTCAGCTCGACGATACCGCGGTCGACAGATTCTGCAAGTACAACGATCTGCTGCTGGAGTGGAACGAAAAGATGAATCTGACCGCGCTGACCGAGGCGCGCGACGTGGCGGTCAAGCATTTCGTCGACAGTCTGATGCTCCTGCAATATACAGAGATCCCGCAGGAAGCAAGCGTGATCGACGTCGGCACCGGCGCGGGCTTTCCCGGACTGGCGCTGAAAATCGCGCGGCCGGATATCCGGCTGACACTGCTGGACAGTCTGCAGAAGCGGCTGGGATTTCTGGATACGGTGTGCGGGGAAATGGCGCTCGACAACGTGGTCACCGTTCACAGCCGCGCGGAGGACGGATCAAGGACCATGCTGTTCCGCGAAAACTTTGAGATCGCGGTCGCGCGGGCGGTCGCGCCGCTGAATGTGCTGTGCGAATACTGTCTGCCGTATGTCGCCGTCGGCGGGCGGTTTCTCGCGATGAAAGGCAAAACCGCTGTCGAGGAACTGCAGGACGCGGAAAACGCGGTCAAAACGCTCGGCGGCAGGGTAGGGGAGAAGTATTTGTTTACCCTCGGCGACGCAGGCGAGCGGGGGATCATCGTGATCGATAAAATTGCGGCGACCCCGGAAATGTACCCGCGCAAGAGTAAACAGATCAAGAAAAAACCGTTGTGATGTTTCACGTGAAACATTTTGGGAGGGACAACCCTCCCTTTTCTTTTTGTTTGATTGAAGACGATATCAAACAGCATAATGAAATGTACGATGGCTGTGCAAGATGCGCGCATTCTTGTCTATATATTGTATGTGCTATTTCTATCGCGGCTAAATATGCGATTTCTCGACAAAAGAAGTCAGAATAATCGGGCAGAAAGCGACAGAATTCTCTGCTGAGAATTGGTAAACTGTATCTTGCAGGGACAAGCCCGGGAGGTCTTGACCGTTTTGTGATTGCGGGGTGAGGGCGATGAACATAATCCGGAACGATAACAAGGTATTGATGGTTTCGACGATTCAGATCCGCCCGAACAAGACCCAGCCGCGCCGCAACTTTGACGAGGAAGAAATGAAAAGCCTGTCGCGGTCGATCGTGGAAAACGGGATCCTGCAGCCTCTGGTGGTGCGCAGGATCAACAGCACCGAATTTGAGCTGATCGCGGGCGAGCGACGGCTGAGAGCAGCGATCATGGCGGGGCTGAACAAGGTGCCCTGCGTCGTACATAAATGCAGCGATAAAGAAAGCGCCCTGCTGGCGTTGATCGAAAACCTGCAGCGTTCGGATCTGAATATGTTTGAAGAAGGTCGGGGGATCGCCCGGCTGATCCGCAAATACGGACTGACGCAGGAGCAGGCGGCGATCAAGCTCGGCAAAAAGCAGAGCACCGTCGCCAACAAGCTGAGATTGCTGCGGCTGTCGTTCGAAGAACAGGAGTGGATCCTGACGGCGAACCTGAGCGAACGCCATGCGCGGGCGTTGCTGCGCATCCCCGATGAAGACGTCAGGCGCGAGGTGCTCAGCCGTATCATCACGGAGAATCTGAGCGTCGGCGCGAGCGAGGCGCTGGTGACCGATACGCTCATGAAAAAGAGGCCGGAGAATCCGCCGAAAAAAGGCGGCAGAAAGGTCGTCGTCAAGGACGTCAGGATCTTTGTCAACACGATCAACAAAGCGGTCGATACGATGCGATTGTCGGGAATCAACGCGATCTCCAGACGGTCGGAGACCGAGGACTATATCGAGTATACCGTCAAGATCCCGAAAGCGGCGGAGATCGCCTGACCGCAGTCGTTCTCAGTTTTTCTTTCTTAGTTCTTAGTTTTTCTTTCTTAGTTCTCAGTTCTTCTTTCTTAGTTCTTCTTTCTTAGTTCTTCTTTCTTAGTTCTTAGTTCAATATGCTTTCCCCCGGGCGTGAAAGCGCCCGAACTCATACCCATTTCCTTATCTGAACCCCTTGCCGACAGCCGTGCGCGACAGCGTGCGGCTGTTGGCGTTTATGAAAAAACCGTTGGCGGGTATGGCAATCGGGATCGGGCATGAAAAAACAGGCTGCCGATGGGCAGCCTGTTTTGCGATGTGTTGCGAATTATACAATAGGTTGGTTGATGGGGTAGCCGTCGTCAAAATCGGCAAGATACCGCTGGATGCGGGTCGCGTCAAGGATGGTGATCCCTTCGCCGGTGATATCGGCGGCTTCTTTGTCGATATCCGCATCGGTCACGAGGCTTGCAAGCCAGCGCTGGATGCGGGTCGCGTCAAGAATGGTGACAGAGCCGTCCATGTCGGCGTCGCCGAGCAGACGCGGTTTTGTGCCGGACTCGTTTCCTTCGACGACGATGTAGTTGATGGCGACCTCGCCGCCGGAGGGCTTATCGGCGGTGTTGCCGCCGCTGACGGTGGTCATGTCGACGGGTACCAGCCGCAGGATCAGGTTGTCCTGATCGGCTGCCGCCGCAGGGAGGGTGGTCCTGTTGAGATAGGCGGTGAGGACCTTGCGCTGTTCGGAGGTGATCGTAAGCTGATCGCCGGTATCGGTGAAGGTCGTGCCGTCGGTGGAATACTGCAGCTTCCAGTTGGCGGGCGCTTTATTGGAGCCTGCAAGGTATGCGGTGAACTTGATGTTGTAGTAGCCCTTGGTGGAAACGGCGACCTGGATGTAGGGTGTTCCCCAAAGGTTGTTTTTGCCTGCCGCCATGATCGGGGTCATCGCGTTGCCGGCAGGACCGTATTCGGGAGCGCTCCATTCGAGCGCGCGCATATTGCTGCCGTCGACGGTCATCGAGAGTGTACCCTTGCCTTCGGTGGCGGCGTAGCCGTTGTCGCCGGAGCCGTACTCGGAGAGCTTGTCGCCCTCGGTCTTGTCGGTATCGTCAAACACCCATGCAGCGATCGCGTTGCCGAGATCCAGCCCGGGCTTGGGGTAGACGGGAGTCGCGGGAGCGGTGGGTTCTTCTGTCGGAGCTTGTGTCGGAGCTGCGGTCGGTTCGGTTGTGGGACCTTCGGTAGGCGGCTCTGTCGGCGCTTCTGTCGGCGGGATCTCGGGGGTGTACTTACTGATGTACTGAGAACTGATCCACGCGGCGCGGGAGGTCGTCCAATCCATCATGTAGTCGAACTGGCCGTCGAAGGTGTACTGGTCATAGGAGGTCGCCCTGCTGTCCTGCGTGAGGTTGACGCCGGTGACCTGACCGTAGGCGTTCTTGGTGTATGTCGCGCGGTACTGCTTGACAGAGCTGTGATCGGCGATCCAGCCGGAGTTGGTATAGAGCGCCCAGATCTTGTAGTTCATCGCGGCAGAACCTTTGATGATGCCGCGGTAGACGTCGGAGGAATACAGATATCCGCTGTTGACGCCGGTGGAGGTCAGCTTGTCGATCGCGGGAACGAATTTTTCGAACCAGACGGTATAGACCCTGTTCATCACGGCGGTATTCTTTGCGGAGGTGACGAGGAAATTCGCGTTGCTGTTCTTTATCGTCGACCACCAGCCGGAGGGAAGGGTGTAGTCGTTGCAGTTCATGCGGCGCAGATCGTTTTCGACGCCGTTGGCGTTGCCCAGCGAATTGTCGTAGTCCCATACGGGAGATGCGAAGAATTTATATGTGCCGTTTGCGTCGGGCTTATAGGTCAAGAAGAAGGAACCGGAACCGCTGTCCCAGTTTTTGCCCAGCTCGTTGATCAGGTAGACCTTTGCGAGGGAATCGAGATCGATGTAATCGCCGGTGTCGGCGGCGTTGGAGCTGAGCTTGTTCCACATGGCGTTGAATTTGCCTTTGATATATCCGCGCACGGCGGCGATATTGGGATCGTTCGCCTCAAGCTCGGGGGATTTCATCGTGAGGTTGTTGCCGTTGCTGACGGAGAAATGGAAATCGTCGGCATTGGGCGCGGGGTCGATCTCGGCGACAAAGGAGAAGTCGGACTTCACGCCGCCGGTCGTCTTGTCGAGATAATCGTCGGAGGCGATATCGGGCATGAGAGAGTTTTTGCCGACCTCGATCTTCTGGCACATCTGATAGGTGCCCTGATAGGTGCCGTTGGTGTACAGGTCGATGATGCGGCTGTCGGACGCGTAGGGAACGCCTACCTCGTCGGACATATCATAGAGGATGCGGTTGCGCGCCATGGCGGCGTCCTGGAAGTTGGAGATCAGCGAGAATTTTTTGCACTTGGGCATACCGGCGACGGAGAGCGCCTCGGTGAAGGTGACGTTGAAGCCCTTCTTGTCGGCGTTCCACGAGGTGTTGCCGCGGCCCTTCATCTTTTTGACCTGCGCGTTGGTCAGGGTGCCGTTCGGGTTGGTGATCGCGCCGGTGCCGGCGACGGAATTCTCTTTGTTCTGCTGCAGATAGGTGAAGAAATCCATGCCGTCGAAGTCTTCCGTGTTGTTGACGAAGAGGGCGGATTCGGCGGTGGAGAACATGAATCTGACGGGGCGGGTCGTCCTGCCGGAACGGAATGTATATTCATGATCCGCCGAGGGCTTGAATTCAAAGATCGACTTGGCGGGGATGTTCAGCGAGTCGAGGGTCGCCGTATCGGAATAAGAGCTGTACATCTCGACGGTATCGCCTTCCTTGATCGAAGAGGGCAGGAACAAATAACAGGTGCCGTCGATGCTGTACCATTTGATCCAGGCTTCGGTATCTTTATTGCCGGCGTCCGCGTGTGCGAACAGGCAATTCGGCGCTTCGGCGGTGATCGAAGAAGTGCCGACGGTGATGGTGCCGCTGACGCTTTCTTTGCTGAGCAGCTCGCCGGTCTGCCAGTGGGTCGCGGTCAGATTTGCCGTGACCTGATAGACGCCGTTTTCTGTCGGGGTGAAGGTGTAGGCGTCGCCGTCGATAACCTTGCTGTCGTTGATCAGGATCTCACAGGCGATATCTGCGCTGTCGGGAACAGAGCTGCAGGTGACGCCGATCGTAAAGCTGTCGCCGACCTCGCCTTTTGTTGCGGAGAGGCTGAGCTTTGCGCCGATCGCAAAGCTGTAGGTGGAGGTCAGGTAGCCGGTGTTTGACCAGTCGGTGACAACGGCGGTGTTTTTGCCGGATGAATAGTCGGAGGCGGTGATCGCGACGGTCTCGTTCCACAGCTTTTGCTCGGTGCCGCGCCAGAAGCGCATCACGGTCGCGCCCGCGTCGGCAGCGGTGACGGTGTATTTGTATACGCCGAGGGAGCTGTCATAGGACACGCCGGTGACGGGATGATACTTCGTTTTATCCGCGTCGGCGATGACGACGGACTTGTCGCCGTTATCCGCGCGCGTAGCGTCGGTGAAGTTGGCGTAAAACGTTGCCGGGGAGGATCCGTCGCTGCTCAAAGTCCACTGCGGAGGGTTTTCGACCTTGAAATACAGGACGTCGCCTTCCTGAAAACTGTCTGCTGCTGCGGTGCTCAGTGAAAAGACCGTTGCGGCGGAGAGGATCAGGAGAAGCGCGAGGGTGAGAGAGAGGAACTTCTTCATAAACATTCTCCTTTTCAATAATAATGCGGGAAAATTTGCTACAGTTCAATTGTATAATAATTCACATGGATTTGCCACCTTTATTATCACCAAAAATAAAATTGTTTTTTGGAATAAATGACAAAAAAAGGGAATTAGGAGGATAAAAAATGGGAAGTTAGATAAGGAAAGGGAAGGTTGCAAAGAGGGAAGATTTGTACTATACTTAATTGGAAGAGGAACGAATCTGAACGACGGTTGGTGACATCTTGAGGATTTTTAACAGCATTGAAGAATACGCGAAAACAGGATATCAAAGCAGGGTCGCGCTGGGATTCTTTGACGGCGTGCATCTGGGTCACCGCGCGGTGATCCATGAGATCGTCGCGGACAAAGGCGGCGATCGAGCCGTCGTGCTGACGTTCAGAGAAAGTCCCGCAAAGCTGCTCTCTGAGGAAGACGTCCCGCTGATCACCGATAACCGGCGAAAAGCGGAACTGATGGACGAGCTGGGCGTCGACGCGGTGATCTTTGCGGACTTCGGTCAGATCAAAGAAACGGATGCAGAGGATTTTGTCCGCGGCGTGCTGGTCAGACAGCTTCGTGCAAAAAAGGTCAGCTGCGGGTATAATTACCGGTTCGGTAAAGGCGGCAAAGGCGATATTGCGACCCTTGAAAGGCTATGTGGAGAGCTTGGGATCGGGCTGAGCGTGTGTCAGCCGGTCGACTGCGGCGGGCAGGCGGTATCGTCCTCGGCGGTGCGCGAGCTGCTGCAAAGCGGAAGGATCGCCGATGCAAACCGGATGTTGGGCAGCGCCTACAGCGTGCGCGGTCGGATCGACAGCGGGAATCATATCGGGACGACGATGGGCTTTCCGACCGTGAATCTTGCGATCGAAAACGGGCTGGTCGTGCCGAAGCGCGGGGTCTATGCGTCGCGGGTGACGATCGGCTCGGAATGCTATCGCGGCGCGACGAACATCGGCGTGCATCCGACGGTCGGCGAAAACGAGACGCCGCTGTGCGAGACGTTTTTGCTCGATTACCGCGGCGAGGAACTGCGCGGAGAATATGCAGTCTGTGAACCGGTCGCGTTCATCCGGGACGAGAAAAAGTTTGTGTCGGTGGACGCACTGACGGAGCAAATCAGCAGGGATATAGAAGCGATCAAAAAAGTGATGGATGCAGGGAATCCATAAAAACCCGACTGTCTGATCGGGCTGTTATCAGTTGAAAAAAGGGATAAAAAGCGGGCTGTCGGATGACAGCCCGTTAATATTTATTTGCTGTTATTCTGCTGTGTCGCCGGATTTGTCCGGATCGTCATCATCGGCGTCTTCGTCCGATTCTGTTACCGGTCCGGCGGTTTCGACCAATACGGTTTTATCGAAATCGTCATCTTCGTCGTCAAGGCGTTGGGTTGCCGCGTCGTCGTTCGCTGCATCCGGGACGTCGTCGGGACTGTCGTCCGTGACGAGTGCTGCGGGTTCGTCGTCGCTTCCGGCAGAAACATCATCGGAGGGAGTCGAATCCTTTTTGTGCGGCAGAACGGCGGTCACCTTTGCCGTTGCCTTCTTCCAGATCGGAAGAAGGCGTTTTTTCTGCCATAAGGCAAGGATCATCAGGATGAAGATGAACAGTCCGAGCAGCGAGATGATAACGCCGCCCTTGAAGCCCTCGGGCGAATACTTCAGCTCGATCTTGTGTTCGCCCGCGGTGAGCTTAAAGCAGAGCATCGCCCCGCCGACGGGAGTGATCTCGACCTCTTTGCCGTCGACATATGCGTGCCAGCCGGTCACATAGGGGATCGAGGTGTAGAAGAGTCCGTCCTCGGCAACGTCGATGGTACCGGAGATCGCGTCGCCCGTAACGGTATCCGCTTTGAGAACGGAACGGCTGAAGAGCGCATAGGCATTCTCGAACATCGCATCATTGAGCATGATGATATTGCAGGTCACGGTACCGGAGGAATTGTTGGTGATCTTTGCCTCTGCCTTGATCACGTCGCCCTTGTTGACGTTGCCGACCATCATGATCAGCGGGCGCTTTGTGCCGTAATGTCCGACGTAGTTGTTGTTGATGTAGAGGTTGGTGTCTTCGACGCCGTAGCCTTCGACGTATGCCATCGCGGTGCCGGCATGGGTCGCGGTCGCGGACAGCGTACAGGAGGAGGCGTTGCTGAAGGTGAATTTGTTATCCACCGTCTTGTTGACGTCGGTATTGTCAGCGGTGGGATTGACATCGAGCTGTTCGTACAGATCGCCGTCGAGTCCGGTCGCAAGACGGAAAAATGCGTTCTGGTTATCGACGGGATTTTCCGTTACGGGGACCGTATCGGAGGTGAATGTGGTGTGCGCGACCTTGTTGATGAAGCCGACCGGATCGCTTGCGTCATATTTGAGCAGATCCTCGTTGACCATAAAGCCCATCGGGATATAGTAACGGTTCTGCATGACGATCGCCGGAGTGCCGCCGCCCTTTGGACCGTCGGCGACATAGATCTTGTCGTAATGGACCTGATCGGCGTAATTGCCGTAGTAGGGATCGATCAGGTATTTGATGTTGAGCATCATGTCCGTGAACGGCGAGCTTTGCATATAGGAATAACGGTTGGATGCGATCCAGCCGCAGATGCCGAATTTTTCCATATAATTGGTGATCGGCATGTTGACCATCGAGTTGAACATGGATATACCGTTGACAGTGTTGAGCGCGTCGTCGTTAAGGGTATGATAGCGGGTGAACTCGGTGCGGGCGAGGTCGGTGTTATCCTTCTCGAGCTGTTTGACATAGTCCACGCACTGGGCGGTGCTGGTCGTACCCAACGGATATGAGGTCGCGTCGGTGACGGATACGGTGCGCACGCCGGTGGTTGCGGAGAAGAGTCCCTCAAAGAGCGCCAGCAATACCAAAACCAGTGAAAGCGCGGTTTTGAAGATCACGTTGTTGACGTTGAAGCGGGACAGCATCAGCAGGACGATCAGGGTGACCGCAATAATGAAAATCACCGTGAAGGTCGTGGTGAGGGAATCTGCGTTCGCTTCCGGGGTGACCTCCGCCTGAGGGACCTGTGTGTTGTCGGGCGTCTTGAGCAGCGAGGGATCGATCTTTTTGATAAAGTCGCGGAAGAAAAACAGCGATGCGACGGATACGCCGATCACGCCGATGACGGTCACCAGCCGCGGGAGCTGTTCGCGCAGAACGTACAGCAGGATCCATGCCGCGAGCATCATGCCGATCCATCCGGACAGGTAGATCGGGTCGACCTCAGACTGTCCCTCCTCCGTCGCCTTGAACAGCGCGGAAACCGTTACGTTTGCGTCTTTGAAATAAATTCCGGCGATATAGAGATAGACGAAGAAGCCGGCGATCGCGGCGATGACGGAACCGAGCTTGACATAGTCGATATACATGAACACCCTGAACGCCATGTAGATCAGTACGAACGACCACAGGAATGAGAAGCGGTAGGGCAGCATATTCGGAAAATGGAAGCCGTGCCAGATATAATCGAGCTGGCGGATGACAAAGCTTGTCAAAAAGAACAGCAGCAGGAATCCGCAGAACAGACGCTCGCGCAGCTTGATCTTTGCGCAGAACAAAAAGAGGATCGCGAGGAAGATCGTGATCACGCCGGTGTAGACGTTCGGCAGACCTTCCTTGGCGGTCGGCTGGACAAAGGCGACCGAGTTGGAGATCGTCTTGCAGATACCCTCCAGCACGCCGGCAAAATCAGGCGTCGAGCCGATATTGACCGCGAATTTTTCGGGGAAGGAATTCGACGACGAATAGGCGTGACCGAGCGCAAAATACGCGGGCAGGGTCAGGATCGCGGTCATCATAACCGCGACGATCGAACAGCCCGCCATCTTGAAAAAGTTTTTGACGATCTGTTTGATTCCCTTGTACTCGACGATGGTGTAGCCGACGCAGATCAGCGCCACCGCGATGCAGATGAACAGTCCGATGTAGTAATTCGCGAGGACCGACAGCGCCAGTGAGATGATGTAGAGCTTGAATTTGCCTTTTTTCAGCAGCGCGAACGTGCCTGCCGCAACCAGCGGCAGCAGCGCGACCGAATCCAGCCAGATGATATTCCAGTAGTAGCCCATGATGAAGGCGCATAGGGCATACATAACGCCGAACGCGGTGATGGACAGGTCTTTTCTGCCGAAGGAGATACGGATGAACAGGGAATAGAACATTCCCGCAAGACCGATCTTGACGCAGGTGATGATAAAGAAGAACTCACGGAGATGATTGGCAGGCACCATTACCGAGAAGAAATTCAGCGGGCTTGCCAGATAATAGGCGAACAGCGCGACATAGTTGGTGCCGCCGCCGGACGTCCATGACCACAAGAGGGATTCGCCGGCCTTGAGCTTTGACTGGTAGTCGACCAAAAACGGATAATACTGGTGCCACAGGTCGGTAACGAGAATCTGCTTTGTTCCGTAAGGCGCGACGCCCATGACCTTGAACGCGAAAAACATCAGAAGAAAGGGGATCAGGAACGCCAGCAGCACATAGAGCAGGTAAGCGTATTTATCGATAAACGTCTGCTTGCGGAGCGTGGGCGGGGTATGGGACGGCTTTTTGAGGCTGTCTTTGAAAAATGATTTGACCCGATCTCCCCATGATGAAACGGGTTTTGAAGGGGTATAGGTGGTTTCAGACATAGTCGGTTTCTCCTATCGACAGAATCAGCATCGGGTTTTTGCCGTGCTGACATAAATATTCAATATAATATTACCATGAAAGCGTGTCAAGGTAAACAGGTAAAACGCAATTTATTAAAATTTTTTCATTTTCATTTACTTATGCATTTGTGTTTGTTATAATAACTATATCTGGGGTCTGAAATATGACCGTACACAGGATAGAGGTGTAATAATTGAAACTGATCGATATTATCGTACCCTGCTATAATGAGGAAGAGGTCCTTCCGCTGTTTATCGAAGAGACCAACAAGGTGATCGCGACGATCCCCGACTATGACTTCCGCTATATTTTTGTCAACGACGGATCAAAGGACAATACTCTGCGCGTTATGCGCGAGCTTGCCGCGAAGTATAACAACGCGAAGTACATTTCCTTTTCGCGCAATTTCGGTAAGGAATCCGCGATGTATGCGGGGCTGGAGAATTCGACCGGCGACTATGTGATCGTAATGGACGCGGATCTGCAGCATCCGCCGGCAATGTTCCCGCAGATGATCGCGGGCGTTGAGGAAGGCTATGACTGCTGTGCGCTGTACAGAGCCAAGCAGAAGGGTGAGAGCAAGATAAGACAGCTGATCTCGAAGATGTTCTTCGGCTTTCAAAACAGGATCAGCGACGTCAAGATGCCCGACGGCGCGGTGGACTACCGCATCATGAGCCGCCAGATGGTGGACTCGATCGTCAAGCTGTGTGAAAAACAGCGTTTTTCGAAGGGTCTGTTCTGCTGGGTCGGGTATCAGACAAAGTGGATCGAATACGAAAACGTTGAGCGTACCGTCGGGACGACCAAATGGAGCTTCTGGGGCTTGTTCAAATATGCGCTGGACGGCATCACGAGCTTTTCGGTCACGCCGCTGCGGTTTATCGCGGTGCTGGGCTTTGTGATCTCAGCGCTGGCGTTCATCTGGATCATCATCACGCTGATCCAGACGCTGATCATGGGTATCGATGTGCCCGGTTATGTCACGACGCTGTGCGCCGTGCTGTTCATGGGCGGCATCATCGAGATGTCGGTCGGCGTGCTGGGCGAATATATCGGCAGGATCTATATCGAAGCGAAGGACAGACCGATCTATATTACGGCGGAAACAAATTTGGACAACGATCAGTGATCGGGTTTGATTGAGGTTAGGTTATGGAAAAAATCAAGGAACTGTTTATCAAGTATAAAGAAATCGTTTTGTATATCATCTTCGGCGTGCTGACCACGCTGGTCAACTGGGCGGTATACTGGCTGCTGGCTCGGATATGGGCAGATCAGATGGAACAGGAGAACGTTTTCTTCTCGCTGTTCGGCAGTCCGATTACCGTCGGCATCTTCTTTATCTTCCTCGCGAACTTTATCGCATGGGTCGCCGGCGTTGCGTTCGCGTTCGTCACCAACAAGATCTGGGTCTTTGAATCCAAATCGTGGAAGCCGGGCGTTGCGCTCAAGGAGTTCTGGCTGTTTGTGACCGCCAGACTGATCACCGGCGTGCTGGAATGGTTCGGCGTGCCGCTGCTGGTCGCCATCGGCTTGAACCAGCCGCTGTTCGGCGCGGACGGCTTCGTCGCAAAGCTGATCGTCAGCGTGATCGTCGTCATCCTCAACTATGTGTTCTCGAAGCTGATCATCTTTAAGAAAAAAGAGGATAAAATCGAGAAAGAAACAGAATCAATCGAATGATACAAGGAAAGCTCCCTCGGCGTGAGGGAGCTTTTTT
The DNA here is from genome assembly GCA_902796225.1 of uncultured Ruminococcus sp. Classification (GTDB taxonomy): domain Bacteria; phylum Bacillota; class Clostridia; order Oscillospirales; family Acutalibacteraceae; genus Ruminococcoides. The sequence continues at coordinate 34,398 of CADBOO010000020.1, forward strand.
CATATTATACGACCTGAAAGATGTAGAATTTTAAGTAGTCGGTCTCGTCGACGCCCCAGAGGATCGGGTGATCGGCGCTTTGCTGGCGGCATTCGATCTGGCGGAGACTGACGTTCGCGTCTGCGGCTGCGGAAACCAGCATCTTGCGGAACAGGGGATCGGGCATGAAATGCGAGCAGCTGCAGGTCGCGAGATAACCGCCGCGCGGAAGCAGGCGCATCGCCTTGAGATTGATCTCCTTATAGCCGCGCTCGGCGGCTTTGGTCGCGGAGCGGGATTTGGTGAACGCGGGCGGGTCGAGGATGATCATGTCGTAATCGTGACGCTTCTGCGCTGCCGCTTCGGTGAGCAGGTCAAAGACGTCGGCTTTGACGAAGTCGATGTTGGTGATACCGTTGAGGTCGGCGTTGCGCTTTGCCATGTCGATCGCGGTCTGTGAGATATCTACGGCGGTGACATGTTCGGCGGTCGTCGCGGCGTTGAGCGCAAAGGCGCCGGTGTGGGTGAAGCAGTCCAGCACACGCTTGCCCTTTGCGATCTTTGCAACGGCGCGTCGGTTGTACTTCTGGTCGAGGAAAAAGCCGGTCTTTTGTCCGTTGACATAATCGACGACGTATCTGATCCCGTTTTCGGTGATCTCGACTTCGCCGGAAAGATCCGTGCGCAGACCGTCCATCGGATAAAAGCCGGTGATTTCGTCCAGCCCTTCGAGGGCGCGGACTTTGACGTCGCTGCGCTCGTAGATCGCGTCGATCCTGTGACCGCGCTGTCTTAAGGAGTCGACCAGATTGCGGAAGATCATATCCTTGATACGGTCGATCCCGAGAGATAACACCTGTGCGACCAACACGGTTTCGAATTTGTCGACGGTCAGTCCGGGAAAGGAGTCCGCTTCGCCGAAGATCAGGCGGCAGGAGGAGAAATCGTCGCCCATGACCGTCTCGCGGTAATCCAGCGCATAGTCGATGCGGCGGCGGTAAAACGCCTCGTCAAAGGTATCGTTCGGGTTTTTTGAGATGATGCGCACGCGGATCTTTGAATTGTCATTGATGTAGCCCGTGCCGAGATATTTGCCCTTTTCGGTGAAAACATCGACAATATCGCCGTTTTCATAAGCGCCGTCGACCGATCTGATCTCGTCAAAATAGACCCAGATATGGCCGCCTTTGATGAATTTTTCGCATTTCTTGCTGACGGTGATTTTCGGATAGCTTCTGTCCATAGCGGTAGTCCTTTGCGTTTGATGGGATTATTATAACGCGGGCGGGCGGAAGAATCAATAGAGAATACAATCAGGAATTAGGAATTAGAAATTAGGAATTAGGAATTAGTTAGGAGCTAGGAGTGAGGAGTTAGGAATTAGGAATTAGAAATGAGGAATTAGGAATTAGTTAGGAGTTAGGAGTGAGGAGTGAGGAGTTATATAACCATTAACTACCAACCATCAACTACCAATTATTTTTCCTTGGGTTTGGAGAGAAGGCCGGCGGCGAGGGAAAAGATGATCGCGGCGGCGACCCCTGCCGCGGAAGCGGTCAATGCGCCGGTGAGGATACCGATCGCGCCGTCGGCATCGATCGCGTCGCGCACGCCCTGCGCCATCAGGTGGCCGAAACCCGAAAGCGGTACGCTTGCGCCCGCGCCGCCGATATCGGCGATCGCGCCGTAGACTCCGAACGCCGAGAGGATCACGCCCGCAACCACATATCCGGTCAGGATGCGCGCGGGAGTCAGAGAGGTTTTGTCGATCAATATCTGTCCGATGAGGCAGAGGGCGCCTCCGATTAAGAATGCGTTGACATACTGCATTTCAGAACTCCTTTTCTGTTTTGTTGATATTCCATATTTACCTCTTTATTCTTTCGCCGATTCCCGCAATTATACATCTTGAAATCCGGCATATATAATGTTATTATATAAGGTAGTGTGCGAAAATACGACAGCATTGTTTTTTTGAAATGAATTGTCTGAAAAACACAACCGTCATCCCGAACAGCGTGAAGGATCGTTCCGATGCTTCGGCTTGCTTCGGAATGACAGAACAATAAAGGGGGAATTTGTTATGGATCAGCTGAGCTTTCCGAAAAAGCCCTATCCCACGCGGGGAGGGGTCCATGCTCCGCATAACAAGCATACCGCGCATAAAGAAACCCTTGTCATGCCGGTGCCGAAAATGGTCGCGCTGCCGATGAATCAGCATATCGGCGCGCCGTGTGTGCCGCTTGTGAAGGTCGGCGATACCGTCGACGTCGGTCAGTGTATCGCCAGAAGTGACGCCTTTGTTTCGGCTCCGATCCACGCGAGCGTTTCGGGTACGGTCAAGAAGATCGACAAGATCACAATGCCGGACGGCAACCGCCTTGACGCGATCTTTATCGAGAGCGACGGCGAACAGCGCGTTTCACCCGACGTGAAACCGCCCGAGGTCGAAAGCCTTTCCGAGCTGTTGACAGCGGTGCGCGAATCGGGTCTGGTGGGACTCGGCGGCGCGGGTTTTCCGACAGCCGTCAAGCTGAACATTCCCGCCGACAAAACCGTCGACACGATGATCGTCAACGTTGCGGAATGCGAGCCGTATATCACCTCCGACCACCGCGAGGCGCTGGAGAACGGCTGGGATATCATTTCGGGCATCATCACGGTCAAGGAGTTCCTTGGCATCCACCGGGTGATCGTCGGTATCGAAAACAACAAGCCCGATGCGATCAAGGCGCTCAGAGATATCGTCGACAACTCGCTCGACCCCGAGGATGAGATCCGTGTGCTGCCCCTGAAGGCGACCTATCCGCAGGGCGCGGAGAAAATACTCATTAAGGCGTGTACCGGCCGCGAGGTCCCGATGGGCGGACTGCCCAGCGACGCGGGATGCCTGGTCATGAACGTCGGGTCGATCGCGTTTATCGCGCGGTACCTGAAGACGGGTATGCCGCTGGTGTCAAGAAGATTGACCGTCGACGGATCGGCGATCAAAGAGCCTGCGAACGTTATCGTTCCCATCGGCACGCCGATCAAAGATGTTATCGAATTCGTCGGCGGATATAAGGAAGAACCCAAAAAGATCCTGATGGGCGGCCCGATGATGGGTATCGCGCTGCCCTGTGATGAATTATATGTACTCAAGCAGAACAATGCGATCCTCGCGTTCGGCGAAAAAGAGGCGAAGCTCGCAGAACCGTCCGCCTGTATCCGCTGCGGAAAATGCGTGACCTCCTGCCCGATGCGGCTGCTGCCGCTGGAGCTGTGCAACGCGTCCGAGCGCAGGGATGAAGAGGCGCTGAACCGCCTGAACGCCATGAACTGTATGGAATGCGGATGCTGTTCCTTTACCTGTCCGGCAAAACGGCATCTGGTACAGACCATCCGGTTGGGCAAGGCGTTTCTCAATCAGAAAAAGCGTGAGCAGATCGCGCAGAGCAAGGGAGGAAAGAAATGATGGAAAATAAACTGTACGTTTCTTCCTCGCCGCATATCCGATCGAACAACTCGACCCGACGGATCATGCTGGACGTGATCATCGCGCTGGCGCCGACCTCTGTCGCGGCGTGTGTGATCTTCGGGTTCCGCGCGGCGGTGCTGATCGCGGTATGCGTCGCGACCTGTGTGCTGCTGGAATTCCTCGCGCGCAAAGTGATGAAGCGCGAGTCGACCGTCGGCGATCTGTCGGCGGTGGTGACGGGTCTGCTGCTTGCGCTGAACCTGCCGGTCGATATCAACCCGCTGATCGCCATGTTCGGCTGTCTGATCGCCATCGTCGTGGTCAAGCAGATGTTCGGCGGCATCGGCATGAACTTTGTCAACCCCGCTTTGGCGGCGCGTATCGTCCTGCTGGTTTCGTTCCCGAGCGCGATGATGCACTGGGTGACCGTAAAGGGCGCTCCCGCAAAAGCGGTGATCGACGCGACCACCTCGGCGACGCCTCTCGCGGCTGAAAAGGGGACGTATTCCTACGTTGATTTACTGATCGGCCGCTGCGGCGGTTCGATCGGCGAGGTCTGTGCGATCGCGCTGATCATCGGCGGTATCTATCTTGTCATCCGCCGCGTCATCAGCCCGATCATCCCGTGCGTGTATCTCGCGACGGCGGGCGTTATGTCGCTCATCTTCGGTCTGAATCCTGTTTTTCAGGTGTTGGCGGGCGGCATGCTGCTGGGCGCGATCTTTATGGCGACCGACTATACGACCTCGCCCGTCACCAATTGGGGCAAGGTCATCTATGCGGCGGGCTGCGGACTTCTGACCATGCTGCTGCGCACATATTCCAATATGCCCGAGGGCGTATCGTTCTCGATCCTTTTGATGAATATCCTCGTTCCCCTGATCGAGCGAATGACTGCTCCCAGAACGCTGGGGTTCGTTAAGAAAGCAAAGGGGGAGAAGAAATGAAAAAGAAACTCAGCGCGAAAGCGATTCTGATCCCCACCGTTTCTCTTTTCCTGATCTGTCTGTTTGTCACGGCGCTGCTGGCGCTGACGAACAATGTGACCGCGGACAAGATCACGGAGAATGAGGAAAATAATAAGCAAGCCAGTATGCGGACGGTTTTGCCCGACGCAGCGGAGTTTGAAGAGATCGAAGCCGAAGTCCTGTACCTAGGCAAGGATAAGGACGGCAACCCCGTCGGATATGCGATCTCGACGGCGACCCAGGGCTACGGCGGTCAGGTCAAGGTCATGACCGGCATCGGCACGGACGGAAAGATCGTCGGCGTAGACGTCTTTTATAACGACGACGAGACGCCGGGTCTGGGAAAGAACACATCAAATGAAGCGTTCCGCGACCAATACAAGGGACTGACGGTCGATACGGCTATCGTCGTCAGCAAGGACAATACCGCAGGCAACGCGCAGGAGGTCGACGCGGTGACCTCGGCGACCATTTCCTCACGCGCGGTGACCAAGGCGGTCAACGAGGCGTGCGAAAAATACAGAGAATACACGGCAAAGGGGGCGAAATGATGGCAAAAGGTTATTTGAAGGAATTCACCAAGGGTATCGTCAAAGAGAATCCGGTTCTCTGTCTGGTGCTCGGAACCTGTCCGACGCTGGCAGTCACCACCTCTGCTTCGAACGCGATCGGCATGGGCGTCGCAGCGACTGCCGTACTGGTCTGCTCGAACGCCGTTATTTCGGCGCTGCGGAGATTTATCCCCGATAAGGTGCGTATCCCCGCGTATATCACCATCATCGCCGGCTTTGTCACCATCGTGCAAATGCTGGTCAAGGCGTTCGCTCCCGCGATCAACGACAGCCTGGGCATCTTTTTGCCGCTGATCGTCGTCAACTGCATCATCCTGGGCAGAGCGGAAATGTTCGCCGGCAAAAATCCCGTCATCCCCTCGATCCTCGACGGTCTCGGGATGGGCGTGGGCTTTACGGCGGCGCTCCTGTGCATGGGTATCATCCGCGAGCTGCTCGGCTCGGGATCGGTATTCGGGGCGCAGATCCTGCCGTTCCAGATCCTCATCTTTATCCTGCCTCCCGGCGGCTTCTTCGTATTCGGCATGCTGATTATGCTGGCGAACAAGCTGAATACCCGCGCCGGAAGAAAGGTCAAAACCACTCCCTGCGACGGCTGCCCGATGGCGGCGAACTGTTCGCAGAAAGCGGAAAAATGCGGTGAAAAGGAGGAGGCTGAATCATGTTGATCAAGTCGCTGATCGCCGTGTTTCTTGCGGCGATCCTCACCGAGAACTATGTTCTGTGCAAGTTCCTCGGCATCTGCCCCTTCCTCGGCGTTTCGAAAAAGCTGAACACCGCGTTCGGCATGAGCGTTGCGGTCACCTTTGTCATGGTGCTGGCGACCGCGGTCACCTTTCCGATCTACACCTATATCCTCGTTCCGTCGGGGATGGAATACCTGCAGACCGTGCTGTTCATCCTGATCATCGCAGGTCTGGTACAGCTGGTCGAGATCATCCTCAAAAAATATATTCCCTCGTTATATCAATCGCTGGGCATTTATCTGCCGCTGATCACCACCAACTGCGCGGTGCTGGGCGTGACGATGCTGGTCCTGCAGAAGGTAGACAGCACGACGATGTATGACTACACCTACATCCACGCACTGGTGAACGCGTTCGGCGCGGGCATCGGCTTCATGGTCGCGATGGTCATGTTTGCCGGCGTGCGCGGAAGGCTTGAGAGCGCGGATATTCCGAAATCGCTCAAGGGTCTGCCGATCACTCTGGTTTCAGCCGCCCTCGTTTCGCTGTCCTTCCTCGGATTTGCGGGCGTGGTCGATAAGCTGATCCCCTTAGGGTAAGGAGGCGCGGGATGAATACAATCATTTTTGCCGTGGCTCTGGTTGCGGGTATCGGATTATTGATCGGGCTGATCCTGTCGATCGCGTCGATCGTGATGGCGGTCCCGAAGGATGAAAAAGCGGAAAAAATCTTAGAGGCGCTGCCCGGCGCAAACTGCGGCGCGTGCGGCTTTTCGGGCTGTTCGGGCTATGCCGAGGCGCTCGCCAAGGGCAAGGCGGAGGTCGGACTCTGCGCGCCCGGCGGACTGAGCTGTGCAAAAGAAGTATCGGAGATCCTCGGCGTTGCGACCGGCAGTATGGAAAAGAAAGTCGCGGTCGTCCACTGTATGGGTTCGCTGGACAACACCTCTTATAAAGCGGAATACAACGGCGTGAAAAGCTGTGCGGCGGCGATGAAGATCGGCGGCGGGTTGACCGCCTGCTCGTTCGGCTGTATGGGTCTGGGCGACTGTGAGGCGGTTTGCCCCTATGACGCGATCCGGGTCTGCAACGGCGTCGCCGTCGTCGACGAAAAGAAATGCAAGGCGTGCGCGATGTGCGTCAAGGCGTGCCCGAGAAAGATCATCTCGATCGTTCCGCTGAAAAATTCGGCGGTCATGCGCTGTTCAAATAAGGATAAGGGCGGCGTGACACGCAAGCTCTGCTCGACAGGCTGTATCGGCTGTAAAAAGTGTGAGAAGAATTGTCCCGAGGGCGCGGTGACCGTCAAGGATTTCTGCGCGTTCGTCGATCCCGAAAAATGCACCGGCTGCGGAAAATGCGTGGA
>CADBOO010000021.1 GCA_902796225.1 uncultured Ruminococcus sp.
CCGTGACCGGTGCGCACCATATATTCGCAGGGTATATGAGAACATGGTCAGCAATGAATGGTGGATCGCAGATAACCACACCTTCGACGTCATGACAAAGGGCGCGGACGGTAAGATCCACCGACTGTACCTGACAGCCTTCTTCGACGCACGCAGCGGCATCTTCACCGGCTGCTATGTGACGTCGGCACCATCCTCTCAGGCTACGCTGATCGCGCTGCGGAAGGGAATCCTGAAATACGGCATACCGGAGAACATCTACGTTGATAACGGTCGCGAATTCCTGACAAGGGACGTCGGCGGTCTCGGTCACCGGCAGAAGAAGAGCACCAAAAACGAGTTCACCCCGCCACCGGTATTTGAACGGCTCGGAATCCACATGACAAACGCCATCGTCAGAAACGCAAAGGCAAAGATCATCGAGCGTCGGTTCCGCGACGTCAAAGAACGATTGTCAAAGCTATTTTCGACATATACCGGCGGCAATGTGCTGGAGAAACCAGAGAGGCTGAAAAAGGTATTGAAGGACAGCAATAATATTCCCACCGACGAAGCGTTCACGCAGGCAGTCGAGGATATTCTCTATCACTACTTCAACGAGAGATCTTACTCCGGTGCGGTCAGCGCCGACAGCGGTAAGACGCGAATGGACGTATACCGCGAGCAGCTCTATGAAAAGCGGGTCGCGACCGAGTCGGATCTGAACCTGATGTTGATGCGCAGCACTCGAAGTCAGAAGGTTGGTCGACGCGGCGTTCACCTCACCATCGCCGGTGAGAAAATCAACTATTTCAACGACAATCTAATTTTGAATCACTTTGATGAATCGGTGTATTGCCGCTACGATCCTGAGAATATCGCGGAGGTCAGAATATATGATCTCCAGGATAACTTCATCATGACGGCGCCTGCAGATAACGTGGCTGTCCTTGAATATGGGGCATCGCAAGAAGCAGTCGCTCAGGCGCTGCGTAAAGTTAAAAGTCTTGAAAAGCTCACCCGAGCGGAACTCAAAGCGACGGCGATCACCAGCCTCGGCAAGAAAACTGCGCTTGAACTGGTACTCGCTACGGCTGAGGAAAATAAGGCAAATTTGGATGAATTCAACCCGAAGATCATAAGGATCCATCGAGCTGATGAACAACCAACTCTTATGAAACAGGCGGTCGGTCAGACCGATCCGGTTATCATAGATAAAGCAAAAATGATCAGAAACCAAGAACAAAAACAAAAGGAGGACTTTTAAATGGCACCCAACAAAGAATTACAACAACAGCTGAAGGACTACATTGAATCCGTCGGCTCACAGTCAAAAGCAGCTAAGGCACTGGGATGGTCAGCGGCGTACTTGTCAACCTATCTAAGCGACTCTTTTAAAGGCGATTTAGAGAAGTTTGAGAACTCTTTGAAAGAAGCGTTCAGCACCAAAACCGCAGCCGAACAGCTTAAGAGTGCTGAGGTTGGGGATATCTATAAACCGACCAGCATTAGTCAAAGCGTCTATGAGACAATCCGCTTGTGTCACCTCAAAGGGGGACTTGCCATCGAGTGCGGCGACGCCGGTATCGGTAAAACAATGGCGTGCAAAAAGTATGCGGAGACCTATCCGACGTCTACGATCTACGTCACCGTCAATCCCTGCTTAGTGACCCTCTCAGCCTTCCTCAAGCTCTTATGCCGGACTCAGAAGATTCAGACCTCCGGTCGTAAAGATGAAATGTGGCTGCGTCTCGCAGACAGCTTCTCGGGCGAGCGGAAGGTGCTGATCATCGACGAAGCGCAACATCTCCCGATCAAGACCATCGAAGCAATCAGAGCCTTCTTTGATGACAACCCGCTGCTGGGAATATGCTTGGTCGGTAATATCGAGACCGTCACCAACACCGGCAAGAGCAAGGAAGCGTTCGCGCAGATCCGAAACCGCACAAAGCTAACGGAAGTGCGACACACTAGCTCCATCCGCGTCAACGACGTAATCATGCTGTTCCCGGCAATCGCGAACGACGAGAAGGCAGTTGAGCTGATTCTTAGTATCTCACGATCTGAGCAGGGAATTCGCGGTGCGATGAATGTATTTTCAAATGCCGTCGACAACGGGAACATTACATATGAGGGACTCTTCAGCATGGCGAAAGCGATGCGCTTGAAGGTGTACGCATAAGGAGAATCGAGATGGCTCAGAAGAAGATCAGGGTCTCTCTGATCAGCAAGGAAGCTTTCTTGTGGCTGCAGAATCGCCAGCGTGTCCTTTATGATCTGTACCCACTACAGCCGGAAGAACAAGAAAGACTATGGAAACGCGCCACCAAATATGCACTTGCGGCATCAGAAGAATCAATCTGCATTGATTGGAGCAAGAAGGATGTAGAACGCCTGCAGAAAGCGGGCTTTACAGTAAAAACAAAATACATAAACCGATAAGGAGGACAACATGAACGAAATTCAAAAATCACTGTTTATCAACTGTCTGTTTGCCGAGGAAGCCTACAAAGATAGCTTACGGCTCAACGGCAAGGCTTCGCTGGAGACGAAACAGAAAAAGACCGCTTTTGAATCGCTGCTTCAGGTCATCGAAGACTCCGGCGAATATGAAAACTATCGCGGTTTCCGCATCATGGTCGTACTTAGATTTGCAAAGGAGGGTGCTGTATGTCGTCAGATCCCAGCATGATTTTCATGTCTATGTGCTTCGGCTTCC
>CADBOO010000022.1 GCA_902796225.1 uncultured Ruminococcus sp.
CAAATAGTTTATTGATATAAAATTTTTGAAAGGAGAGTAAACTATGCGTATTACCGATTTGTTAAAGTCAAGCGCGATCGCCCTCGGCGTGAAAGCGGCTGACAAGCAAGCGGCAATTGACCAATTGGTTTCCCTTCACGAAAAGAGTGGTAACCTCAAGGACGCCAAAGCGTACAAAGAGGGAATCCTCAAGCGTGAGGAAATGGGTACGACCGCTATCGGAATGGAGGTCGCGATCCCGCATGCGAAGAGCGAGGCGGTCAAAGCGCCCGCGCTTTCCGCGATCACCGTACCGGACGGCGTGGATTACGGCTCGCCCGACGGCGCACCCTGCAAGCTCATTTTCATGATCGCGGCTACCCTCGACGGCGACGTCCATCTTGAGGTGCTTGCGCGTCTGATGCAGATGCTCATGCACGAGGACTTTACCGCGAAACTGAAGGCTGCGAAATCTCCCAAGGAGTTCCTCGCCGTGATCGACGCTCAGGAGACCGCCCAGTTCCCGGATGAAGCTCCCGCAGACGACAAGAAGGCGGACGGCTATCAGGTACTGGCTGTCACCGCGTGCCCGACCGGCATCGCGCACACCTACATGGCAGCGGAAGCGCTCCAGAAGGCAGGCGACAAGATGGGCATCTCCATCAAGGTCGAGACCAACGGCTCCGGCGGCGCAAAGAACGTCCTGACTGCAGATGAGATCGCAAACTGCGACGGCATCATCGTAGCGGCTGACAAGAACGTTGAGACAGCCCGCTTCGACGGCAAGCCCGTTCTGTCCACCAAGGTTGCCGACGGCATCCATAAGCCCGAAGAACTGATCAACAAGATCGTCAACAAGGAAGTCGCTGTCTTCCACAGCGATAAGAAAGCGGATGCTTCGTCCGCACAGGTCGGCGGCGAAAGCTTCGGCCGTCAGCTCTATAAACACCTGATGAACGGCGTTTCGCATATGCTTCCGTTCGTTGTCGCGGGCGGTATCTTTATCGCGATCGCGTTCCTGATCGATACCTTTGCCGGCTATGCAGGCGACGCTAACTTCGGTTCCGTCAGTCCCGTAGCCGCATGGTTCAAAACCGTCGGCGGTATCGCCTTCAACCTCATGGTTCCGATCCTCGCGGGTTACATCGCGATGTCCATCGCCGATCGTCCCGGTCTGCTTGTCGGTCTTGTCGGCGGCTTTATGGCTACCTCCGGCGCGTTCTTTGCCAACATCGGCGCTCTGACCGGCGACGAGGCTGCTGCTGCAGGCGTTGCTTCCGCAGTTCCTTCCGGCTTCCTGGGCGGTTTGCTCGCAGGCTTTGTCGGAGGCTATCTGATGCTCGGTGTAGAAAAACTCTGCTCCGGCTTCCCGCGTGCCTTGGAAGGCATCAAACCCGTACTGGTCTTCCCGCTCTGCGGTCTCGGCATGGTAGCGGTCGTCATGTGCGCGATCAACCCCATCATGGGTGTTATCAACACCGCTATGAATGATGCGCTGACCGAGATGTCCAAGAACGAAGCGCTTCTGATGCCGCTGTGCGCGCTGCTCGCAGGCATGATGGCGATCGATATGGGCGGCCCCTTCAACAAGGCTGCATATGTATTTGCCGCCGGTATGCTGTCGTCCCAGACTGACGCGGCTTACATGATCATGGCTGCCGTTATGGCAGGCGGTATGGTTCCGCCTCTCGCAATCGCACTGTCCAACACCATCTTCAAGAATCGCTGGACGGCTGAAGAGAGAAGAAACGCTCCCGTCAACTATATCATGGGCGCATCCTTCATCACTGAAGGCGCGATCCCCTATGCCGCAGGTCATCCGTGGCCGGTTATCCCGGGCTGCATCATCGGTTCTGCGATCGCCGGAGCATTATCCGGTCTGTTCGGCTGCAAGCTGATGGCGCCTCACGGCGGCGTGTTCGTATTCGCCACCATGGCGGGTACCTGGTATTGGTACATCGCTGCTCTGGCAGTCGGCTCTATCGTTGCCGCACTGTTCATCAGCATCTTTATGAAGAAGGTTGAAGAATAATTCCGCTGTTCGTTTACTTATCAATTGAGTCAAAGGAGAAATCACCATGGTATCAAAACAGCTTACCATCATTAACGCGCAGGGCTTCCATATGCGCCCGGCTCAGATGTTCACCGCCGCAATGGCAAAGTATGCCTGCGACGTCATCATCAAGTTCAACGGCGCCGACGTCAACGGCAAATCTCTGTTGAACATCATCCCCGCCTGCATCAAGTGCGGCTCTAACATCGAACTCGTCTGCAACGGCGTCGACGAAGAAGCGGCGCTTGCAGAGGCTGTCGCGATGATCGAGAACGGCTTCGGCGAATAAGAATAACCATCACTGTGTCCCGCCTCGCTCTTCGGGGCGGGACGCGTTATTAAGAACTATCCGTAAGAGGTGAAAACTATGCTAAAAGGAATCGGCGCTTCTGAGGGCTACGGTATCGGCAAGGTCATGATCGTAGAGGAAAAGACCCTCGAATACACCCCCCACGCCGTCAATGACATAGACGCCGAGATCAAGCGTTACTCCGATGCGGTCGAAGCGTTCATCAAAGAAACAAAAGAGCAGGCGGAGGCGCTGAGGGTATCCGCCGGCGCAAAAGAAGCCGAGATCATGGAAGGCCACATCGGCATCATCAACGATCCCGGTCTGAAAATGAGCATCGAGGGTCTGATCACCGGCGGCACCTGTGCCGAGGCGGCGACCGAACAGACGCTGGATATGTTCATCGGCATCTTCGCCGCGACCGAAGACGAAATGACCCAGCAGCGCGCGGCGGATCTGAAGGATATCAAGCATGCGCTGCTGTCCATCCTGCTCGGCATCAACGAGGTCAAGATCTCCGAAGCCCCCGCAGGTACCGTGCTGGTCGCGAAAGAGGTCACCCCCTCTATGACCGCCGGCATCAATAAAGAGAATATCGTCGGCATCATCACCGAGACCGGCTCTCAGACCTCTCACTCGGCGATCCTCGCCCGTGCGATGGAGATCCCCGCGGTGCTTTCCGTACCGAACGCGCTCAGCCAGCTAAGCTCCGGCGAGCAGGTCATCGTCGACGGTACGAACGGCGAGGTCGTCACCGCTCCGTCAGCGGACGATATCACCGATTATACCGCCCGCCGCGACGCGTTCCTCAGAGAAAAACGCGAGCTGGAAATGTTCCGCGGCAGACGCACACTGTCCGCATCGGGCGAAGAATACGAGCTTTGCTGCAATATCGGTTCTCCGAAGGACGCAGGAAAAGCGATTCAGGCGGACGGCGAGGGCGTCGGTCTGTTCCGTACGGAATTCCTCTTCATGGACAGAACGTCCCTCCCGACCGAGGATGAGCAGTTTGAGGCATACAAAGCCGCTGCCACGATCCTCAAAGGCAAGCCCCTGATCATCCGCACCCTTGATATCGGCGGCGACAAAGAGATCCCGTATCTCGGCCTTGAAAAGGAAGAGAATCCGTTCATGGGCTTCCGCGCGATCCGCTATTGCCTGAAAAACCGCGAGATGTTCAAATCCCAGATCAAGGCGATCCTGCGTGCGTCCGCATTCGGCGACGTCCGCATCATGTTCCCGCTGATCACCGCCGTCGAAGAGCTTCGCGAGGGCAAGGCGCTTGTCGAAGAAGCCAAGGATTATCTGCGCGCGTCGGGCATCGAGTTTAACGAGAACATCCCCGTCGGCGTGATGACCGAGACCGCCGCATCCGGCGTGATCGCGGATCTGCTGGCAAAGGAAGCAGACTTCTTCTCGATCGGCACCAACGATCTGACCGGCTACACGATGGCGTGCGACCGCGGTAACTCCGACGTCAGCTATCTGTATTCTCCGTTCCAGCCCAGCGTCCTGCGCATGATCAAATCGATCATCGAGAACGGCGTGAAAGCCGGTATCCCCGTCGGTATGTGCGGCGAGGCAGCGGCAAATCCGCTGATGATCCCGCTTTTGATGTCCTTCGGACTGACCGAATTCTCGGTATCGGCGGTATCTGTCCTCAAGGTGCGCAAGAATATCGCAAAGTGGACCAAGGCAGAGGCAGACGCCGTTGCCGAAAAGGTCATGGAGATGGCGACCGAAAAAGAGGTCGTCGACTACCTGAAGTCTATCGTATAACAATACATCCCGAAAAAATGCCGTCCGTTTCAGGGCGGCTTTTTTGGTGAAGGATGAAGGGTGAATGGTGAATGGTGAATAGTGAATGGTGAATAGTGAATGGTGAATAGTGAATGGCGAATAGTGAATGGTGAATAGTGAATGGTGAATGGTGAATAGTGAATGGTGAATGGTGAATGGTGAATAGTGAATGGTGAATGGTGAATGGTGAATAGTGAATGGTGAAGGGTGAATAGTGAATGGTGAATAGTGAATGGTGAATAGTGAATGGTGAATAGTGAAAGGTGAATGGTGAATAGTGAATGGTGAAGGGTGAATAGTGAATGGTGAAGGGTGAATAGTGAATGGTGAATAGTGAAAGGTGAATGGTGAATAGTGAATGGTGAATAGTGAATGGTGAATGGTGAATGGTGAATGGTGATGGGTTATAGGCGGGACACCCGCCCCGATTCCTAATCATTTCTAATTCCTAACTCCTAATTCCTAATTCCTAACTCCTAACTCCTCACTCCAAATTCCTAATTCCTAATTTCTATTCGGGCGAAGGGTTGAGGGGAATGCGGAAGCGTTTTGGAATATATGCAGATGATTTTTCTTGACACGGCGGCTGTTTATGGTATGATAGTACCGAAAGAAAAGGTGATCAGATTGAAACTCAACGAGAATTTTATCGTGCATACCGAAAACGGCGAGACCCTGCTCGTCCCGACCGCCGAAGCGTCCTTTTCCGGGATCGTCCGCGGCAACAAGACCCTCGGGGTGATCCTCGGCTGTCTGGAAAACGGCGCGACCCGCGACGAGATCATCCGCGTGCTGGACGACCGTTTTGAGGCGGAAGACGGAGATATCGAAAATGACGTCGACTCGGTTCTGGCACGCCTGAGGGAGATCGGCGCGATCGATGCGTGATCCTGCCGATTATTCCGCATGATTCCTGTTTTTTTCACACTTTTCCCGAATTTATCCTCCGAAGTTACGCAGTGCTTCGGAGGATTGGTATTTTTCACCAAAAAACACAGAATATTCCGTTGATACCCTATTAGCCGTAATGATTGACATCGGGTTGGATTTATTATATTATTACATTGATATATTCTGTAAAAGTACGTCTTTATGCGGAGGCTGTCTTTGCATGAAAGGAGATCCGATATGTATACATCCGTACTTGACTGGCTGGACGCACGCGCGTGCGATCATGCCGATAAAAAAGCGTATATCTGCGGCGATACCGCAGTCACCTTCAAAGAGATCGCCGATATCACCAAATCGATCGGCACCTACCTTGCGGGCAAGGTCACCCCGGAAAAACCGGTCGTCTGTATGTCTTCGCGCCATCCCTATACGCCAGCGTATTTTCTCTCGGTCGTGCGTGCGGGATGTTCCTACGCGCCGATCGACAGCACCATGCCTGTCGCGCGTCTCAAGCAGATGCTGGACGTTGCCGACGCAGACTGTATGCTGGTTGACCGCGCAAGCTATGACAAGGCGAGCACCCTCGGGTTTGAGGGCGAGATCATCGTCGCCGAGGACGTCCTCGATACGCCCGTTGACGAAGCGGCGTTATCCGCGGCGCGCGCCGGACTGACCGAGCTGTCTCCGCTGTATATCATCTTCACCTCCGGATCAACGGGTAAGCCCAAGGGCGTGATGACCTCCCATCATTCGCTGATGTGCTACATCGACGCGGTGAGCGAGGTGCTGAACGTCACCGAGGACGACGTATTCGGCGGTCAGGCGCCGCTGGATTACATCGCCGCCGTCAGGGATATCTACTTCCCCTTAAAGGCGGGCGCTTCTACCGTCATCATCCCGAAGAGTGAATTCGCCATCCCGACCGAGCTGTTCAATACCCTGAACCGCAACAAGGTCACCGCTTTGTGCTGGAGCGTCGCGGGTATCGAAGTCCCGGCGAAGCTGAACGCGTTCTCGGAATGCAAGCCCGAATATCTGAAAAAAGTCTGCTTCTCCGGCGCCGTCATGTCGTCAAAGCTCCTGCGCATCTGGCAGGACGCCCTTCCCGACACGATGTTCGTCAACCAGTACGGCCCGACCGAATCGACCGCTTCCTGTACCTACTATGTGGTAGCGGACAAGGTCGAAGAAGACACCGTTCTTCCCATCGGCAGACCCTATAAGCACTACAGCGTCATGCTCTTGAACGAGGATAACACCCCCGTTGCACCCGGTGAGACCGGCGAGATCTGCGTCAAAGGTCCGTGCCTTGCGCTCGGCTACTATCGCAATCCCGAAAAAACCGCCGAGAGCTTCATGCAGAACCCGCTCAACGACCGCTATCGCGAGCTGATCTATAAGACCGGCGACCTCGGCAGCTTCAACGCCGACGGCGAGCTGATGTTCCACGGCAGAAAAGACCGTCAGATCAAGCATATGGGTCACCGCATCGAGCTTGAGGAGATCGAAGGCGCCGCAAAGCGCGTCGACGGCGTCCGCACCTGCTGTTCGCTGTATCAGACGGAAAAAGAGCTGTTGTACCTCTTCTACTCCGGCGACGCGACCCCCAAGGAGATCACCCTCTTCTTCCGCGCACAGATGCCGGCGTTCATGGTGCCGCGCAAGATCGTCAAGCTTGACGAGCTGCCCGCGCTGCCCAACGGAAAAACCGATATGAATGCGCTTAAAGCGTATTTCAAATAAACATTACAAAGCGGCCGGTCCATTAAGCGACCCTACCGTGCCGTCATGCTGAAGCTATGCCGAAGAAGCTGTACAAAAAGCGCCTTCGTATACGCTCAGGATGACATACCGATTCTATTTAAAAGGAGTTATCATCATGGAAAAAGTTTTGGAAATCTTGGAAGAATTACGTCCCGACGTTGATTTTGAGAATGAGGATTCGCTGGTAGACGGCGGCGTTCTCGATTCCTTTGATATCGTCGCACTGGTCGGCGAGCTGAACGATGAGTTTGATATCGAGATCAAGCCCAGCGATCTGGTTCCCGCGAACTTCAACTCTGCAAAGGCGATCAACGCACTTGTTGAGAAGCTGATGGACGAATAATGGACATCAAAAATATCGCTTTACTGGCAAAAAATCTCCATGTTCCGGCGTATGTCTTCAATATCGACGAGTTTGAAACGCGCGCCGGATTGGTGAAACAATACTTCGGTGAAAAGACGGGACTGTGCTTTTCGATCAAGGCGAACCCGTTCCTGCTTGCGGAGCTTCCCGCGATCTTTGACAAGATCGAAGTCTGCTCGCCCGGCGAGCTGACCGTTTGCGAGAAGACCGGCGCCGATATGAGCAGCGTGATCTACTCCGGCGTCAACAAGGGCAAAGCGGACGTTGCGCGCGCGATGGACGACGGCGTCGGCACCTTTACCGCCGAAAGCCCTCTCCATCTTGAGATGATCAACGACGCCGCCAAGGCGCGTTCGAAGCGCGTACCGCTGCTCCTGCGTCTGACGGCGGGCAGTCAGTTCGGCATGGACGAGGATGACGTTCTCGCGATCATCCGCGACCGCGACTGTTACGAGGGCGTCGAGATCGTCGGTCTGCACTATTTCTCCGGCACCCAGAAGAAAAAGGCAAAGATCATCGATAAGGAGCTTACCTATATCGACGCATTCTGCACCCGCGTCAAAGACGAGCTGGGCTTTGAGATCGACCGTGTCGAGTACGGCACCGGGCTCGCGGTGGATTATTTCAACGACGAAGCGGATGCGGCGGAAGAAGAACGCCTGTCCGAGATCTCACCGAAGATTCGGGAGTTTGCCGAAAAATATAACCTGACCGTTGAGATGGGCAGGTTTTTTGCCGCGCCCTGCGGCTACTATCTGACCGGCGTGGTGGACGTCAAGACCAACAAGGGCATCCATTACGCGATCCTTGACGGCGGACTCCATCAGGTGAAGTACTTCGGTCAGTATCAGGGAATGCAGCTTCCGAAGATCCTGCACATCGGCGCGGATGAAGCCGCCGAAAAGCAGAGCTGGACGCTCTGCGGCAGCCTTTGTACCACTGCGGACGTTCTTGCTGCCAGCGCTGATTTTGCCGATCTGAGCATCGGCGATATCCTCGTATTCTGCCGCGTCGGCGCCTACTGTGTGATGGAGGGTATGTCTGTTTTCCTCAGCCGCGATCTGCCTCAGGTCGCGCTGTACAGCGAAAAGAACGGCCTGCGTATCGTGCGTGAGCCGTACGATACCGACGTGCTCAACACGCCGCAATAAACATCCTTGCGTTTTGCGCAAAACACTACTTTCTACCTGAGGGGTATGGGTTTTGAGTTACACATCGATCAAATTTCTGATATTCGTCACCGTGACCATCCTCGTGTATTTTCTGTTTCCCAAGAAATGGAAGGAATACAAGTGGACGGTCCTGCTTCTGGCGAGCTATGTATTCTATCTCTTTGCGGGCATCCAGTATGTCGGCTTCATCCTGTTTACCACTGCGTCGACCTTTTTCGGCGCGCTGTGGATGGACAAGATGTCAAGGTCGACCAAGGATTACCTGCGGGAACATAAGGCGGAACTGTCCAGAGATGAGAAAAAGAAGCGTAAAGAGCGTACCAAGCGCAACAAGCGTCTGGTCGTCGCGCTCGTTCTCGTCCTGAATTTCGGCATACTCGCGTTCCTGAAATACGCGAAGGTACTGTTTATGGGCGGCACCGGCGATCTGCTGGTGGTACTGGGCATTTCGTTCTACACCTTCCAGTCGATGGGCTATATCATCGATATCTACCGCGACACCGTTCCCGCACAGCGCAACTTCTTCAAATTCGCGCTGTTCGTATCGTTCTTCCCGCAGATCGTGCAAGGTCCGATCGGCATCTACAGCTCGCTTGCCGAACAGCTCTACAAGCCGCACAGCTTCGACTATGATCGGTTCCGTCAGGGCTTTCTGCTGATCCTCTGGGGTCTGTTCAAGAAGATGGCGATCGCCGATAACGCAAATATCGCGATCAAAGCGGTCACCGATCACTATCAGGCGTACGGCGGCACCACCCTGCTGTTTACCGTGATCCTGTACGCGTTCCAGCTGTATATGGACTTTTCCGGCGGTATCGATATCTCGCGCGGCGTCGCGCAGATCTTCGGCATCGACATGATGGAGAACTTCCGCCGTCCGTATTTCTCGAAGGATATCAGCGAATACTGGCGCAGATGGCATATCTCTCTGGGTAACTGGTTCAAAACATATCTGTTCTACCCGCTGGCAATGTCCAACCTTTTCCTGACCGTCAGCAAGAATATCAAAAAGTCGAAGTTCGGTTCGACAAAAGCCGGCGCTCATATCGCCAAGGTTCTGCCCACCAGCTTTGCGTCTTTCATCGTCTTCTTTATGGTCGGCGTATGGCACGGCGCAAACTGGAAATATGTCGCTTTCGGCGTCTACAACGGCGGCATCATCATGCTCGCTGTACTGATGAAACCGGTATTTGAGAGCGTATTGAAGAAATTACATATCAACCCTGCCTGCGCTCCGTATACGGTTTTCCGCATCATCCGCACATTTATCCTCGTTCTGGTCGGATACGTCTTTGACGTAGCGCCCACCTTTGAGGAATCGATGATGACTTTCCGGCTGATCTTCACCGACCAGAACCTGAGGGTCGGATACGGCGAGATCTCCGAGCTGGGGCTGAGCAAAGTGGCGCTGATCTACCTCGCGCTGTGCGCGGTATTCATCTTCATCGTCAGCGTTGTTCAGGAGCGCCATGCTTCCACCACCATCCGCTCTGCTCTGATCAAAAAACCCGCGATCGTTCGCTGGGGCGTCGTCTACATCGCGATCATGGCGATACTGATATTCGGCGTTTACGGTTCCGGATTCAACGCGGCTGATTTCGTTTACGCACAATTCTGATACGATCCCGGATTCTTCGATTATTTCCGCGGCTTGTATTGAAGGAAGGCTCTATGAAGAAGACCACTGAAAAAACACTCAACAAAAAACCGAATAAAAAGCGGCGTACCTATCGCAACCGGGTCATTATGATTCTGTCGCTGGTGCTGGCGCTCGTGATCTCTGTGATGTTCCTGCAGGAATTCGTTCTCTGCAATCCCAATCATAACACAGAGCGCGTCCGCGGATTCTATCTGGAAGACAAGAATTCCATCGACGTCGTCACCATCGGATCCAGCGAGATCTACTGTGCCTTTGCGCCGGGACTCAACTATAAGGAATGCGGCTTCACCAGCTATCCGTTTGCGACCGAAGGCAACACCGTGCGCAACTTTAAGGCGATGTATAAAGAGGCCGTCCGTACGCAGGATCCCAAGCTGATCGTCATTGAGATCAACGGAGCGCTGTACAGCGACGCCAATATGGAGCGCGACGCCAACCTGCGCCGTGTATCCGACAACATTCCGCTCAACGAGAACAAGACCGATTTGATCAACAGCTCGGTAACGGAGAACAAAATCGAGTATTATCTGCCGTTCATCAAGTATCACGGCAGCTGGGACAAGCTACAGAACACCTTTGCGTGGACTATCTCGCTGATGCAGGATAAGCTCAGAGGTTATACCCTGCTCAAGGGCGTCAAGACCTTCAACGAGATCTACAAAACAGAATCAAAGGTCTTCTATAAAAACGACAAAGCGCTCAAGGCGCGTCGCGCGCTGTTCAACGAGGCGGATAAGACGCTGAAGGAATTTCTGGATTTCCTCGACGAAGAAGGCGTCGATAAAAGCAAGATCCTGTTCGTTCGATTCCCCCATGTCGTCACTCCTGCGAATATCACGCGTTACCAGCGCGGCAACACCATCGGCGATACCATCCGCAGCTACGGCTACAACTTCGTCAGCTTCGAGATGGACGACGAAGGGATCGATCTCGATCCTTACAACGATTTCTACAATATCGAGCATATGAACATCTACGGTCAGCAGAAGTTTTCCAAATTCTTTGCCCATTATCTGCAGGATAACTACGGCATTACCGCCAGCGATCTGACCGACAAGCAAAAGGCGGAATGGGACGAGGCTGTCCGGTATTACGACGCTTACGCCGCCTATAACAAGGATATGATCGAAAGCGGCGCCGAGCGAACGGAGATCGGCGAAAGCTACTTTATCATGAAGGAAATCGAAAAATACCTTGATAAATAATCATCGCATTTTCGGCGGACAGAAAAGATCTGTCCGCTTTTTTTCTGCTTTTCGGACACGGTCGGGCAGATTATTCATAATTTCTTTATTGACATTTGCGCCCGATACGTTTATGATTGAATAGTGTACGGGTCGGCAGGACGCGGCATGATACAGGATGTGCAACAATGCGCCGGCGCCGACCTTGAAAAGCCGAAACCGAAAGAAAAGAGGTAATGATATGTCTAAGAAAAGACGCAATAAGCCCCAGAACCCCATCGAAAAAAAGGATGCTCCCGAGATCGAAGAGAAGGAGATCGCCGTTGAAGAAGAGTCTGCAGCCGAGCTGATCGCCGAGGAAGCAGTCGAAGAAGAGCCTGCAGCCGAGCCGATTGCCGAGGAAGCGGATGAAGAAGAGGAAGCGGCTCAAGAAGAGCCTGCCGAAGAAGCTGACGAGGCTGAACCGGCAGAAGAAACCGAAGAAGACGAAAAAGTCGAAGAAGCCGACGCTGCCGATAAAGAAGAGGCAGAAGACGGCGGGGACGACACGGATGACGATGCAAAAACGACGCTCGACGAGGACGAAGACATCCTGCCCGCCCTTGAAGCAGAGAATTCTGTCGTTCCGGAGAAAAGCAACCGCACCTTCGGTTTTGGTATCGGCGTCGGTATCGGTATCGCCGTGTTGGTCGCCGTGATCATCGGCGTCATCATGCTGATCTCTAATCTTGCCGGTCCCACAACAGCTGTCGATGAATACATCCAGGCATATAAAGACGGCGAATATGAGAAGTATTTCTCAAAAGACTATGCTGTCATGTTTAAGTATGATAATCTCAGCGAAAGCGTTGAGCAGGCAAAGCAGTATGGCGCTTCTTCCACGGAAGGTCTGGAGACAAAGGTGATTGATACGGTTTCTCTGTCATCCGAGGTCAAGGACTCCGTTATCTCCCAGCTGGAAACTGCAGAGTATAAGGACGTCGATAAGATCCAGGATATTTGTATCGTGATCATGGAGATCTCCCGCCCGAACGAGACCGATGATTCCAAACGCGACGCATGGGTCAGCTCGTTCTATGCGCTGAAGGTTGACGGTTCGTGGTATTTCACCACCGGTTTCTGATCATTCACCCGATAATAATGAAAGCGCTGTCATGTGACAGCGCTTTTTTGCGTAAAGGTGAGTTGTGCGGCAGTCGCTCCGGATCGGAGAGACTTGGCTGCCGGATCCGATCATGACTCGTCCGTTTGGATGATAAAGAACATCCGTGATGCAAAGTCGGGGAAGAGACGTACCTGCTCGTTGAAGCCCGTGCCGCTGTAGCTCTGCTTCAGCCGCACGCCGTTATGCATCAGCAGCGCGCCTTTTGCGGTGTAATCCTCTGTTTCGCCGCCCATTTTGACGATCCGTGCGACAATATCATGCAGCAGGGAATCCTGACGGACATGGATCGGCGCCATGGTGTTGATCAGACTGCCGAACAGCTTGATATCCACTCGCCCCGAGATATTATACAGCCGATAGGTTTTGTCGGGATCCAGTCCCTTCGGGCGGAAAACCTCCGCCTGCTTGTTCGGGGTCGTCAGTTCCTGAAAGATCAACCCGACCGCCTGCGTTCTGTCGGACGAAACGACCGTCCATTCGTGCAGATTACCGCTTCTGCCGCGGTAGAACTGCCCTTGCTGGAACACCTCGCGCCATACGGAATACAGAGCGATCTGCGCCTTTGCGTTGGCTTTCTGCTCCTTCGTCATATCTCTGACGTCCAGCTCATATCCCAGCAGCCCGAACGCCGCGATATTGAAGCGCGTCTGGAGAGGCGTTGCGCGCAGGGTCTGATGGTTCGGGCTTGCCGAAACATGCGCCCCGATACACGACTGGGGATAGCCGTAGCTGTAGCCCTCCTGGATCGTCGCGCGGCAGAGAGGATCGGTATTGTCAGAGCCCCAGATCTGGGGGAAATAGCTGAGGATACCCAGGTCAAAGCGGTTGCCGCCGGATGCACAGCCCTCGAACAGGATCTGCGGGAATCGCTCGGTCAGCGCGCGCATGATACGGTACAAGCCGAGGATGTACCGGTGCGCGACCTCGCCCTGACGGTGCTTCGGAAGATACGGCGAGTACACATCCGAAAAGATGCGGTTCATGTCCCATTTGACATAGCGGATATCCGCCGACGAAAAGACGTCGGTCATCCTGCCGATCAGATAATCGACGACTTCGGGATTGCACAAATCGAGGATGCGCTGATGTCTGCCCTCACTGTGCGGCTGACCGGGGATCGCCATCGCCCAGTCGGGGTGCGCCTCATACAGCTTGCTCTTGGTGTTGACCATCTCCGGCTCGACCCAGATACCGAAGTCCATCCCCAGCGCGTTGATCTTTTTGCACAGGCTGCCAAGTCCTGCCGGGAGTTTTTTCGGATTGACGTCCCAGTCGCCGAGAGAGGATGTATCGTCGTTGCGCTCGCCGAACCATCCGTCGTCCATGACCAGCAGCTCTGCACCCAGCTCCTTAGCCGCCCTGCCGAGCGCCGTGAGGCTTTTTTCGCTGATATCAAAGTAGCTTGCCTCCCAGCTGTTCAGCAGGATCGGTCGCTCTTTTTTCTTCCATTCTCCGCGTACGATGTGCTCCCTGACAAAGCGGTGCATATTCACACTTTGTCCCGTAAAGCCGTCCGGGGAATAGGTCATCACCGCCTCGGGTGTTTCGAAGCTCTCGCCCGAGCCGATCGAAAAGCAAAAACCCTGCGGCTGGACGCCGCTGACGATGCGCGTTTTTTCATAAGCGTTGACCTCGACGGCGGCGTAGTGATTGCCGCTGTACACGAGATTGAAGCCGTAGACGTCGCCGCAGTTCTCTGTCGCGTCAGCCGCGTGGACCATAAAGAACGGATTCGCGCGGTTGGACGAACATCCCGTGCGGCTTTCGCTGACGAGCTTTCCCGCGGGCAGATTCACGGTGACCCTGTTCATCTCGCGCGTCCACGCGCCGCGGAAGGTCGTCACCGACCACCATCCCGCGCCGAACAGGTCGAGCTGGAGGCTCAGGAGCCGCAGCAGCTCGACGCTTTCTTTGCCGCTGTTCTTCAGCCGCGCGTATCGGGTGATGACGTCGCATGCGGGGTAGACATAGTAGTGCAGCTCCAACAGCAGGTCGCCGTCCTTCAAATTAAGACACAGATGCTCGCCTTTGCCGCTTTCGCTGTACGAGGAGGGCATTTCTCTGAGCGACGGCTGTTCGTCGTCGATGACCGCGCTGTCGAAGAGAAAATCACAGCTGCGGCTGCCGTCGGGCTTGATCAGCTCAAGAAACGGCTCGCGGATATCTCCGTGGCCGAACGCACTCATCTCGAGGCACATATCCTCGAGCATCACGGTCGGGTATTGTTCGCTGTAGGCGATCGAGTTGCCGATCTCAAAAGCGCGCTTCTCGGTCAGCGCCTCCAGCTCGGATTCTTCGCTGACGGCGATCCTCTGTCCGTAGTACAGGTGCAGGGGATGGCCGCTGTCGGTGATGCGGATGATATAACTGGTATGATCGGTCTCAAGGACGAACGCGTCCCTGACGCCGGTTATTTTTTTGATCAATGGAATCACCCTTTTCTTGATCGAGGTCTTAGGGGGTGTTGACGCACCGGTGCGGTGAACGGCAACCCTCAGTCGCCGTTAACGCAAGCGTCCGCTGACAGCTTCCTTGGCAGGGAGCTGTGGCTTATTCCTTATCCCGATGCTTTTTATCGATGGTCGACATGACCTTCTTTTCGTTATAGAAGCCGAGGAATACCGCGCCCATCGCACAGAATGCGACCGCGACAAAACCGACGATCGTCATGCCGAGGATCGAAGCGGTGATATCGTTGCTGTTGGTGTTCTGGGTGGTGCCGATGATCGCGAGCGAGGTGAAGATCAGCATCGCGAGCGACTGACCGAATTTCATCGCGAAGGTACGCGCCGCAAAGAACATGCCCTCGCGGTTCTCGCCGGTCTCATAGCCGTCAGCCTCGGCAACGTCGGCGACGATCGACTGCGGGATGATGCCCAGCAGCGCCATCGGGAACGCTGCGATCACACAGATCAGCACGCCGAAAACAATGCCCGGCACCAGATCCGTGCCGATCACGCCGATCAGACCTGCGATGACATACGCCAGCGCCAATCCGAGGAATCCGGTGATGACCAGTTTTTTCTTGCCGAGCTTCTTGACCAGCTTCGGTACGATGGGGTAGAAGCAAGCCGACAGCACGGTCATGCCGCCGAGAAAGTACATGGTGAACGATTCGTCCAGCTTCATGGAGACCTTGACGAAGAACGGCAGACCGGTCTGGAAGAGGGTCAGACCGACCCAGTACATGATATCGGAGCCGACAAAGGTGCGGAAATTCTTGTTCTTGAAGGTCGCGCCGAGGGATTTGAGCATATTGACATTCGACGGCTTTGTTTCAACGAACTCCTTCTCGTTGAGGAAGAAGGTCGGGATCAGCATACAGATGCACGCGATGACCGCGAGAACGATGAAGCAGATGCGGTAGCTCCACGCAAAACCGACGCTGCCGCGGAGCATTCCGGCAAAGACGAAGGGAGTGTAGGCGAGCATGGTGCCCGCGAAGAAGGTCAGCGAGATCGCGGTCGAGATGTACATTCTGTCGTCCTGCGTCTTGCCGAATTCGGAGATCAGCGCGTTATACGGCGTGCAGTACATGGTCATGAACAGGTAGAACAGCACGATGA
>CADBOO010000023.1 GCA_902796225.1 uncultured Ruminococcus sp.
GAATTGTCCCGAGGGCGCGGTGACCGTCAAGGATTTCTGCGCGTTCGTCGATCCCGAAAAATGCACCGGCTGCGGAAAATGCGTGGATAACTGTCCGCAGCACTGCATCACATATATTTCCCCTTACTAAAGGGCGCCTCAAAAAACCTGCAGCCCCCTACAGCATAATATCTTCACGCCGCGTTTTTTTCGAAAAGACTTGAAATACGGCAGTATACCTGCACTCTTTTCTAAAGATCCGGCATCA
Source organism: uncultured Ruminococcus sp. (assembly GCA_902796225.1). GTDB lineage: Bacteria > Bacillota > Clostridia > Oscillospirales > Acutalibacteraceae > Ruminococcoides. The sequence continues at coordinate 248 of CADBOO010000023.1, forward strand.
ATCTACGGCACTCTCATACCAGTGAATCCTTAGAGGTGTCCGAAAGCTGTTCCTGTATAAAGGAGAACAACATGGTCGAAATCAAACATTTAACAAAGCGCTACGGCAGCGTACTTGCCGTCGACGATATCAGCTTTTCTGCGGACTCCGGCGAGATCCTCGGACTGCTGGGCCCGAACGGCGCCGGTAAAAGCACGACGCTGAATATCATTACCGGCTTTTTGTCGTCATCCGGCGGCAGCGTTGAGATCGAGGGCTTTGATATTCTTGAACAGCCGAAAAAAGCAAAGGAAAAAATCGGCTATCTGCCCGAGCAGCCGCCGCTGTATCAGGAGATGACGGTGCGTAAGTATCTCGAATTCATCTTTGACCTGAAAAAGGTGCGGCTGCCGAAAAAGGAGCATATCGACGAGGTACTGACCATCGTCAAGCTCAGGGACGTCGATCGCCGCATCATCCGCAATCTGTCGAAAGGCTATCGCCAGCGCGTCGGACTTGCGGGGGCGCTCATCGGCAATCCGCCGGTGCTGATCCTCGACGAGCCGACGGTCGGGCTTGATCCCAAGCAGATCATCGAAACGCGCAAGCTGATCAAAACGCTTGGCAAAAAGCATACGATCATCTTTTCGTCGCACGTGCTGTCGGAGGTCGCTGCGATCTGCGACCGCGTGGTGCTGATCAACAAAGGTCAGATCGTCGCGGATTCGCCGATCGACAAGCTCAGCGAAGTCATCAGCGGCACGGGTATGCTGACCCTCGAGGTCGAGGGCGGCAGAAATACCGTCAAGAATGCGCTGGGCGCCGTGGACGGCGTCAGACGCGTCACCCATACCTCCGGCAACAGCTATACGGTCAGCTTTGAAAGCGGTACGGACGTACGAAAAGGCGTTTTCAGAGCGCTGGCTAAGGCGGACTGTCCGATCCTCTCGATGACCACGGGCGGTCTGACGCTGGAGGAAAGCTTCCTCAAACTGACCGAAGGAGGGGATGACTGATGGCTGCGATATTCAAACGTGAGATTGGCTCGTATTTCAATTCGGCGGTAGGCTATGTCGTGCTTGCGGTCTTCTGGTTTTTCTCGGGGCTGTCCTTCTATACCTACTGTCTGCTGTACAACACCTCGTCGATGTCGATGTTCTTCGCTTCGATCTTCCTGATGATCCTGCTGGTCATCCCGCTGATCACGATGCGCTCGTTCTCGGAGGAGCGGCGTCAGAAAACCGAACAGGCGCTGCTGACGGCGCCGGTGAATCTCTTTGAGATCGTGTTCGGAAAGTTTTTGGCGGCGTTCGTGATGTTCACGCTGAGCACCGCGATCTTTGTCGTTTACGCGATCATCATCGCGACCTTTACCGCGCCCGACTGGGCAGTGTTTTTCACGACCTTCCTCGGCGTTCTGCTGCTGGGAGGCGCGGTGATCGCGATCGACCTGTTTATCTCTGCGATGACCGAAAGTCAGATCATCGCTGCGACGATCGCGATCGGCGTGGGCATCCTGATCGACAGGCTCAGCGATCTTGCGAGCTATATCAACACCGAGTGGGTGACCAACGTCATCAACAAGATCTCCTTTGACAAGCATTTTTCCAATTTTTCAACCGGCATCATCAGTCTGCCGAGCGTCGTTTTCTTTCTCTCGGTCGCGGCGGTCTTTCTGTTTCTGACCGCGCGCATCTATGAGAAACGCCGTTGGAGCTGAGGAGGTGCGCTATGAGTAATAAGACATCAAAAAAGACCTCCGCCGGCAAAAAAAGCTTCAAGCAGTTTATCACCGCGCGCAACACACGCCGCGGCGCGACGTCGGTCGGCATCACCGTGATGCTGATCGCCGCGATCGTCCTTGTCAACGTTGTGCTGGCGATCCTCTCCGACCGCAGCGCGATGTATATCGATGTGACGGAAAGCCGCAATTTTAAACTGCAGAGCGAAACGATCGATTATATCAGCGGGCTTGAAAAGGACGTTGACCTCTATGTCCTCGCAAAAGAAGAGGATCTGGAAAGCAACGCTTCAACGAATTTTCAGTTCTATCAGCAGATGAACCGTCTGCTGCATGAATTCGAATACAACTCCGATAAAATCAAACTGCATTATGTGGATCTGGTCAAGAATCCGACCTTCCTCTCGGCTTATCCGAATGTGAACCGTACCGAAACGCATATGATCCTGGCGACCTGCGGCGAGAACTATACGACGATCGATCCGTCGGATATCTTCGGATATGACACCGAGACCTCGAAAAACGAGGGATATATGGTAATCAAAAACCAGTATGTGGAGCAAAGCGTCACCTCGGCGATCCTGAAGGTCACCAAAGACTATCGCATCACCGTCAGCGTGCTGAGCGGTCAGGACGAGGGCGATGTATCCGCGTTTACCTCCGAGCTGGCGTTGAACGCCTATGACATCGAGACCGTGGATCTCGAAAAGAAAAACCTGTCCGCGGACAGTCAGTTCGTGATCATCTATAAACCCAGTTCGGATATCAGCGATGCGGTGTATAAAAAGCTGTCCGCATGGCTGGTCAACGATGAAAAATACGGTCACAACATCCTGTATTTTCCGGGAGACGACAACAATACCTCGGCGTATCCCAACCTCAACAAGCTGCTTGCCGACTACGGCATGGAAGTCCAATACGGCTACATCTGTGAGAATGATACCGACTATCTGATCGATTCTTCCTATCACTTTACCTCCGCCTTCCGTTACGCGGATACCGCGTTCACCGAAGGGTTGTCGACGACCTCGCGACCCGTCGTCATGGGCGCGGTCATGCCGATCAGGATCCTCGATACCGCGAAGGCAGTCGCGATCCTTACGTCGTCCGACGACGTGGAATTTGAGAACCTTTCCACGGATACGCGCGAAAAGGTCGATCCGCCTCTTGTCGGAGCTGCGGTCGGACGCAAGGGCGGTTCGACGAGCGGTCTGACCTCTACGGTCACGGTCATCGGATCCAGCGACGCCGTCACCGAAAATTACCTCAGACGCAAGCAGTCCTTCAACAACGACTATTACTTTATCAATCTTGTCAACATCCTTTCTCAGAAGGGCGACGTTGACATCATTATCGCGGGAAAAGATCCGACGTCCACCGAGTTGGGCATTACCTCTATCAACAACGTTTCGTTCCTCAGCGCGGCGGTACGCTTTATCCTGCCCGGGCTGGTGCTTGCCGCCGGTCTCATCGTATGGATCAGAAGGAGGCATCAATAATGTCGAAGTCTTCGAAGAAAAAGAAAAAACCGACGCCGCAGACGACGGTCAAAAAAACCGAAGAGGTTGTAAAGCCGGCTGTTGAGGAAGAAAAGTCATCGGTCGCCGAATCGGAACAATCCAAAGACGAGGCGCTGGAGAGCTTTCTGAATCGCGAGAATCCGTCCGAAAAGGAGAAGGATCAGGCGCCGAAAAAACAGAAGCTCAGCACCCGGGCGATCGTCCTGATCATCGCGATCGTCGCGGTAGCGGCGCTGATCATCACCGTCGTTGTGACGGCGAATCGGCCGGTCAAACCTATCGATGACGAGGATATTCCCGAGAAGCCCGTCGAGATGGCGACTACCGTCGATGAAAAAGGCGAGCATCACGTCGAGATCACTACCGACGCAGAGGGCGAGATCACCCAGAACGGCTACGGCGAGCTGGTGTCGTATGTGCCCGCGCAGATCTCGAAGATCGAGGTCGAGAATACCGCAGGCTCGTTCGTCGTCAACGCGACGACCCCCGAGGGTCAGGCGACGGTCTATACCATCACCGGATTTGAGGGCTACGAGCTGAGAGCCGGTATGGCGGACGCTGTCGCCAACGACGCCGCAAGACTGAGCTTTTCCACTGTCGCATCGATCGGCGGCAATATGGCGGACTTCGGGCTGGACAAGCCCAGAGCGACCGTCAAGGTGACCTATACCGACAATACGACCGCGACCATCCGCGTCGGCAACGCGGCGGACGGCGGCGCAGGAACTTATGTCGCGCTCAGCGAAGACAACAACGTTTTTCTGGTTGCGGACGACGCGGTCGACAGCTTCCTGTACAGTGTGCTGGACATGATCAGCTACGAGATCACCTCGAAGTCGGATAACGTCGAAAACGACAGCTTTTCCGTGATCGAGATCAGCGGCTCGCATTATCCCGACGCGATCACGCTGGAGCCCAACACCGTGGAGGCGTTCAAGGCAAACTACAGGCTGACGAAGCCGTATGAGATGTTTGCCGACAATTATGAGTGCAACGATATCGCAGGTTCGATCCGAGATCTGTATGCCGAGAGCGTCGTCTGTGTCAATCCGAGCGACGGACAGCTCAGCACGTACGGCGTCAAGTCGCCGTACGCCAAGGTGCATGCGGTGTATCCCGATACGGAGATCACCCTTTACTGCTCCGCGCCCGGCGACGACAATATCGTCAACCTGTATAATCCCGACAAAGGGATCATCTATACGATGCACCTAAGCTCGCTCGGCTGGGCTCAGACGAGTATCGACAAGCTGCTGCCCAAAACCGTCGTCGAGCTGAACAAGGATGTGATCGCAAAGATCACCGTCACGAGCGGATCGAAGGAATATACGATCGATCTGTCGCACAGCACGGAGAATGCGATCAATGAGGACGGCGACGAAGAACAGGTCGCCGCAGTGGAAGCAAAGATGAACGGCAAGACCGTTCCCGAGGAAAACTTCCTGGTCTTCTTCCAGAACTTCAACGCGATGAGCAACCTCGGCATGGTTTCCAAATCAGAGGGAAGCGTCATCTATCAGTGGAAGATCAGCTATACGAACGACCGCGCCGACGATACGATCGCGATCTATGATGCCGGCGAAAAAGGCTGTGCCGTAGCGCTTAACGGCGCGATCATCGGAACGGTATCGAAATCGCACGTGAGCGCTTTGCAGCAGGACATCATCGACGTTGCTGCGGGCAAAACACCGAAAAGCCTGTAATGATAAAAAGCTGTCGCACACAAAGTGCGGCAGCTTTTTTGATATACGGAGAATGGTGAAGTACGACGGGAACGCCCGACGGAGTTCGGAACAGCGGCGGACAGAGTTTACCGTCGGCGGCTCTGCTTGCGGAATTTTTGCACCGCGTTTGCTCCGTAAAACGACAGGTTAATAGAGAAGGTTTTTCGATTGATCTGTCGGGGTGATCGCGCCGGTGCGGTACATTTCGAGCAGGCGGCAGAGGTCGTCGATCTCGTTTTGGATCGCAGCGCCGACGTCGGTATCGCCGACCATCATGCGCTGCTGTTCGGTCTCGACGATCTCGGACTTTGAACGGATATCGAGGTTCTCGCGCAGCGCGTCTGCGATCGTGCTGAACGGGCGGTGGGCTTTCAGCCGCAGACCATGGGAATTGTAGATCAGGGTGTAGCCGGCGATGCCGGTGGTCTCGTGGTAATTCTTGCAGAAGCCGCCGTCGATGACCAGCAGCTTTCCGTCGGCGCGGATGGGCAGCTCGCCCTTGACGGTGCGCACGGGAGTATGGCCGTTGATGATGTGCGCCGCCGCGGAATGAAGCCCGAATTCCGCGAGGATCATCTCGCAGATCGCGCGGTTGTAATAGTGGCGGTAGTAGGGGTTTTTGTCCTCCTGCCACGCGGATTTGTCGTCGATGAATGCGCGCTCGAAGGCTTTGATCTTTCGCCCGCAAAGGGGAGAGTTCTCGCCGCAGCGCAGATACCACATGAAATCCAGCCCGCTGATATCGTGGCTTCTGCCGTAGAATGCGTGACGGGCGATGGTGTCCGCCATATCGAAATAGGCTTTGCCGCTGAAGGTTTCGCCGAAGAATTCCACCTCGCGCAGGGAGCCGTCGTCATTGAGAGGAACACAGCCGTGGTAGAGCAGATTGCCGTTATAGATCTTGTACATGCCGCCGTTTTCGTAGAGGAAGGCGGTGTGTTTTTTGAGCTTTTCGCTTTCGAGGAAGGCGGTATGCAGGGCGTCGATCACCGCCTGTTCGCCGTCGGTCAGGGCATAGGGATCGGCAGGATCGAGCGTGGGAAAGCGGGTTTCGTTCAGCGCGTAGGTCACGCCGTCGATCGTGACAGTGCCGCTGTCCGGATCGATCTTGTCGAGCAGCAGGCGGTCGTCCATCCGGTACTCGGGGTGACGGCGGATGATCTGCCCCTCGAGCTTGAACATGATAACGGTGATCGCAAGCAGCGCGGCATCCAGCGGCTTTTTGTCGGGATACAGGTCGCGGGCAAAGGTGACGAGGCTGCGCAGGCTGACGCCGTAGCCGCTCTCGAGGGTGCGGATACACCGGTAGTTGATACAGTTGCGCACCGCGCCGGCGATACAGGCGTCGCATCCGCACGCCGCGCCCATCCAGAGGATGTCGTGGTTGCCCCATTCGACGTCGAGCGAATGGTGCTGCATCAAGAGGTCGAGGATCTTTTCGGCGGAATCGCCGCGGTCGTAGATATCGCCGACGATGTGCAGGCGGTCGACCGCGAGTCGCTTGATCAGTCCCGCAAGGGAGATCACAAAATCGTCCGCGTTGATGCGGATAATGGTGTCGAGGATATTGTTGTGGTAGCGCACCTGATTGTTGTCCTCGTCCTTTTGGGCGTGGAGCAGCTCGTCGATGATGTAGGCGTAGTCCTCGGGCATCGCCTTGCGTACCTTGGAGCGGGTGTATTTGGAGGACAGTACGCGCGCAAGCTCGATCATGCGCTCGAGGGTGGTGCGGTACCACGCGCGGTCGAGGGTCATCTCGCGGCGGTTCAGGCGGAGCTTGTCGACAGGATAGTAGATCAGGGTGCACAGCTCGTCCTTTTCCTCCGCCGACAGGTCGTCGCCGTAGATCAGGTTCAGCTTTTCACGAATGACCCCCGAGCAGTTGTTGAGGATGTGGTAAAACGCCTCGTACTCGCCGTGGAGGTCGCTCATGAAATGCTCGGTGCCCTTTGGAAGATTGAGGATCGCCGTCAGGTTGATGATCTCGCGCGTGGCTGCGCGGAGGGAGGGGTATTTCTCGGATAACAGACGCAGGTATTTCATGTTGTCTGGGGATGGATTCACGGTCATGGTCAACATCCTTTCGGCGCTTTTTTTCATTGTAACAAAAAGCGGAGTGTTTGTAAATGCCGAATCGGTGATTCAGCCTGACAGAATTGCCGATCACGGAAACCGGTCCCGAATACAGCTTTGCAGAGAGAGTATTGCAAGATGCGGAAAAGCATTGTATAATAGGATCATCATTGTACAGGAGTGAATACGTTATGAAAAAAATGACAGCTCTTTTGATTGCATTCGTGCTCATTCTTTCGCTTGCGGCATGCGGCGAAAGCGCATCGGACAGCAAGAGTGAAAGCAGCGCGCCTGCCGCTGAGACCGTACAGGCGACTCAAGCCGAAACGAAAGAGGAACCGACTGAAGCCGAAAACACAGAGGTTGACGACGATACGCTGATCAAAGAAACCTTGGCGAAGCTCGTCGGCAACTGGACTTACGGAGGCATGGAGGATTATGTGACCCTGACCTTCAACGAGGACGGCACCGGCTCCTTTGACGATATCGACACGACCGGTCTTACCTTCACCTACACCCTCACGATGGAGCATAAGGAATTCAACAACGGCGAGCCGTATATCGATAAGACGCTGAAGATGACCTATAGCACCGGCGAAACCGAAGAGATCGTCATTGACTTTTTGGAGGAGGGACAGGAACAGCTGACCTTCCATAACACCGAGGGCGGCGGATACAACGGCGTTATCACCGACTACGGCACATGGATCCGCAAGTGATAGAATACTAATACAAAAAATCAGCATCCGACGGGCCGAAAGTACCGGTCGTCGGGTGCTGATCGTTTTATGATGGATTATTTTTGCGCAGGTTTTTCTTTTTGTTGGGATTCTTTTTGTTTGCCTTGCGCGCCGCGCGGACTTCGTCGATGCTTTTGTCCAGAAAAGAGTTGTCGGTCTTTCCCTCGCTTGTGTCGTAAGCGCCCTGGAACGCGATACGCATGCTGTTGACGTAGCGGCGCTTTTCGGGGTGCTGTTCGCCCCAGTCCCACAGCGCGCGGTTGAGGTCGACCGTGACGACGTGGACGGCGGCGTCGGCGCTGTCTGTGACGCGCTGGCTTTTGACGTACGGATGGGAAATAAACGGCGTTTCACCGAGCGGAAAATCAGCCCGGAACTCGTCGTACGGGGCATCGTCGCGGTGATAGTACCATGTGGAAGAACCGCCGATATTGATGCTTTTTATCATGTTTTCGGGCGCGCCGCAGGAGCGCAGATATGCGTTGATATCCTTGCCCTCGTCGATCAGACGGCTGAGCTCGCCGCAGAACGCAAGGTTCATCGCGGGATGCTCCAGCGCCTTTGCCGCTTTTTCGGCGGGCGTTCGCATTGCGCGCAGTCGTGAGCGCAGCAGCAGCAGAAGGATCAGAGAGATCACGGTAAACAGCCAGCCGTAGTTGGTGATCCCCTGACTGAAGCAATAGCCTGCCGCTAAGCCGCACAGCATCGCGCCGCCGCCGAAGACGGCGATGATGGTTTTTTTCATGGCGTTACCTCAAGGTGGTTATTTTGTCGGCATTACAGCATCAGGCTGCAGACGAGGTCGGCGATCTCGGCGGGGTTGTCGATGGACAGTCCGTTGACCAGACGCGCCTGCGCGTACAGGATCTTGCTGTAATCCCTGAGCTTGTCCTTGTCGTTCTCGAACAGGTCGTTCAGCTTGTCCTTGATCGGGTGATCGACGTTGATCTCGAGGACGGTCTCGGCTTTGATATGCTGATCCTCTGCGCCGGGCATCTTGTTGAGGATCTGCTCCATGCCGACGGAAAGCGCGCCTTCGGACGAAAGGCTGACGGCGTGGTTGTGGAGGTTGTTGGTGTACTGTACCTTTGCGACTGCGCCGGAAAGAGAATCGCGGATGAATTCAAAGACGTCCTTTGCGCCTTCGTTGGCTTCTTTGAGCTTTTCTTTGTCGGCGTCGTCGGCAAGATCGAGATTCTCGGTACAGACGTTGAGGAATTCCTTGCCGTCGTATTCGCGCAGGATCTGCAGGGCGAATTCATCGATGTCCTCGGTCAGATACAGCACCTCGTAGTTGTGGGCGAGGACGGCTTCGACCTGGGGCAGCAGGGAGATCTTTTCGATCGATTCACCGACGGCGTAGTAGATCTTTTTCTGTTCCTCGGCGGTGCGCTCGACGTACTCTTTGAGGGTCGTCAGCTTTTTGTCGTTCGACGAGGTGAACATGATCAGGTCTTGGAGTGTATCTTTATTTGCGCCGAAGGAGGAATAGATGCCCCACTTGAGCTGGGCGCCGAACGCCTTGAAGAAGGTTTCGTATTTTTCGCGGTCGGTCTTGAGCATCTTGGACAGCTCGGAGGTGATCTTTTTCTCGAGCGCCTTGGCGATGATCTTTAACTGACGGTCATGCTGGAGCATTTCGCGCGAGATGTTCAGCGAAAGGTCCGCGCTGTCGACCAGACCTTTGACAAAGCTGTAGTGGTCGGGGATCAGCTCCTTGCACTTTTCCATGATCATCACGCCGCTGGAATAGAGCTGTAAGCCTTTTTCGTATTCGCGGCTGTAGTAATCGTAGGGGGTGTGGGACGGGATGAACAAGAGGGCGGTGTAATCCGCAGAGCCTTCGGTCTTCTGGCGGATGACCTTGATGGGCGCTTCGTAATCGCCGAACTTGTCCTTATAATAATTGTTGTAATCCTCGTCCGATACCTCGGAGGGGGATTTTTTCCAGATCGGGATCATGGAGTTGAGGGTCTCGTCCTCTTTGACGGTCTCGTACTCGTCCGAATCGTCCTTTTTGTGCCTGTGCTCGGTGAGCATGCGGATCGGATAGCGGATGTAGTCGCTGTACTTTTTGATCAGCTCGCGGATGCGGTAGGTCTCGAGGTAGGCGGCATATTTTTCGTCGTCGGTATCCTCCTTGATGTGCAGGATGATGACGGTGCCGTGATCGGGCTTATCGCAGGCTTTGACGGTGTAGCCGTCCGCGCCGGAGCTTTCCCAGACGAACGCCTCATCGGCGCCGTAGGCGCGGCTCATAACTTTGATGTTGTCGGCGACCATGAAAGCAGAGTAAAAGCCGACGCCGAACTGACCGATGATGTCGATCTCTTCCGCCTGATTTTCGTCGCCCTTTTTGAAATCAAAGGAGCCGGATTTTGCGATCGTGCCGAGGTTGTTCTCGAGCTCGTCCTTTGTCATGCCGCAGCCGTTATCGGATACGGTCAGGGTGCGGGCGTCCTTATCGGCGGCGATGCGGATCTCGTAGTCGTCGTGCTTTAAGGTGACGCTGTCGTCGGTCAGCGAGCGGAAATAGAGCTTGTCGATCGCGTCGGACGCGTTGGAGATCAACTCTCTGAGAAAGATCTCTTTATGGGTATAGATGGAATTGACCATCATATCCAGCAGTTTTTTGGATTCGGTTTTGAATTGCTTTTTTGCCATGATTTATTCCTCCTGAGCGGGACATTGATAAAATGGTGAAGGGTAAGCGTCGCATGCCTGTCCCTCCGACTTTTGCGGTCAATCGCAAAAGCCACCTCCCTTAGAAAAGGGAGGCTATAATCTTATTATAGTAAAAAAATTAGCACTGTCAAGGCGAGAGTGCTAATTTCTTGTGAACTTTGTGTTAATTTTGGGGTTTTACCGGCGGCGATGGGCTGTTATTCCTTGTAGAACTTCATGTCGGGGTAGCGGGATTCGACCAGCAGGTAGCCGTCGCTCAGCGTCAGCGTATATTTCCACGAGGCGTTGTCGGCGGATTCGGTCGCGGTGAGGTGACTGCTGTCGGTGAAGACCATATGATAGGTGCTGTCGATCCAGCTGCCTTGTTCGGTCGTGTGGTGGTAGACGACGTCAAAGCCCGATGCGGTCACGGCAGTGATGGTCATCGTTGCGCCGGCGTCGTTTTTCCACGTGCCGATCCAGCCGGACTCGTCCGTATCGGAGGCGGTTCCGCCGCTGTACTTTGCGTAGGCTTCGCGGAGGGCTTTTTCCGCCCATGAGGAGAATTTGTCGCAGTCGGGATAGTCATAGGCGGTGTGGTTCTCGTCGATGTAACGGATCATGTGATCGTCCTTGAAGTACAGGCGGTGTTCCTCGGTACCGTCGAAGATGAACGCAAAGACCAGCTTGCCGTTGTGGAAGCGGTAGTCGCGCGAATAGTTCCAGCCGTCCTCGCCGTTTTCAAGAACGAGCTTTTCGTCGTCCGAGGTCGGGGAGTAGTACCACTTGCGGATCTTTTCGATCTCGATCTCCAGCTCCTTTTGGGAGATTGTAAAGGGCGCTTCGGTCGCTTTGACCGCCGCGTCGGCGGACTGCTCGCCGCTGTCGGTCGCCGGCTGTGCGGTTTCGGCGATCGTCGGAGCGCTTGGCTGTGTCGGATCTGACGCATCCGTCTGCGCGCTTTCAGCGGCGGGGGATGTATCGCCGCCGGATGAGCGAAGGGCAAAATAGATCCCGAAGCCGATGATCGCGGCGAGGATCAGGATCAGCAGAATCACGATAGGGGTGTTGGGACCCTTTGAGCCGGAGGGATGCTCCGCTGGCATCTGCGGCAGGTATTCCTGCGGGACAGACGCGCCGCATCGGTCACAGAAGGTCGCGTTTTCGTTGAGCGGTTTTCCGCAATTGCTGCAATTCATAAGAATCCAGATGCCGGTGCGGCACCGGCTGAACAGTGAGGATAACGGAAGCCGCAGAATTTTCCGTTTTCCGATAGAATGTACGCGGAGGAAGGTTCACAATCAAGCACGATCGTTTCGGCAATCGGATCGTCGCAGTCAGAACCGACCGCAGATCAGCGCACAGAAGACGTAGAGAATCGGCTGGTGGATGAGATAGATGATCAGGCTGTGTCTGCCGAAAAAGCTGAGGGCGGGGACATCGAAGCGAAAAACGCCGTCGCGTCCGCGCAGGGCGATGTACCGCCAGAGAAAGACGCCGAAGAAAAATAAAAACAGCCACGGGATCAGCGGGAAAAAATCAGCGGAAAAAAAGTCGTCGGACGGTAAACCGAGAAACGCGAGGTATTTGCAGGAAAACATCGCGTTCGGCAGGGTCGCAAAGGGGATCGAGAAAAAGCCGAGATACCGCATCGGGACGCCGTAGGTCAGCGCAAACGCGGTCATGCTCAGCAGCATGCCGGCGGCGGGATGGATCCGGTCGAAGAGCTTTCGCAGCGCCGCGGCGATGAGCATCGCACAGCCGATCAGATTCAGGACGCCGAACCAGATCTGCTGAGACGGGATGAAGACGACCGTCGCTGCGGTGATCGCAAAGCCGCAAAGATTGATGATGATCCCGCGTCGGTAGGGATGGCGGGAAAAGTTCAGCGAGATCCCCGATACGATGATGAATAAAAAACAGATCGATTGTTCCCAGAGAATGATCGGCGTCTGCCGATCGAATTCCGGGTCGACGCCGCAGACGACAAAATAATCATAGCAAAAATGATAGACGATCATGCTGACGATCGCCGCGCCGCGGAGCACATCGATCAGATGGTATCGGTTTTCGGTAGGAATAACAGGTTTCATGCTCCTATTGTAGCGGATGAAAAGAGAATTGTAAAGCCGAACAGTCACCGTTTTCACATAGTTTTCACATAACCGTCATCATACCGACAGATTGACAAGATAGGATTATCATGTAAAATGAGAAAAGGAGTGATCACCTCATGAAACAACACAAAAAACAGTTGGCGATCCTGCTGGCGATCCTGCTGACTGTCTGCATGATCATCCCCGCGATTTCTGTCAGTGCGGCTGACACGAATGAAAGTGCAGACAATACGCTGATCCTCGGCGACGCGGATGGAGACGGAATCGTGACCATCCTCGACGCGACACACATCCAGCGCGGACTGGCAGGCTTTTTCCTGATCCGGGGAACCACAGCGCTGACATCCGACGCGGATGAAGACGGCGGCGTTTCTATCGTGGATGCGACGGCGATCCAGAGATGGCTCGCAGGTATCAACGACGGTCATCCCATCGGCGAGGCGATCGGCACACAAGATCCGACGCAGACTCCGACCGAGGCGCAGACCGAAGCTCAGACCGAGGCGGCTACCGAAGCGCCGACGACTGCTCCGACGGTTGCTCCGACAGAACCGGCGACTCAGGAGCCGACGACGGAAGTCACCGGCGACGAGTGGAAAGAGAACACCGGCAAGATCGTTCTGTCTGACAGCGGTATCACCGTGACCGGTACCGGCGCGTATGTCGACGGCAACACGGTCATCATCACAGAGGGCGGCGACTGGGAGGTCACCGGCACCTGCAGCGACGGCATGATCTATGTCCGCACCTGTTCCGACGAAGAGGAAAAGGACGTCAACGATAAGGTCAAGCTCAGACTCAACGGCATGAGCCTGACCAACCCCGACGGCCCGGCGATCTACTTTGACCGCTGCAAGAAGGCGTTCATCACCTTAGAAAGCGGCACGACCAACACCGTGACCGACGGCTCCTCTTATACGAAGACGGTCGAAGAGCATAGCATCGACGGCGTGACCTATTCGATCGACGCGTCGCAGGCTAAGGGCGCGATCCACACCGACGACACCCTTGAAATCAAAGGCAAGGGTACGCTGAATGTCAACGGTAACTATAAGCACGGCATCGCGACCGACGACGATATCTCGATCGAAAACGGCGTGTTTAATATCACTTCCGTCAAGGACGCCATCCATGCCAACGACGATATCACCGTCAACGGCAAGAATATCGAGATCACGATCAACTCGCAGTCAGACGGCTTTGACAGCGAAGGAACGCTGAATCTTGAGCTGGTCAAGAAGGCGACGATCACTGCGACCGGTAAGGCGATCAAGGCGACAGGCGATATCGTGATCACCGACGGCGTCTATGTCTGCGATACCACCGACGACTGCATCAACGGCAACGCGGCGGTCACTGTCAGCGGCGGTACCTTTACCCTGAAGTCCGGCGACGACGGCGTCACGGCGGTCACGGACCTGACCGTCAGCGGCGGCACGATCAATATCACGCAGGCGGGCGGCAAGGGTATCAAGAACGACGGCGATATCAATATCACCGGCGGCAGCGTCACCGTCAACAGTACCGACGACTGTATCAACGGCAACGCGGCGGTCAATCTGACCGGCGGCGTCTATGATCTGACTTCCGGCGACGACGGCATCACGGCGGCGTCCGTCCTCACCGTCGAGAACGTCGAGATGACGTTGAACACGACCGGTAAGGGCGTCAAGGCAGAATCCGATCTGATCGTCAACAGCGGGTCGTTCAATATCACCTCCGGCGACGACAGCGTTCACTGCAACGGCAACGTCACCATCAAAAACGGCAGCTTTAACATCAGCTCCGGCGACGACGGCATCCATGCCGACACGACCCTCACGATCGAGAACGGCACGATCATCATCACCAAGAGTTATGAAGGACTTGAGGGCAACGACGTGATCATCAACGGCGGCGTCATCAGCGTAGTCGCATCCGACGACGGCATCAATGCTGCCGGCGGTCAGGATCAGAGCTCGCAGGGCGGCAGACCCGGTCAGAATCCGTTCCAGCCCGGCGCGTCATCCAACAGTTCGATCACCATCAACGGCGGCGAGGTCTATGTGGTATCCTCAGGCGACGGCATTGACGCGAACGGCGCGTTGACCTTCAACGGCGGCGTGGTCGTCGTACAGGGACCGAACTCCGGCGGCAACTTTGCGGTCGACTCGGACGGTACGGTCGGTTTCAACGGCGGTACGGTCGCGGCGATCTGTTCCTCCAGCGCGATGTGGGAGGATATTGCGGGCAAGGCAGGCAACGCTGTCTATAACAAGAGCGTCGGCTCGGTATCGAAGGGATCGACGATCTGCTTTACCGACAGCAGCGGCAACGTCCTCGCGGCGGTGAAATCTCAGCTTTCCGGCAACCTCGGCGTTCTGTTCTATCAGGGCGGCGCGACGATGTCGAGCGTGAAGTTTGTCACAGGCGGCACCTATAACGGTACGCTCAACAGCTATGGCTACGGCACCGGCGGCACGGTATCCGGCGGCACAAGCTCCTCGCCCTCGACCTCAACGGGCGGCGGCAATCAGCCCGGCGGCCCCGGTGGCGGCGGCAGACCGTAAATAAGGTATATGATGAGAATACAGAAGTCTTTATAGAGCAACAGCCCTCCTTGCGGAGGGCTTTTTGCTTTGTTTGCCTTCGGGAGATACTCTATCGGTTTGCAAAATTTTGGGAAAACAATCAAAGCATCAAGAACCGTGACGGATTCTGATATTGCTTTTTTATTGCAGGATGTGTTATACTATATAATTGGATGATTACAAATGAATGAGGTACCGTATGACTAAGACAATCGACGGATTGATGTATCTGAATATGCTGCGCGGCGGCGCGAGAAATCTCGGCGTGAACCGTGCGGCTGTCAATGATTTGAATGTTTTTCCGATCCCCGACGGGGATACGGGCGATAATATGTTTATGACCATCGACGCGGGCGCGTCCAAGACCGCCGACAGTCCGCTGCTCGGCGAGGTCGCTTCGCACGCGGCGCACGAGATGCTGCTGGGCGCGCGGGGCAACTCGGGCGTGATCCTGTCGCGCATCTTTGCCGGCATCGGCAAGGGGCTTGAGAGCGAAAGAGAAGTGGATATCCCGCGGTTCATCTTTGCGCTGCAGCAGGGCGTCAAGGAGGCGTACCGGGCGGTATCCGATCCCGTGGAGGGGACGATCCTGACCGTTTACCGCGAGGCGGTGGAAGCGGTCGGCAGAGAAAGACCGGACAGCTTTGAAGGACTGTTCGACGTAATGCTGCGCGCGCTGACGGCGTCGCTTGAAAGAACGCCGGAGCTGCTGGATGTATTGAAAGAGGCAGGCGTGGTCGATTCCGGCGGCGCGGGCTTCGTCTATATCGCCGAGGGAATGAAGGCGGCGCTCAAGGGGATCGAATTCAGCGCCGGAGAATCATCACCTGCGGCTAAAAGCGTCAATCTGGACGCTTTTACCGAGGACAGCGAGCTGGAGTTCGGCTATTGTACCGAGTTTCTGCTGAGATTGCAGAAAAGCAAGATCGATATCGACGGCTTTGATCTGAACGTGTTCAAGGATTGGCTGAATTCGGTCGGCGATTCCGTTGTCGCTTTCAAGGAAGGCACCATCGTCAAGGTGCATGTGCATACAAAGCGCCCCGGCGATATCCTCAACCGCTGTCAGGAGTACGGCGAATTTCTGACGACAAAGATCGAGAATATGACGCTGCAGCATAACGAGACGCACGGCAAGGTCGGGTATCGGCCGAAGAATACCAAGCCGAAAAAGCCCTACGGGATCGTGACCGTGGCGGCGGGTGACGGACTGAAAGAGATCTTCACCTCGCTGGGCGTCGACGCGGTGGTCGACGGCGGTCAAAGCATGAACCCTTCGGCGCAGGAGATGCTCGACGCCTATGAAGCCGTCGGCGCACAGACTGTGTATGTCTTCCCGAACAACGGCAATATCATCATGACCGCCGAACAGGCGGCGGCGATGGCAGAGGATATCGACGTCAGGATCATCCGTACCAAAACCATCGGCGAAGGGTATGCCGCGATCTCGATGTTCGATATCACCGTCGGCGATACCGACGCGGTGGTCGCGTACCTCGACGAGATCATCGGCGGCGTTGTGACCGGTATCGTCAGCGTCGCGTCCCGCGACGTCGCGGGCGGGGTGGAGGTCGCCAGAGGCGATTACATCGGCTTTGTCGGCGACGATATCTATGTGGACGAAAAAACGCCCGAAGAGGCGATGATCGGATTGTGCGAAAAGCTCGGCGCGAAGAATTACGACGTGATGCTGATCCTCGCGGGCGCGGATGCAGATGCGGACGCCGCCGCAAAGATGTACGACACGATCAAAGCGCAGTACAGACGGACTGAGGTCATCATGCTGCAGGGCGATCAGCCGATCTACGATTACATTATGATTCTGAATTAGTCATCCAAAGGCTTTGCCGGAGGATCGATAACGCTGTTGTGTCAAGAGCCTTCGCTGAGCCCGGCGTGACAGCCGAATAGATAAATACCTTAAGGAGTTAAACTATGCTTGTATTATTTACCGACACCGATACCGACATCACCCCCGCGCAGGCGCAGGAATACGGGTATCACCTGATCAGTATGCCGTATGCGATCGACGGAAAGAACGTCTATCCGTACGAGGATTTTGACGAATTTGACGCGCACGCGTTCTATGATCAGCTCAGGGACGGCGTGCTGCCGACGACCGCGGCGATCTCGACCCAGCGCTATATCGATTACTTTGAGCCGGTGCTGAAAAACGGCGACGACATCCTGTATGTGCATTTTTCCCGCAATATGACGGCGACCTTTGACAACATGGACAAGGCGATCGAGGAGCTGAAAACCAAGTACCCCGACAGG
The DNA here is from genome assembly GCA_902796225.1 of uncultured Ruminococcus sp. Taxonomy (GTDB): domain Bacteria; phylum Bacillota; class Clostridia; order Oscillospirales; family Acutalibacteraceae; genus Ruminococcoides. Next base: position 17,653 of record CADBOO010000023.1, read on the forward strand.
ACCGTTTATACCATCGACACAAAGGGCATCACCCTGATGTCGCTGATCATCGTTCTGGCGGTCGGCGATCTGTATAAAGAGGGCAAAACGATCGACGAGATCATGGAATGGTCCAAGACAGAGATCGACCATTACGCGTGCTACTTCTTTGCGGATGATCTGAAATTCTTCCGCCGCAGCGGACGCGTATCGGGACTCGCCGGCACGATGGGCACCCTGCTGGGAATCCGCCCGATCATCTATATGAACGAAGAGGGCAAGATGGTATCCGTCGGCAAGGAAAAGGGCAGGATCAAGGCGATGGAGCGTCTGGTCAGCTTTGTCGATGAGCTGGGCGACGACGTCAAGAATCACCGCATCCTGATCGGCAGCGCCGACGCGCAGGATATCGCAGAGGAGATCGGCGCGATGCTGAAGGAGAAGTACGGCGACGACCTGACGATTCAATATGTATCCGTCAATCCGACCGCCGGAAGTCACTGCGGACCGGATACCGTCGGGCTGGGATTCCATGCGAAGAGAAGAAGCCTTTGATAGTGAAGAGTGAAGAACTAAGAGTGAAGAGTGATGGGAAAGCCTGACGGCTTTTGGAATATGTGCCGCGGATAAAATAAGATATGCCGGCGACTCTTTTTGAGCTGCGCTTTGGTTACGGAGGATTCGTATGATTCAGATCAAAGAAGTCAAAACGAAAAAAGAGCAAAAGAAGTTTATTGATTTTCCGCTCGAATTATATAAGGACAACGACTGCTTTGTGCCGCCGCTCTACGGCGACGAAAAAAGTATGTTCAAGCCCGGGTTTGTGTACAACGAGACCTGCGACATCGTCAATTTCCTCGCATACGACGGGGATACGGTCGTCGGCAGGATCCAGGGGATCATCCAGAAGGACGCCAACCGCAAGAACAATGAAAAGCGCGTGCGCTTCAACCGCTTTGACGCGATCGACAATCAGGAGGCTGCCGATAAGCTGTTCAAGGCGGTCGAGGACTGGGCGATTGCGAAAGGTATGGACACCGCCTGCGGCCCGCTGGGATTCTCGGATCTCGAGAGAGAGGGTCTGCTGATCGACGGATTTGATCAGCTTTCGACCTTTGAGGAGCAATACAACGCGCCGTATTATCAGAAGCTGATCGAAAACCTCGGCTATGAGAAGGAAGTCGACTGGACCGAGTCAAAGCTCTATCTGCCGGACGAGGGGATCGAAACGCTGGAGAAAATGACCGACTTTGTCATGAAGCGGTATAAGCTGCGGTTCGGCGAGGCGAAGAACGTCAGCGACTTTATCAACCGGTATGCCGACGAGTTCTTTGCGCTGCTCGACAAGGCGTATGAGCATCTTTACGGAACGGTGCCGTTCACGCAGGGGATGAAGGATCAGCTGATCACCTCGTTCAAGCTGATCGTCGACCTCAAGCACGTAGCGGTCATCCTCGATGAAAACGACAGAGTCGTCTGCATGGGCATCTGTTTTCCGTCGATCGCGAGAGCGGTACAGAAATCGAAGGGCAAGCTGACCCCGGCGGCGCTGGTGCGCCTGCTGAAGGCGATCAAAAAGCCGAAGGTGATCGACCTCGGACTGATCGCGGTCGAGCCGGAGTATATGAACCGCGGCGTTTCGACTATCATCAGCACGGAGCTGATCAGAATGCTCAAGCGCGACGGCATCGAATATGCCGAGACCAACCTGAATCTGGAGAACAACTTCGCCATCCAGAATCAGTGGAAGCGCTTCAAGGAAGTCAAGCACAAAAGAAGACGCGCGTTTGTGAAGAAACTGGTGTAAGAATGAAACTGATATTGGACTGCTTCGGCGGGGACAAAAGTCCCGCGGCGAATATTGAGGGCGCGATCGAAGCGCTCAGGGAATATGAGGATCTGTCGCTGGTACTGACCGGCGATGAAGATACGATCAAAGCCGGGCTGAACAGGCTCGGATATACGGGCGAGAGGATCGAGGTCGTCCACGCGCCGGATATCATCACCGGCGAGGATAAGCCGACCGATGCGATCCGCCTCAAGCGCGAAAGCTCGATGATGAAGGCGATCACAATGCTCCGCACCGACAAGGAGATCGCGGGAATGGTGACCGTCGGCGCGACCGGCGCGCTGATCGCCGCAGCGACCCTCAGGATCGGGCGCATCCGCGGGATCCGCAGACCGGCGTTCTGTCCGATCCTGCCGACCATGACCGGCGATATCGTCGGCGTATGCGACTCCGGCGCCAATGTCGACGTTACCGCCGAGATGCTTTTGCAGCAGGCGATCATCGGCAGCGCGTATCTGAAATACGCCTACGGCAAGGAGCGTCCCCGTGTCGCGCTGCTGAATATCGGCGTCGAAAGCGAAAAGGGCGATAACCTGCGCAAAGAAGCGTATCCGATGCTCATGAACTGTGACAGCATCAACTTTGTCGGCAATATGGAGAGCCGCGATCTGCTGTCGGGCGACTATGATCTGGTCGTATGCGACGGCTTTTCGGGCAACGTGCTGTGCAAGGCGACCGAGGGTACTGCGATGGAGCTGTTAAAAAAGCTCAAGGAGCAGATCTACTCAAAAACAAAGTACAAGCTCGGCGCGCTGCTGCAAAAGCAGATGTTCGCCGATTTCAAGGATATGATGAATTACCAGAACTACGGCGGATCGGTTCTGCTCGGATGCGAGAAGACCATCGTCAAGGGTCACGGCAGTTCGAACGCGACTGCGGTCAGGGTCTGTATCGGTCAGGCGTACCGGATGTCCGGCGGCGCGATGAACGAGGAGATACAGGCGGCGCTGGCGGCGTTGGAAAAGGCGGAATAAAACAGTTGCATTTTTTCGGATTTCTGTGTATACTGGTATCAATGAAATTCGTTGAGAGGAAGATATTATGTTTGAAGACGTCAAAAAAATACTGGTAGAACAACTGCACTGCGACGAAAGCATCGTGACGCCCGAGGCTTCCATCAAAGAGGATCTCGGAGCGGACAGCCTGGATATCCTCCAGCTGCTGATGACGATCGAGGAAGAAAACGGCATCGTTATCCCCGACGAGGAGTTAGCAACTTTCGAAAAGGTGCAGGATATCGTCAACTACCTCGAAAGCCAAAAATAATCGATCACCTGTATCAGACCGGGGTTGCTGCATCTTTGCGGTGACCCTTTGTTATTGATACCGGAGGGAATACAATGAAACAGTTACGGTACAAGATCATTTCGGTTTTGCTGATCCTGTCGACAGCGCTGCTGTCGGCGGCGTGCGGACAGTCCGGATCCGGGCAGGATAATAAAGGCGCCGCCGACGAAGCGACGGCGGCGGTCACGCAGGCAGCAGTGACCGATGCGGAAACGCAGCCTGTCACAGAAAAACAAAAGGAGCCCTCTGCCGAGACGTCGGCAGGCTCAAAGACGGCAGAGACCGCCGCGGATACATCGGCTGTCGACAGCGCGCTGCAGGAAAGCATACAGGCGATGCTGGAGGAATACGGCTTTGCGGGCGTTTACCGCATGAGCAGGGACGGCAAAGTCGTCTGTGAGGGCGCAAACGGCGTCATCGGATCCGGCGGCGAGGCGATCACCCTTGACAACCTGTTTCCGATCGCGTCGATCTCCAAACAGTTCTGCGCGACCTGTATCCTGCTGCTCAGGGATGAGGGAAAGCTCAGCCTTGACGATACGCTTGACAAGTATTATCCCGCGTATGCGCGCGGGGGAGATATCACCCTGAAGCAAATGCTGACGATGCGCTCCGGCATCGACAACTATGTCAGCAACGACGGGTCGGGCTTTGACGCGTATATCGACTATGACTTCGGCGAAAATGCGTCCGAGGAGCATAACCATCAGGCAGTCCGCGACTGGATCTTCGGCCGTCCGCTGCTGTTTGAGCCGGGCGAGGGGTTCTACTACTCCGACTCCAACTACTTTCTGCTTGCCGAGATCGTTCAGACCCTGTCCGGCAAACCATACGGCGACGTTCTGCGCGAGCGCATCTTTGATCCGCTCGGCATGAACGATACCGGCGTGTGCGAGGAGCTTGCTCACGCTGAGAAAACCGTCCCGCCGGTATCCGACGATCCTGACGGACATAAGGAGATCTACACCGTCGGCGCGACCTTCGGCAACGGCGGTATCATCACGACTGCCGCGGATATGGACAAGTGGCTGACCTCTCTCAGGGAAAACACGATCCTCTCCGAAAAAAGCAAAAAAGAGATGACAACGGTGTATTCTCCCGAGATGAATTACGGCTACGGTATCTGTATCCATTCCAACGGCGCGCTGTCGCACGAAGGCGGCGCAGATTCCTACGCGTCGTTCGCGTATACCGATCCCGCAAAGAAGATTAACTTCTTTATCGTGACCGACAATATCCCCTTCCTGGAATTCAGGGAGCTGTATCGGGAAATACTGCTTCTTGCGCTGTGAAAAAATGAAACCGCCGACGGGAACTGCGGACAGCTCCCATCGGCGGTATTATTGTTTGCGGTTTATCTCAGGGCAAAATCGCCGATCAGCCGGGCGATCTTGCCGATGTCGGTTCTTGTCTTGAACTCAAAGCGCGCAGTAAAGCGATTGTTGAACATGACAAACAGCTCGGTATCCGGCATGAATTCACCAAAGCCCGGCGTCTGGATGGTAAAATACTGGATGCGCGAATAGGGCAGCGAGGTGAAGGATTTGCGAGTGCCGGTCATGCCCTGGACGTCGATCGCGATGATGCGGCGGTTGGTGAATACCAGCTGGTCGCGCACGGTGTGGAACGCCATCACGGGCTCTTCGCCGTCGATCAGCAGACCGTCGACGTCTCCGCGAACGGATTCGAGCTTGATTTCTTTGAGATTGAATACGGAATCCTGATTAAAATTGATTGACATGGGTGACCTCCTGCGTTTGATTTGGATGATGGTTTTATCATACTATAATCACGCCGCGATTGCAAGAAAAAGATCGATCGGCGTGCAAAGGCTTTTTGTGCGATTGTTCTTTTCGCGGATTCCGTCACAAAAGCAAGCGTATAAAAACAGGAACAGCCGCCGGCAGGAGATCATCCCGCCCGGCGGCGATGATGTTGTTTCTGAAGCAGAGGGTTACTCTTGCCCGGTTAATCGAGGTCGGATGTAATTACCTTTCCGTCGGAATCCAACAAGGGCGTGATGCCGGCCCCGTATCCGGATTTCCAGACCAGATAATGTACGCCTGTTTCCTTGTCTACCATAATCTGACGTACGCCTTCATCCGACAGCTGAGAACCGTCTCTATAGATCACTGTGAATCTTTGCTCTTTCTTAGCCAATGGTATCTCCTTTATTCCCACTCGATAGCACTTAAACAATTTCGTGTAGGTATTATTATCTGTACTATCTGTGGTTCTTTTGATTATTTGATATATC
>CADBOO010000024.1 GCA_902796225.1 uncultured Ruminococcus sp.
AAGCGTCAGCTGCTGAACGCCTTCTCGATCATGTGGATCTACTTCCGCATCAAGAGCGGTCAGCTGCCCGATTTCCAGCCGACCTGCTTCATCTTCGGTGCGAAGGCTGCGCCCGGCTATAAGAGAGCTAAGGCGATCATCAAGTACATCAACGAGATCGCGAATCTTGTCAACAACGATCCCGATACCAAGGATAAGCTGCAGGTCGTATTCGTATCGAACTACAACGTATCCTACGCTGAGAAGCTGGTCGTCGCGGCGGACGTCTCCGAGCAGACCTCCACAGCGGGTACAGAGGCTTCCGGTACCGGCAACATGAAGTTCATGTTCAACGGCGCGGTCACCCTCGGCACCTATGACGGCGCGAATGTCGAGATCGCTCAGCAGGCGGGTGAAGAGAACGAGTACATCTTCGGCGGCAGAGTCGAAGATATCGAGCGCCTCAAGAAAGAGGGCTACGATGCACGCGCGATCTACAACTCCAACCCGATGATCAAGCGCGTCGTCGATACGCTGGTCGACGGCACCTTCTCCGACAACGGCGCTCAGGGCGAGGGCAGCTTTGCAGAACTGCACAATGCGCTCATCAACGGTACCAACTGGCACCACTGTGACCACTACTTCCTGCTGTATGATCTTCCGGATTATGTGGCGAAGAAGCTCCAGTGCAACGTTGAGTACAAGGATCGCATCGGTTTCGGTACCAAGTGCCTGAAGAACGTCGCTCACTGCGGCACCTTCAGCTCCGACCGTACCATCATCCAGTACGCAGAGGAAATCTGGAAAGTCAGATAATCAACCGCAATTCAAAACCGGCACAGGTCAGATCTGTGCCGGTTTTTGTGCCATGAAAGGAGTCAAAAATGGAGGCTGCAGGGGTACTGTATATCTTAGCGGCAGTGATGCTGCTGATCGGTATTGTAATCGTCTTTTTTGACCGCAGAAAACGTGCGCGCTGTACCGAGGAAACGACCGCGACCATCGTCAGCGTAGGCGAAGATATCACCCGTGACGGCAGCGGTCATACAGAGCGCAGCTATACGGCGTATTACGAGTTTACTGCACGCGGAGCGACCGTTCGCAGACAGGGCGGCACCTCGACGACACGAAAAAGAAAGTATAAAAGAGGCGAGACGCGTCAGGTGAGATATAATCCCGGCAACCCCAACGAATTTATCGTTGTCGGCGACAGCGGCAATACCGGCGGCGGGGTTGCCCTGATCGTCCTCGCCGTCGTGATCGCCGGCGTGGTGCTTGCCGCCCAGCTCGGCGTGTTCGGTAATACCAAGCTATGAAAGGCAAATCAATGAAAAAAGCCCTTTGCATATTACTATCGCTATTGTTCATTTTGACGCTGACCGGCTGCAGTCAGACCGATACAAGCTCCGACACTTATGAGAAGTTTGCGGCTGAAAACGGGATCATGCCTTCTATTGATTCTCTGAGCGATTGTCGGTCGGTTCAAACTATGAAATACCAAAAATCTGACGTCCTGCCTGCATATACGCTGATTGCAGAGTATGACGCGGAGCATTATCCATCGGCGGTAAACGCGGTTAATAAAAAATATACATATCAGAAGGAGCCGATGACCGATAAGGTCAAAGAGAATACTTTGAATCCGTCTTTTTCTTATGGCGGCTATGATTTCAGCATATTGGAACTGAAAAAGTACTGTAAAGAGGACAGTGAGTTTCCGGAAGAATTGTACTTTATCGGGATCAACACGGAAAAATGCAAGATCGCCTATGTATACTTTTATGACCAGAGCCTTGATGTTGCAACATCTTTTGAACATATTCTGACTGACTACTGCGGCTGGGATCAGAGAAAAGATAAATAACTAACGAAAACGCCCTTCCTTACGGAGGGGCGCTGCTTGTATTAGCGTTATATCACATAATTGTCGGCGGCATCCGCGGCAGTGAGGTCGCTCAGGCGGATGGAGTCGAAGTATTTGTTGGTCATGTTGTAAAAATCACGCCAGATCCTGATGGTACGGCATTCGGTCATGCGGTCGCAAGGCGGCGCGTCGGGAGCAAGGCACGATACCGGAGCAAGATCGCCTTCGGTCAGGCGCAGCACCTCGCCGACGGTATAGTCGGACGGATCGCGGGTCAGCTTATAGCCGCCGCCTTTGCCGTGAACTCCCTCGATCAGCTTGGCTTTGGTCAGGGTGGGCAGGATGCGCTCCAGATATTTCAGCGACACATTCTGACGCGCGGCGACGTCCTTCATCGGGATATATTTTCCGTTGTTGTGGTCGGCAAGATCGATCAGCACGCGCAGCGCATATCTTCCTCTTGTTGAGATCATCATCAAATCACCTGCTCAATAGTTGATTGTTCCATCACATTATACCACAAATCAGGTAGGTAAATCAAGGGCTTTACACAGGTTTTCTTTTCTTGTATAATGATAGAAAACACATGAATGAGAGAATCCTATGAAAGCATTGATCGCGATGAGCGGCGGCGTCGACAGCTCGGTCGCCGCCCTGTTGATGAAAGAATATGAGCGCATCGGCTGTACGATGCGGCTGTTTGACGGCGAGGACGTTGAGAACGGTCGGGACAACACCTGCTGTTCGCTCGACGACGTCGAGGATGCGCGCGCCGTCTGTACCCGCATGGGTATCCCGCACTATACGTTCAATTTCAAGGACGATTTCAAAGAGAAGATCATCGACAAATTTATCGATTCCTACCGCCGCGGCATGACCCCGAACCCTTGCATCGACTGCAACCGGTATCTGAAGTTCGACCGTCTGTATATCCGCGCGCAGGAGCTGGGATGCGATGTGATCGTGACGGGTCATTATGCGAGGATCGAGCAGCAGAACGGCAGATATTACTTGAAAAAAGCGGCGGATCCCTCAAAGGATCAGAGCTATGTCCTCTATTCGCTGACGCAGGAACAGCTCAGCCATACGCGGTTTCCCCTCGGAGAACTCAGCAAGGATGAGGTGCGCCGGATCGCTGAGGAAAACGGTTTTGTCAACGCCAAAAAGCCGGACAGTCAGGACATCTGCTTCGTCCCGGACGGCGACTATGCGTCCTTTATCGAACGGCACGGCGGCAGGGTCGAGACCGGTGATTTTCTGACGACCGACGGCAGGGTGCTGGGACGGCACAAAGGAATCGTCCGCTATACCATCGGCCAGCGCAAGCACCTCGGCATCAGCGTCGGCGCGCCGATCTATGTGGTCGGCATCGATCCCGAACAGAACACGGTCATCCTCGGCGATGAACAACACCTGTTCCGCAATACGGCGATCGTTGCGGACTTCAACTGGATCTCCGGCGAGGCGCCGACCGATCCGATCCGCTGCAAGGCGAAGACCCGCTATCGTCAGAAGGAACAGCCCGCGACCGCGTCGGTGAATCCCGACGGTACGGTGAAGCTGGAATTCGACCTGCCGATCCGCGCGATCACGCCCGGTCAGGCGGCGGTACTGTACGACGGCGACGTCGTCCTCGGCGGGGGAACGATTGTCGAGTGAAGAGTGAAAAGTGAAGAGTGAAGAGTGGATGGCGGGCGCTGCCCGCCGAAGATAAAACGCTCCCGAGATGATCGGGAGCGTTTGCTGTTAAAAATCGCGGAGCATTCGTTTTTTGATATCCGCTTTGTCGAGCGCGAGCGCGATAACGATAAAGATCAGTGCGGATGCGACCGCCTGAATGCTGTTTTCGGGGATCTTCCACAGCGCGTTGACGACTGCCGAATGGAAGCTGTCGCCTGCGAGCAGCTGTCGGATGAGCTTCGAGATCGAGTAGCCGACGATGGTGACAAGTCCCGAGGGGATCGTCATCAGCGCGTTGCGCTTTGTCAGCAGCTTATCGCCCTTTGCACTGAAAAACACGGCGTTGATCGCCTTGATGATGATCGTATAAATGATGGTCTCGGGATAGACCAGCAGGTCGGCGATACCGCCGCCGATCGCAGCCGCAGCGACTGCGTAGGGCATCGGCAAAAAGCTCGCCGCCAGATAGATCATGCTGTCGCCGAGATGCACATAGCCTCCGGTCGGCGTTTTGATTTGGACAAAAGCGGTCATGACCGCCACCATCGCAGCGAACATCGCTGCGATCACGATCCGCAGGGTGCGGTCGGAGTGTTTCTTATTCATATTTCCTCCCTATGTCAAAAAACGGCTTTGGATGATCCCCAAAGCCGTTTCGCTTTATTAATCCTGAAACAGCGGCGTCGATAAATACCGATCGCCGGTGTCCGGCAGAAGCACAACGATGTTCTTGCCGGCGTTCTCGGGACGCTTCGCAAGCTCGATCGCCGCGAATGTCGCCGCGCCGGAAGAGATGCCTACCAGCACGCCCTCGGATTTGCCGATCAGCTTACCGGTCGCGAACGCGTCTTCGTTGGATACGGGGATGACTTCGTCATATACGTTTGTATTCAATACATCCGGCACAAAGCCTGCGCCGATACCCTGGATCTTATGCGCGCCGGCAACTCCCTTGGAGAGAACAGGCGAGGTTTCGGGCTCGACTGCGACGACCTTGACGTCGGGGTTCCGGGATTTCAGGTATTCGCCTACGCCCGTGACGGTACCGCCGGTACCGACGCCCGCGACAAAGATATCGACCTTGCCGTCGGTATCGTCGTAGATCTCGGGACCCGTGGTCGCGCGGTGGATCGCGGGATTGGCGGGGTTGACGAACTGACCGGGGATAAAGCTGCTTTCAATCTCAGCAGCAAGCTCTTCCGCCTTGGCAATCGCGCCCTTCATGCCCTTTGCGCCTTCGGTCAGCACCAGCTCTGCGCCGTATGCCTTCATCAGCTGTCTGCGTTCGACGCTCATGGTCTCGGGCATGACGATGATGATGCGATAACCCTTTGCCGCGGCGACTGCCACAAGACCGATACCGGTATTGCCGGAGGTCGGTTCGATGATGACCGAGCCTTCTTTGAGAAGTCCCTTTTCCTCGGCGTCGTCGATCATCGCCTTGGCGATACGATCCTTGACCGAGCCTGCGGGGTTGAAGTACTCGAGCTTTGCGAGGATGGTTGCGTTCAGGTTGAGATTCTTTTCGATGTTTGTCAGTTCGAGCAGCGGGGTCTTGCCGATGAGTTGATCTGCGGATGTATAAATGTTAGCCATAATGGTTCTCCTTATTATATAGTATAGAATAGTGTTTGTAAAGTAAAAATCGCAGGGGAGGGTCGCGATCCTCCCGACAGCGCCTCAGGCGCTGAAATGCAGCAGGTCAGAGTGATGGTTTCATCCCCGACATCGGAACCCGCTGTGATAATGAATATGCTTCATCATATCGCCTCCATAAATACCACCAATCAGGTAGGTTGGTATTATAATATCACGAAACGATCCGTTTGTCAACACTTTTTTGAAAGAAAACTATTGCAAACAGGTCGCCGATTGATATACCATCGACGGAATTGCTCATGAAAACACCGGTATTCCTTCGAAAAACCGGATTGCTATCAACCTTTTATGTTGAAAACGAATCGAATCTATGGACAAGCATCGAACGATTTGATACAATGAAAGCATCAGTTCAACGGAGGGTTGAAAAATGAGCGTTATCGGAGAGCAAATCAAGAAATACCGTGTTCAAAAGAAGTATACACAGGAGAAGCTCGGCAGCCTGATCGGCGTCACAACGCAGGCTGTCTCAAAATGGGAGCGCGGCGGAACCCCTGATGCGGAGATCCTGCCGCAGCTTGCCGATGCGCTGGGCGTCAGCATCGATGCGCTTTACGGCAGAGAAGAGCAGGATGAGCAGCTGTTGTTTTCAAAAAGACTAAGCAAGCTGCCGCCGGATGAAGCGTATCAGAGAGCCTTCAATATCTGCTGGTCGATGATCATCGGGCTGGTCGGCGATGAGGATTATGCGGAAGATTTTATGGATACCTTTATGGGACATAGCTACACCAACAGGGATAAAGCGCCCGATTATTTTTCCAAACTGTTTCGGGACGGCGGGCTGGTTTCGGCACGCTTGTCCAGTAATCTCAATCAGTTTTATCTGCTCGCCGGTCCCAAGGAGGGAAGCGTACTGGATCACCTTGAGGATATGGAGGCGATCAGAAAGGTGTTCGCCGTCTTTGCGGACAAAAATCTGCTGAAGATCATCTACTATCTGTATTCCAAGCCGGTCATGCCGCTGACACTGTCGCTGATCAGTCAGGGCACGGGACTGAATATGCGCGATACAAAGCGGTATATGCAAATCATCTGCGAAAACAGGCTCGCGAATCACATGACGATTGCGACCGTCGACGGCGACATCGAATCCTATGAGATTTGCAGAGAAGGCTGTGCGGTGCCGCTGATCTGCTTTGCAGATGAGATCGCCAAGAAGAATCCCTTCCCGCTTTTCAGCGTTCTGGACAGAAAAAAGCCGTTATTTTAAACCAATGGTTTAAAAATGATTCGCATAATTGAATATTATCATAAACAGTTGCTTGATATTTGTCGTGCAGCTGTTTTATGATGAAAGAGGAAACGAATGCAGCACAGCAAACCGTGTCGTTCCCGTTATTCAGCAACATAATACTGTTTCTGCCACGCATGACTTTGATAAGGGAGAGAAAAGAGAATGAAAAGGATCACAGCGCTTCTTCTGAGCGTGATACTGATGATGCTATTGATCACCGGCTGTACAAACGATACAGGAGAAAAAGAAGATGAAGATGAAAAAGAAAAAGAAATCGAGATAACCGATCTGCCGGCGCGGTTTGATCTGAGAGACGCCGACGGTAAAAACTATGTCACTCCGGTCAGGACACAGCGGTGGGGCGATTGCTGGACGTTCGCTTTAGCCGGCGCTGCCGAGACCGCGTATCTCTACGCCAACGATATGGGCGTAGCGACAGGTGAGAAAAACGATCAGGTCGATTTTTCGGAAAAATACATCGCGTGGTATATGTTCCACGGCATCACCAAGGACGACGCAGTCACGGGTAAAGTCCGCGCTTCTCAGGTCTCAGAGGGATTTGATCCGTCCGAGCCGGAAAAGGAGAAAGGCGGTCAGGCTGCATACTTTATCGGAGGACCTTTTGTTCAGACGGCAAATCTGTTCGGTTCCGGCTTCGGACCGGTCGACGAGAGCGTGCAAGTCAAAGGCGAATATCCGTATGCGTATGACGACGAAGCGTCGGTCGAATGGTCGCTGCCGCTGAACGCAGAATACCGCAACGCTCCCGTAACCGGGCTTTTCAGAGAGCTTCGTATTCTGCCTGCTCCCGCCGCAACGGATGCAGACGGCAAGTATCAGTTTCAACAGGACGGGATCGACGCGATCAAGAAGGAGCTGTATCAGGGGCACGGCGTCTGTGTTGCGCTCAATGCCGATCATCCCGGATACAGCGCCAAAACCCGCTCTACTTACTACAGCGGCGACGGCGAGCCGAATCACGCGGTCGTCGTCGTGGGCTACGACGATGACTTTGCGAAGGAAAAATTCACGAGAACAAAATCAGACGGCGAAGAGATCGAAGGATCTACGCCTCCCGGCAACGGAGCGCTGATCCTCAAAAACAGCTGGGGGTTGACCGCTTTCGACGGCGATATCGACGACGGTTACGTTTTCATCTCTTATTATGACCACAGTCTGTTAGCCGCGCTGAGCCTTGTGTTTGATAACGACAGCACCGCAAAGCATACCGTGCGCAACTACGATCAGTATGATCTGATGATGACGATATGGTACGGTACGACGGATTATGACGATGAAACCAAAATGGCGAATGTCTTTGAAGCCGAAGAGGATGAAAAGCTCTGTCAGATCGAGTACAGAACAAGCTATCCCGACGCAGAGGTATCCTATGAGATCTATAAGGATACGGAAAAAGACGATCCGTCCTCCGGTACGCTGCTGGAAAAGGGCGTCCACTCGCATACATACGCCGGTTCCCATGTGGTCGATCTGAACAGCGAATATCCCCTCGAAAAAGGAGATCGCTATTCCGTCGTGCTGACGATGAAACGCGGCGATACCTATACAGAGGTTTTCCCGTACGGTACCCAGCTCGATACAGAGATCGTCGAAGGCTTAGTCATGAAGGGGATCGTCAATCAGGGCGAAAGCTATCTGTTCACCGACGGCAAATGGAGCGACATGACAAAAATGAAGGACAGCCTGCTCGAAAGGGCGTATACACAATGCAAGGAGAGTATCGCCTCCGGCAAAGATGTTCCCTATATAGAGGTGGACAAAAAGACGTTCACCGTTGACAACTATCCGATCAAGGCGATCCTGGCGCCGGACGGCAAATAATACTGCAGATAAGGGAGAGAATCAACATGATCACGGAAGCACTGCATGAGCTCAGCCTGCCCTATTATACCGGGCGCAGCAGAAAGGTACGCGTTTATGTGCCGGAACACGAAGAAGCCGAAAGACTGCCCGTTATCTATATGACGGACGGACAAAACCTGTTTGAAGACAACAATCCCGGTCAATTCGGCTGTTGGTACACCCGCGAGGCGATCGGCGAAATCGGCAGAGCGATCATCGTCGGCGTCCATAACGACGATAATCCTGTCCAAAGAACAAAGGAGCTGACGCCTAAGAGTATCGGAGCGCTTTGTTTTCCCGACGAAATGCCCGACGAGATCAGAAAAGCGATCATTCCCGAGGGCGAGCTGTTCGACGATTTTGTGATCCATACGGTAATGCCCGAAATCGAGAAGCGCTTCCCGATTGAAAAGGGCAGGAATGCCGCGGCGTTCTGCGGCAGCTCCTCGGGAGGCTTGCAGGCGTATTTCACCGCGCTCAGCCATCCTGACCGTTTCTGCATGTCCGGCGTATTTTCTCCCGCGTTACCCATTTATTCGGTAAACGATATCGTCAGCTGGACGGCTTCAAAGCTGAACGGCTCCGTGCCGTATCTCTATATCTACAGCGGAGCGGTCGGCGAGCCGGAAGAGGCGATTTGCGAGAGTACGCAGGCGGTATATGACGCGATCGCGGAGTTTTATCCTCCGGAGCTTTTGAATGAAGTCATCCTTTTCGATCAGCCGCATCATGAAAGCGCATGGGCGTCGATCTTCAGGGATTTCCTGCAAACATTTCTGACGCGCAGAGAAGAGTTTTGAGCACGTATTCGGTTGAGATCAGAGGGAAAGAAGCATGAAAAGAATCGTATCATTCACGCTCATAATAATAATGATAGCCTGTCTGTTCGCATCCTGCGGTAATCCCGACAGCGATAATACAGAGGAAACAACGGCTCCGAAGCCCGTGACGAATCTGTCCAAGCCGGACATGGCAAAGTGGCGTTATATCGAGGACAACGATATCTATTATCAGGTCGGGATCGGTTATTGCGAAACGCCTGCCGACGAACGCTATGAACAGCTCGCAGTATTTGTCCCGGGCGCATATATGAACGCAACCGATAACGGCGACGGCACCTTCACCTGCGAGCTGAACGAGAGCGCTGAGCTTCACGGGTATACCGCCCTGAACGCTCCGATCACGATGCAGATCTACACGCCCGGCTATGCCGCCGCAGACGCCTTGACCGAGGAGTTTGTGTCTCAAAACAACGCTTTATCCCGGGAGATCGAGGAGATCACTTCGCAGGGGATCATCTATGCCTGTCCCGGCTGCAGAGGGATCCGGGAAGGCGCTCCCGCAGGCGTAACCGACCTCAAGGCGGCGATCCGGTATCTTCGCTACGCCGATGATGTGATCCCGGGCGACGCGGAAAGCATCTTTGTGTTCGGTATGAGCGCCGGCGGCGCGCAAGCGGCGATCCTCGGCGCGTCGGGCGACAGCGCGCTGTACGATCCGTATCTCAAAGCGATCGGCGCGGTGCAGGGCGTGTCCGACTCTGTCAAAGGCGCAATGGCATGGTGTCCTGTCACGAATCTCGGCACCGCCAACGCGGAGTACGAGTGGATGATGGGCTGTACCCGCAAGGACAGATCAGACGAAGAAAAAGCGATCTCCGACGGCTTGGCGAATGCGTATGCGGAATACGTCAACAGCGCCGGCTTCAAGGATGTCAACGGAAAGCCGCTTACCCTGACGCAGTCCGAGGACGGCATATATCAGGCGGGCAGCTATTATGAGTATGTCAAGATCGTGATCGAAACATCGCTGAATCATTACCTTTCCGATACGAATTTCACCGGAAGCTCCGCGCAGGAATACATCGACGGTCTGAACGCGGATAAACAGTGGATCGCGTACGATCAAAGCACCAATACCGCCGCGATCACAAGCGTAGCGGATTTCGTCAATCACTGCAAAGTCGCATCCGAGGGTCTTGTCGCCTTTGACTGGCCGCACAGCTACAATACGCTGTTCGGTTACGGCGACGGAAAAGGCGCGCACTTTGACAGCATCCTTGCCGATGTGCTGACGCAGCTGAACAGTGAATACGCAGGAGAGTATCTCGACGATCTCAAAAAGACCGATTCCTTCGGTTACAGCGTCAAGCAGCGCGTCAATATGTATACGCCGCTCTATTATCTGATGGAGAGCGAGGACGGCTGCGGCACGGCGAACGTCGCAAAATACTGGCGGATCCGTACCGGTATCAAGCAGAATACAAACGCGTCGACGACCGAGATCAACCTTGCGCTTGCACTGAAAAATTACAGCGGCGTCAAAAGCGTCGATTTCGAAACCGTCTGGGAGCAGAGCCATGACGCGGCTGAACGCTCCGGCAGCAGCAGCGAAAACTTTATCGCATGGGTTCATAACTGCATGAAAGAGTGATATATAAAGGAAACGGAACAGATGGACGACACTTTTGCGAAAGACTGACGAATAAAGAGGTTTTAGAGTCGCAGTCGCGATGACAGCGTATCATAACCGCGCAAATGAAAAACTGTTGACAAATGCAAAAAAAGGTGCTACAATACGCTACAGTAGAATATACAGTAATGTATAGAGTGGGTCTTGACGGACCCGCTCTTTTGTATTGTATGTGACAAAACACTTCGCTGTAAGGGGTGAGAACATGGCAAACAGCAAAGGCAAAAACACCGTGACGACGGTCGAAGAGATCGCTCGCCCGATCGCAGAAGAACTCGGGCTTCAGATCTGGGACGTCCGCTATCTCAAGGAAGGCTCTCAGTGGTATCTGCGGATCTTCATCGACAAAGACGGCGGGGTCGACATCAACGACTGCGAGCGGATGTCAAGAGCGCTTGACGAACCGCTCGACAAAGCAGATCCCATCGACGGCGAGTATATCCTTGAGGTCAGCTCACCCGGCGTCGAGCGCGAGCTTGTGAAGCCCGAACACTTTGAAGCCTTTATCGGCGCGGATATCATGGTCAAGATGATCCGTCCGATCGACGGGATCGGCAAAGAGTTCAAAGGCGTGCTGACAGCGTATGACGACGGTATGGTCACGATCACCGACCACAGCGGCGAGAATACCGTCACCGTCGGCAAAAAGGACGCGGCGTATATCAAGCTGGACGACTTTGATTAATGAAGAGCCAAGAATAAAAAGTGAAACATTGAGGGCGGGCAAAGTCCGCACCCATGATGATATTGGTAATAACCACCTGATTTCTATATAAGAAAGGATGATTTGGAAAAATGGCCAGCAATAAAGAATTATTCGAAGCATTGAAGCTGCTGGAAAAAGAAAAGGGTATTCCTGTCGAGTACATGATCACCCAGATCAAAAAGGCGATCGTGACAGCTTGCAGAAACCTGTACGGCGGCAACGAAAACGTAGATATCAAAATGGATCCCGAAAAGGGCACCTTCACCGTCAAGCTGATGAAGACGGTCGTTGAAGAGGTCGAGGATCCGAATTTCGAGATCTCCCTCCCCGACGCGCTGGTGATCTCAAAGCGCGCCGCTGTCGGCAAAGAGGTCGGCATCACGCTCGAGCCCAAGAAGTTCGGACGCATCGCGGTCCAGACCGCGCGCTCCGTCATCCGTCAGGGCATCCGCGACGGCGAGAAGGATCAGATGCTGGTCGAGTTCCAGTCCAAGGCACAGGAGATCGCGACCGCGACCATCGAGCGCGTCGATCCCGTGACCGGCAACGCGACCCTGAAATTCGGCAACGCCGTTACCGTCCTTCCCAAATCCGAGCAGATCGCCGGCGAGATCCTGCGCGAGGGCAGCACCATCAAGGTGTATGTCGCAGGCGTCAAGGAATCCGAACGCGGACCGCGCGCCATCATCTCCCGCACCCACCCCGATTTTGTCAGACGTCTGTTTGAAAAAGAGGTTCCCGAGATCTACGACGGTATCGTTGAGATCAAATCCATTTCCCGCGAGGCAGGCTCCCGCACAAAGATGGCTGTCTGCTCCGAGGACAGCGAGGTCGACGCAGTCGGCGCCTGCATCGGTACGCGCGGCGCGCGTGTCAACACGATCGTTGACGAGCTCGGCGGCGAAAAGATCGACATCGTTCTGTATGACGAGGATCCCAAGAAGTTCATCGCGGCGGCGTTATCGCCCGCGAATGTCGTTGAGGTCGCTCTCGCCGAGGACGGTACAAAAGCCTGCAAGGCGACCGTTCCCGACGGTCAGCTCTCACTCGCGATCGGCAACAAGGGCCAGAATGTCCGCCTGGCGGCAAAGCTGACCGGCTACAAGATCGATATCCGTCCCGAATCCGGTTTCTGGGGCGAGGACGAGGATGACGACGATAACAAAGAGACCGAAGAATAATCGGTTAACCCAAGGAGAATCACTATGACTGAGCGAAAAGTCCCGCTTAGAAAATGTATCGGCTGCGGCGAGATGAAGGATAAGCGCGAGCTGGTCCGCATCGTCCGCAACAAAGAGGGCGAGATTTCCGTCGACCTGACCGGCAAAAAACCCGGCAGAGGCGCTTATATCTGCAAGGATACCGCGTGCCTTAGCAAGGCGGAGAAGACAAAACGGCTTTCCAAGGCGTTTTCGGCTCCCATCGCTCCCGAAATCTACGATACCCTCAGAAAAGAGCTGGAAGAATGAACGACAGACTGCTTTCGTTTTTGGGATTGTGCAAACGCGCGGGATACCTGATATCCGGCGCAGACGCCGTCATCAAAAGCATGAGGGATCACAAAGCGCTGTTGGTGCTGACGGCGAACGACTTTTCCGACAACAGTCTGAAGAACGTCAGAAAAGCCGCCGATGCATATAAGGTCACGCTGAAGACCCTGTGCTGTCCGAAGGATGAGCTGAGCTTCGCGCTCGGCAAACACTGCGGAGTGATCTGCGTCACCGACAAGGGCTTTGCCGATAGGATTCTCACATTGATGAGCGAAGAGTGAAGAACGAAGAGTGAAGAGTTTTTGGCGGGCGCTGCCCGCACCTGATGAATACTTGCGAATCTCAACACTTAAGGAGGAAACAACATGGCTATTATGATCAAATATAAAGTCAAAGAAGTCGCAACCGACCTCGGCGTCACCACAAAAGACGTCGTCAAAGTCATCAAAGACTATTGCGGCTCGGACAAAAAGGCGATGACCGCCCTCTCCGAAGAGGAACTGAACGTCGTCTTTGACTGGTTTACCCAGAAAAACGCGGTCGAGGATTTCAACGCGTATTTCGCGGTCAGAGATCAGGCGATCGAAAAACAGCAGGCTGAGGCGGAACAGCGCAAGGCGGAGGAAAAGAAACGCCGCGAAGAAATGAAGGATAAGCTGCGTCCCGATTCGGCAAAGAAGGCGGGCAAGGCGAGTGAGAGCCAGCCCAAGAAGCAGAAGGTCGACAAGACCGCCGACATCGATCTGAAGTCCGAGATCAAGAGTAAGCGCGGCACCGGTCGTATCGTCGATACAGGCGCGGCCGAGGTCAACGTCGATCGCTATAACCAGAAGTACGACGATCTTGCGCTGGATAAGGTCAAGAACGAGAACAATATGTCCTCGAAGAAGCAGAAGATCAACCAGCGCTCAAAGCAGAAGAACCGCCGTTCCGGCAAGCGCGAGACCGAGCGTGAGCGCATGGATCGTATTGAGAAAGAGCGTAAGGCGAAGAAGATGACGATCGAGATCCCCGACGAGATCACGGTCGGCGAGCTTGCCTTAAAGCTCAAGGCGACGGTCGCAGAGGTCGTCAAGAAGGCGTTCCTCATGGGTACCATGGTCACCGCCAACGATACCATCGACTTTGATACAGCGTCGCTGATCGCGATGGAATTCCACGCAAGAGTCGAAAAAGAGGTCGTTGTCAGCATCGAAGAGCGCATCATCGACGACAGCGAAGATGCAGACGAGAACCTCGTCGACCGCGCGCCGGTCATCGTCGTCATGGGTCACGTCGACCACGGCAAGACCTCGCTGCTCGACTATATCCGCAACGCGCACGTCACCGCGACCGAGGCGGGCGGCATCACCCAGCACATCGGCGCATACCGCGTAACGCTGGGCGACCGCGAGATCACCTTCCTCGATACCCCCGGTCATGAGGCGTTCACCACCATGCGCGCCCGCGGCGCTCAGGTCACCGATATCGCGATCCTGGTTGTCGCGGCGGACGACGGTATCATGCCGCAGACCATCGAGGCGATCAACCATGCAAAGGCGGCGGGCGTTTCCGTCATCGTCGCCATCAACAAGATGGATAAGCCCGGCGCGAACGCCGAGCAGGTCAAGCAGCAGCTCACCGAGTATGAGCTGATTCCCGAGGAGTGGGGCGGCGATACGCCCTGCGTACCCGTATCGGCAAAGACCGGCATGGGTATCGACGACCTTCTCGAGATGGTTCTGCTCGTAGCAGATATGAAAGAGCTCAAGGCGAATCCCGACCGCGCCGCCAAGGGTACGGTCATCGAGGCGCG
>CADBOO010000025.1 GCA_902796225.1 uncultured Ruminococcus sp.
CTTACCGTCGTGAGATTCGGTAGGTTGCTGTGCGGTCAACGGGCTTGTCCCTCACGCACTCTATATAGGTTCTGTTCTATTCTTGGTATATCTATTGTACCTCTCTTTGACAATCTAACAACCCTACCTATTATTATAATCACAACCTGTACGATAATATGGACTTTGAACCTGCATAATTCTATCGGAGAATAATATGGTGCTTTTTTGTAAAAAATCTCAATAGAAAACAGGAGCAGGCGGCTGGATAAACCATCTGCTCCTGTCGATTTTTACTTCTTCATAACGCTCTCACAAATGCTCACAAATCGTCTGTGGCGGGTGAGCTCACCTTATTTATATACTTACTCTAATGCTGCATATAAGCGCAAGCAGCGGGGGACAAGTCGTCCTCCGCTGCTCATGATACTAAGTGATTCTATTATGATACTGTTTTTCCAATGTTATACGGATTCTTCATGTTCGCCAGATAGTACTGGATCGCGGTCGCGTCCATGACGGTGATGTTGCCGTCGCCGTCAATGTCTGCGGTCTTTTTACTGATTGTAAATGGTATCTCAATATCCGCGACATGGCGCTGAATCCATGTTGCGTCTCTGATCTCTACATCTCCGTCACCATCAGCATCGCCGAGCAGTCTCGCGCCCTCGATAACTGTGACAGTATAAGCACGAACTGCGTCATAGATATCAACATAGGCATAAAGCGTAGTGGTTCCTGCCGAAAGAGCGGTTAAAGTACCGTTCTCGTCTACCTCGGCGATATGGTTGTCTGCAACTGAATAGACGACCTTACCGCCTCTGAAGTGGCTCGACGGCTCATAGCTTCCGGCCAGCGCAAGGGATTCGCCTTCCTCCATAGTTAACGTTTCATCGAGAGTCTGATCTGTATCCTTATCTTTTACGGTAACGGAATACGGAGTGTTGGCGGAAATAGTAAAGCCCTCTACCGCTTTGAGAGAGTTATAATCCTTATCGACGATATCTGCGTAGAGATCAACAAAGCCGTAGGTAAACTCGGACGGATCAATTTTCAAATCAGTAGTAATCTTCTTACTGTCGGTAGAAACATTATCCGAATAAGCCAAATCAGAAAGCGGGATATCAAGATAGTATTCTTCTTTTCCGGGCTCATTGATGCGATAGAGGTTTGCGGGACCGACCACTAGACGATCGGTATCGCGCAGAGCGATATTACCCGTGTTGCTGATTACGGCGCTGAACAGGAAGTCCTCCGAGCTGAGTATACCCTTTGCGTTTTGGTAGGTATCTGCCGTGAGACTTATCGAATAAACAGGCTCTGTTTTGATCAAATCATCAAATTCTTTATACGGCAAACCGGAATATGGATCTAATGAGTCGATCCTAGTTTCGCTGACCATCACGACAAGCTTATAGCCGCTTTCGGAGATCTCATCAGGCATTGTTATCGTTTTGTCCGGCCAATCCTTGTTTATTTCAAGAGTGACGGAATCACCGGGCTCAAGCCGAATATCTTTGTACTCATAGTCTTGTAAATCAACGAAGGAATAGTACAATTCATTCAGCGTATCTGCTGCTTCATATTTTTCTTTATCTGCTAAAGCTATCGCCATTGAAAATCCGTTTGCTGCAGTTTTCAGACCATCGTTTTTGACAGTTACGGTCAGATCAAGCGTTTCTCCCGCTTTAGCAAGCGGATTGGATACTGTTGCGTCGATAGGCGTGATGGAAGCGACAGTTTCGAAGCGGATACCGCGCATCTCAAGATTCTTTTCAGTGACATCCGAATCTGAGGTCGATGCGAAACGGTTGCAAACGACCAAAAGCTCTTCGTTAGCCAGCGAAACCAGTGCAGGCTCATCATTGAAGCACAGTTTGTAATCATCGGAGTCGGTCACGGTCAGTCTTATCGGATCGGACCAGCTCCTACCGTTGTTTTCTGTTCCTGCGCTCTTGCGGAAGGAAGACGCGTACAATTCCTGCTTCATCACAGAATCCTCGGTGATGCTCTGCGGCCATACGATGTACAGGTTGTTCAGATCATCAACAAACGGTTTGAATCCCGAGTAAGTCGGCGAAACATTGGAGCCGTAGGTCGGATAAAATACCAAGCTGACGGGCAGACGAGCTGTATCGGTGATCATGCCGGTCGACTGATTGGTCTTTTTGCTGTTAATCACACAGCCCAGATCAAGCCACGCGATATCCTCGGTGCCTTGCTGCCAGAACAGATAGACTGTGCTGGCGGACTTTGCCAACTGCGGCCGTGCTTTGGCGATTCCGATGTGTTCGACGCCGTCTGCGTCGGTATAGGCGCCGTCATTTGTCAGCTGATTGACGGTCGCATTGTGTGTTCTGACGTTCTCCAGCTTGACATAAATCTCTCTGTCTTCATCGGTGGCGGTATTGCCGTCTTCATCAACAGCAAAGGTATAAATAGCCCAATCGCCCCAGATCGTTGTGTCTAGGTCAATGGTTGTCGGGTTGTTTATTGTCGGGAGACTCGAGGATGGATCTATCGGCTCCCATGTGTCGCTGCCGGCAAGATAAGTACTGTTGAGTTTCATCGCGCCGAAGCCAACGCTCCAACTGTCATTCTGAACGTTATACTGTGCTGTTTTGAAATAGCTGTTGTTCAAAATCGGCGTTGCCATTGTCAGGAGCTTTTCGGTTTCGTCCAGCTCATCGGATACCTGCGCATCGCTCGACAGGAAAGTAACGCCGTAGAACACATCATCGCCGTTCTGATAATACATACCGCTGGGAGAGGTGTCATAACAGCCATCGTCACCGCTGACAGGAGATCCTGTGATTACCGGCGGATTGGCAGAGGAAGCATTTCTCAGCTCATTCTTGGAAACAATCGCGGCATAGACGTCGCGCTCTCTGAGGTATTGCTGGAAATAATCGTTATCCTCGTGTGTGGAGTCGGGGAGTGTAACTGCTGTCCATGTGATCAGGACTTTATCTCCCGCATCGGTAAGGTTGGGCTCAAGAGCGCCGGTAATCTTCTTGCTGTCGAGCATCGCGTTGATCTCGCCCGGAACGTCCAACCAGACCGGTTTGTTTTCATCACTGTTATCATAGATCTGATAGCGCAGAACGGTACGGTCGTCACCTTCGATCGAGCTGTCCTCATCCACATAAACAAGCAGGTACTGATCTCCGCCCAGATCCATCATCTGCGGATCGGCGTGATCGTAACCTCCGGTCTTGAGCTCGACATCTTCGATCTGCTCAAAGGTGCTGCCTACCGGAGCAAGTCCTGCATCGCCTCTCTGTCGGAATGTATCGTCCGCCTGAGCAAGCCCGGTATCTCCGGACGCTGTCCATACAGAAGGCTCGCCGGGTTGCTTGTATGACCATTCGCCGGTCAGCGCATATTCCTCAGAACCGGTCGAAGTCAAACCATGGTTGTGGCTGTCAATCGCATTGAGGGTCTCCAGATCCTCAAAGTAGCCCATCTTTTTGTTGACCAGTTCTTTAATAGTTAAGGGCACTGTCGCAATCACCGCGTCGACCCAGAACTTAAAGCCGGCAGATATCTGCATTCCTTCACTTCTGAGGCCTTTGGCATAGCCGGCGTCTTTTAACGCTTTATCCTCCTTCGCGAACCATTTGGCGACGTTCGGCCAGTAGATGAAGTTTGTCTTCAAATAGGCGCCGCCGCGCACACCGATTACACCGCAGATGCCCGCACCGGCGTAAATGTTCACATCCAGATCACCGGACACAGACCAGTCAAATCCGTATTTCACATCCTTATAGACAAGCTCGGTCTCCTGTTCCTCCTCGGTACCGTGGATACCGGCGCTGAGCATAAAGTCGAGCTGCGTATCGCCGCCGAAGTAGAACGGGAAGCCGTAAACGGTGAAGTAGGTAACGACTCTGTACCATGCGATCGCACCTAAGTAAGCGCCGCCGCCCATGAATTCGAGCTTCGGGTTGTTTTCCTCAAGCACGACTCCGAAATCCAGATAGACGCCGAAGAAGGCGGAAACGCCTCCGCTGTTGAACACATTAAGACGCTGGCCGGTACTCTTGAGCAATTCGCCCTGCTTGGAGATGTCGTTCCATGCCTTGGAGAAATCGAACTTACCGTAGTTGACGCCGGTGTCGTTCATGCCGTCGTATTCCGAACGCTTGCCCGCCCATTCTGGGATATATCCTACCGAGACGCGCTGTCCGCCGTTTGGCAGCGGCATCACGCCCAGCGTGATATTAGAGAACTTAAACATAGCTGTCATACTGCCCAGTATCGGCAGCGAGAAGTACTCCTTCATGAAATCGTCATCCATGAAGTCGACGTTATAGGTCTCCGGTTCCTCGGCGGCAGGCTGCACGAAAACGATTCCGGAGTTCACCGGAGGATAGGTCGTGGTGTTGAATGCGCTGTCAGTGACAGGATTGCCTTCTTCATCATATACCTGCGAAGAAGCGCGGTCGGTCGTCAAGCGGACATACATCCTGTCGCTGGACATCAATCCCGAACCGGCTCCGAATGAAGCCTTGAACGTCCATATCTCGCGGTCTCCGTCCACGGCGGGCTTGTACGGATTCTCTTTATCATTTTTGCTCAGCGTCGCTATGGTGATCGGCTCGGCGTTCGACGGACGGTATGCAAGCAGTTCCACCGATTGTGTATGCTCTTTCTTATTCTCCCCGTAGGTCGAATTACAGTTGTCAATCGTTACGGTAAAGGTTGAGATGCCCTCATCCGTGATCGGGACGTTAGATGTACTCACTCCGTTGATATCCTTCGCAATCGCTGTGGCGACATAAGGTCGGGATTCATCTGTCACGGGCACCTTTTGCTTTCCGATGTCTACCTTGCGGGTAAGGTTCTGATCCTGTTTGCCTTTTACGACCGTTTGGTAATACTGTACGTTTCCTCCGGAAATAATCTTATAGGTTACGCCGTCTCCGCTCACACAATATAAGGGCAGCTGCCCGTTATGAGTCGGCTCAACGGCAAATCCACCGTTATGATCCGCGATGGCATAATGCCGGTCGTCAGACATGACGATCGCTCCCTCGGCGGGTATCCACGCCTCACCCTCGCTCTGATGATCCAGCACGGTATCGCTGAAGTAAACGGAGCCTGTCAGGCTGAGATACGAATCGACGCGTGCGGGAACACCGAGTGTAACGATATTCGCGCTTTTTTCGATACTCGCCTGGAAGTAGAAGGTGTTTTCGGCGTATTTTATTTTGCTGTCCGGCGTACTCCAATATGCCACATAATAATCTTGCTTCGGTATCGCCGTTAACTCGTAATAAGAATTGGGTTTGATATGGTCGCTGTCCGCGACAACAAAGTACAGATAACCGCTTTCCATTGATTGTATCTGCTTTGCTTCGGTAAAGAAGCCCTTTGTCAGATCGTATTGATTCTTAAGACCTTCGTATAATTTGACGATCAGCTGGTTGTCGTTTTCTGCGATCCAAGGCTTGAGAATCACCTTGTCGTAGACAAGCTTCTCACTTACAAAGGTTTTTCCGATCTCGTTGTCCCAGTGGCGGACTTTCTCTTTGGAATCGCCGGTTTCCCAGATATGTGCCTCCAGACCGAGCGCGTAGTATTCATCCTTGTAATCTCTGTCAACCGTGACCTCAGCAGTCAAATAGTCGCCCTTATGCCACGTGTGATTCTCCATGTTACCGCTCTTGCCGAAACTGATCCATGCGCGGCCCTCATCAGCTTTGGTAACGTTCACCGGATAAGGAGCAAGCGAGGCGCGCACGCCGATCTTGCCCTTAAAACCTTGATCGCCGTTTTTGACGAACTGGACGGCATTTTCGTTCACGAGCGATTTCAGCATATTCTTATCCAGCTTGAACGAAGCGGTACGGGTTCCCTGCGGCTGCTCCGCAAGGCTTTTGGTATCCTTGATATTCCCCTGATCGTCATAGATCAAAAGCTCAAGGTGATGGATCCAGCAGTAGGCGGAGCTGTCCAGCACGACGGTTACCTCATCCGAGCCCTGCTCCATAAACTTAACATCTCCGCCGGAGAGATGGGTTTCGTTTATGTTCTGCAAATGCGGAATTTGAGAGAACGGTAGTATCTCATTATCTTCGCTGACAAATTGCAGCTTTGAAGTCTCAGCATCCTCGAGCTTGATCTCAAAAGGACGCAATATCGGTTTGATGGAATAAATGTTGGTCGTAACGTCGCATCCGACTAAGCCGCCGCTTTTGATGTTGTTGATATAAACGATAGAGAAGCGTTCCGAACCGCTGTATACGTCCGTCGTGGTGCGCGTCCAGCGTTCGTCTGTATTATGTACGCGGCGCACATATTCATATTTCTTTTCCGAGGCATTATATTCATTCAGCTTTACCTCGATCTCAGACCATGCGGGTTTATCTGAGATCTTCTCCCAGTCGAGCCGGACGCCGTTGTATTCCAGATGTGTATCAAGATACCATGAAGCATAGGAATTGACGCTGTCATACACCCATGAACTTGCCTTCAACGAATATTTGTCGCCGTCCATTTTGGAATGCCCTTCATCTCCTACGCCTGCCTGCTTAGTAACTGACAAGTCAATCGCCGGAGCAGTCTTGACGGTGGATACGGTAGCAGCCGCGCCTGTTTCAGCCAGATCGTCGGGCTTATAGCTTACGGCATCCTTCGGGATGACGACCGTTGCAGATGCAGCGCCCAGATCAGCGCTGACCGGATCGGATAGTTTCAAAGAGAAATCGGCATCGTAATCGAGATATTCGCTGCGCACGGGA
This sequence comes from uncultured Ruminococcus sp., assembly GCA_902796225.1. Taxonomy (GTDB): domain Bacteria; phylum Bacillota; class Clostridia; order Oscillospirales; family Acutalibacteraceae; genus Ruminococcoides. Next base: position 6,726 of record CADBOO010000025.1, read on the forward strand.
ATTTTTACCATGCGTTCGTCGATGCCGTAAGGGAATACAATATCAGTATCCACCTGTGAGTAATCACGGCCGCTTTTCGCGGTACCGTCAGCCGCTGTCAGATGCGCTGTGCTGACCATCGTAGAAAGTCCTTCTCTTTTGATGGAGACCAGTGCGTAGCCGCCCTCAGGACTGTATTCGGCGTCGGTGAATGAGATTACCGGTTCCTCCCACGCTTCATCGTCTTCGATCGTCATGGTAAAGCCGCTGTTGACCTCGGCGACAAGGGTGTTCTCTGTATCGGAAACGAGCTTTGCGATCATCATCTTATCGCCCTCGCCCTTATTGTTGTTATTGAGTTTGAGCAAAATGCCCTTTTCGGTTTCACCCTCGGAAAATTCCAATGTCAGCGAAGGAACGCTGAGATCGGACGCAATGTCATTCATCGCTTCCAGACCAAAGCCTGCGTAGAGCACTTCTCCCAGCGATGTGTCGTCAGAGCCGGAATTTTGTAACGGTGTACGGTCATCTATCAGACCGGTCTGTTTCTCATATTCTTTGGACATTTCGCTCTGTGAATCTTTGTCTGTGCTTTGAGTCGGGGCGATACCCTCCTGTGAAGCTTTGCCGCCCGAAAGCGCATCAGGATCGATTCCGTTCTCAGCCGTTTTCGCCTCTGCAAATTGATCCAGTGAGCCGATAAGCTGCGCGCCTACTTCATTGGCGGCACGCTGCTGTTCTTGCTGCGCCGCTTCATTGGTTAGAGATAGGTCGTTGCCGTTCTCATCCAGCATCGCCTGCTCGTAGTTTCCGCTTTGGAAACCTTCCATAACGGATGTAGCGCCGTCCGTATTCTCGACCTCGGGAGCAAACAAACCCGAACCTGCGACAGAAACTGTATAGTCCTCACCGTACTTTGTAGAGATATCCATCATTTCAAAACGTACGGTCGCAGACGGCAGGGTATCACCGCCGCGCATAACTCGCAGATAATACGGCCCGGGCTCCGCTTCTTTCAGTAGTGCCGAAGAAGAAGCAAGATAGAACGCGCCGCTGTCGGCAATTTCTTCTGCGATACTGTCCTCTGTCAGTCTGATCGGCTCCGCTGCCTGCACGATTGTTTGCAGCGGAAAGATTCCTATGACAAATGTTAATACTAAGAGTATGCTCAAAAGCTTATTCCACGTTTTCTTCATGTTTATCCTCCTCGAATATAGATGATTAAGATGTGATTCGGATTTATATTCTGACATTCTAATTATACATAACTTCATGCTGTTGTGCAAGTCTTTTTATCGGGTACACTTATATGATACAACATCGATGTGTCAATAAAATGGACTTTGAAGCCATAGAGCCATAGAGCCATATAGTTCAGAAAAAATGAACCGTATAGTTCTTCTGTGGAATAATAACACTGTTTTTTTCAAAAAAATAGCCCTCTTCTAATCTGAAGTGGGATAATATGATTCTCATTTTTATGTATCTAAACACAACTGCTAAACTTCAATGATAACCAAGTCTCGTTCTTTTGCTTTCATAAAAGTTTTAAAAGCACCTGATGATTGATGTTCAATGTGGTATATTACTACCGAGGAGTGCTGAATCATATACTCATTACGTTCTGGAATTGCTCGGCGTGGTCCTACATTCTCTATATGCCAATCAAAGGCGTATAAACCTGAATCGTCAAACAGATCCGAGTATAATACTTTTTGAGTAGAATAAGGTTTAATCCAAATCAATTTAATACTCGGATATTTAGCTTTAAGTTCGTTAACCGCTACAGCACTTATTTTATCAAAGTGTCCCATACCGCCATTAAGGAATGTGTTGATTCCCAATTTGATAGCTTTCTCTATTGCTGGCTTGATATCTTCCGGTGTTAAATTATAACAATCTCGATGGCCAACAAATAATGCAGTACTCTTTCTCTCCATACGGTGCAACTCCCAAAATAAAAAAGTGCGCACCGAAGCACGCACCGAAAAACGCCAGCTTCTGTTACACCACATAACAAGCACTCGCACAAACAGGCATAGGCTAAAAAGCTAAAGCGTTTTTTCCAAGATTGGAAATCAGCCATTAGCCTGGATGCGCGTTTATTCAACTTGAAATGTGGTGTAGCTTTAGTTTATCACACATTAATGTATTTGGCAATAAAAAATGGTAGCCAAATGAATGTTGTGTAAAATACTTGTCACAAAAAACGCTTCTCACATTACGGAAATGCTCATAAAGATGGTGGGCAGGGCTGGACTTGAACCCGCAAGTCCCTAACGGGAAACCGAGTTACAGTCCGCGACGCTGCCAATTACGTGCTACCTACCCATATTGGTAGCCCCTGCGGGAGTCGAACCCACGATCCCAGATTGA
>CADBOO010000026.1 GCA_902796225.1 uncultured Ruminococcus sp.
ATCCTCAGCGGAAAGGAGCGAAATGTATATGCTGCTTGCGGTCGATATCGGAAACACCAATATCAAGTTCGGCATCTTTGACGGCGACACGCTGAAAAGAACGCTGACCGTCTCCTGCGATAAGAACAAAACCGCCGACGAATACGCGGTCGAGATCTACTCGCTGATCCGCGTAATGGGCATCCACCGCACGGATTTTGACGGCTGTATCATCAGCTCGGTCGTACCGGTCGTCACGGCGCGCATCCAATCCGCTGTGTCCGATATGCTCGGCGTGGATTCGCTGATCGTCGGTCCCGGCGTCAAAACCGGACTGAATATCCGCATCGAGGATCCGTCTCAGCTGGGCGCCGATTTGGTTGTCGCCTGCGTCGCGGCAAATGCAAACTACACCGCTCCGTGTATCGTCATCAGCATGGGCACCGCCACTGTCATGTGCGTCATCGACAAAAACAAAGCGATGATCGGCGGCCCGATCGCTCCCGGCGTGATGGTCTCGCTCAACGCCCTGACCGGCAACGCCGCGCTGCTCTATTCCGTATCGCTCGACGCGCCGAAATCCGTCATCGGCAACAACACCGACCGTTCCATCCGTTCCGGACTGGTCTGGGGAACGGTGTGCATGATCGACGGCATGATCGACAGGATCGAACAGGAGCTGGGCGAAACATGCACCGTCGTCGCAACAGGCGGCATGGCGAAAGCCATCATCAGGCATTGCACCCACGACATCACCATTCAGGACGACCTGATCATGCAGGGACTGAAAATCATTTATGACAGAAATCATAAATAAGTGAAGAACTAAGAACTAATAGAGAAGAGTAAGGCAACCGACCGATACCGCTCTTCACCATTCGCCGAAACCGGATATCGATTCTTCGGAATTTGATATAAATAGTGCGTTTCACCTCGTCGAACCATTCGACAATCAAGAGGGAGACAGCTGGAGGTATATTTATGATAAATCAAAACAAAAAGCTCGACACCTATCGTCTGACGTCGCTGGGAATCCTGACAGCCATCATCATCGTGCTGCAGATATTCTCCACCTTCGTCAAATTCGGTCCGTTCTCCATCACACTGGCGCTGATTCCGATCGTTATCGGCGCGGCGATCTTCGGAGTGGCGGCAGGCGCGTATCTCGGCGCGGTATTCGGCGTCGTCGTACTGCTGATGTGCATCTTCGGTGCGGACGTCGGCGGCGCGATGGTATGGAACGCCAGCCCGCTGATCTGCGCGATCCTTGTCATTCTCAAAGGCGCCCTTGCGGGCTTTGAGGCAGGCGTACACTACCGCGCGCTGGCTCAGACGAACCGGATCGTCGCCACCGTCGTTGCGGCGCTCATCTGCCCTATCGTCAACACCGGCATCTTCGTTCTCGGTATGATGATCTTCTTCAAGGACACGCTCAAAACCTGGGCGGGCGGATCGGATGTTCTGTATTATATCATCTTCGGTCTGACCGGCGTGAATTTCCTGATCGAGGTAGGCACAAACATGCTGCTCTGCCCCGTCGTCGCAAAGATCATGGACGCTGTCAAAAAGAACAAATAAGCATACCAAAGCCCTGTATCGTCAGCCGATACAGGGCGTCTTTTTGTTCGTTATTATTCTTTATAAGAATTCTTATTTAGAATTATTCTCTTCTTCGCGCGGATTGTTTCCATCGGGATCGGGAGGTATTTCAACGCTGTCCGAATCGGTGTCATCCACCGCGGTTTTCGGCTTTTTCTTCAGCTTTCTGCCGAGAATGAACCCTCCTCCTGCCGCCAACACGACAAAGAGTGCGGTCGCGCAACCGAGCACAAACCACAGCCTGTTATTCCCGCCGGAGTAATCGATCGTTGCGTCCTGATTCGCCTGCGTTTCGTCATCCTCTCCGCCGTCATTCCCGATCGCATTCGAGTCGTCTGCGGCGGTAGACGGGTTCTTTGTTTTCGAAGACTTCTCAGCGGATTTCGTGTGTTTCTGAGATGATTTCGCCGTCTTTTGCCGCGTGACCGTTTCCGATGAAACAACGTCGTCTTTGCCGAACTTCACCTCGACAGAGCAGTCGGAGAGACCGGTCAGCTCATTCAGCCCGTGATCCACCGCCTGCACGGGATGCAGGGAAAAGCGCGTCGTACCGGTGCGCAGCGCCTTGAAGGAAAGGCGGTACAGCCTGCCGCTTGCGGCAGATCGGTGGCTGTATGCGATGCTGACCGTATCGCCGACCGCGTTTCCCATCGCGTCGGCATTGTTGTCTTCGCACCGGGCGTCGCGGAATTCGGCAAACGCCGGGTCGTAGCGAAGCTCAAACAGCGCAGCGGAAATCGGTTTCTCACTATAGACGTCAAGATAAAACAAAGTCCCGCGCAGAGAGCGTGGGACATACTTCATCGATAAATCTGTGCTCTCGGCAGACGCAGTTGTACAAGGCGCCATCAAAACTGCCATTATCAGTAATGCAGAGAGCAATCGTTTCATATCACCATACCACCGTTCACGCCGAGGATCTGCCCCGTGATATAGCACGCGTTATCCGACGCCAGGAACACAACCGCGCGGGCGATATCCTCCGGCTTGCCGAGGGCGCACAGCGGAGTTTCATCGCGCAGGGCGGCGACGTCTTCATCGGAAAATCCCTTCATCATATCCGTCATGGTCACACCGGGAGATACCGCGTTGACGCGGATTCCGGAGGGACCCAGCTCCTTTGCGAGCGCTTTTGTCAGCCCGATCACACCGGCTTTTGCGGCGGAATACGCAACCTCGCACGACGCGCCGACCTCGCCCCACATCGAGGCGATATTGACGATACAGCCGCTGTGCGCACGGATCATCGCCGGAGCGACTGCCTTGCACGCGTAAAACACCGACCCGAGGTTGGTGGAGATCATCTTCTCCCATTCGTCGTCGGCGGTATCGGTAAAGAGCTTCTGCATCGCGATACCGGCGTTATTCACCAGCACGTCGATACAGCCGAAGCGTTTCTCGACGGCGGCAACCATCTCACGTACAGCCGCGCCGTCGCTGACGTCGGCGCAAACCGTCATCGCATCGCAGCCCGCGGCGATCAGCTCGCCGCAGAGCGATTCCGCCTTTTGTTTGCTGTGATGATAATGGATCGCGACCCGATATCCGTCGCGGGCGAATACACGGGCACACGCCGCACCGATCCCGCGCGACGCCCCGGTGATCAATACCGTACGCATATCATGCCTTCTTCCACGCCGACGGCATGAAGATCAAGAGCAGCGGATACAGCTCCAGACGGCCGGCGATCATATTGAAAATAAAGATGATCTTGGAATAAATGTTGAAATCGGCATAGTTGCCGGTAGAGCCGACCACGTTCATACCGGGACCGACGTTGTTGAGCGTCGCAAGCACAGCGGAAAAGCTCGTCATGAAATCAAATCCGTTGAGCGCGATCAGGATCGTTGTGATAATCACGATCAGCGTGTAGATGACAAAAAAGACGCTGACCGATCGTGTCACCTCGTGGGTGATGCGCTTGTTGTCCATCTTCACGGTATGCACCGAGCGCGGATGGATGATCAGGTTAAATTCCTTGCGCATCCCTTTTATCAGGATCAGCAGGCGCGAGACCTTAAAGCCGCCGCCGGTCGATCCGGCGCACGCACCGATGCACGTGATCAGGAGGATCAGCGTTTTGGAGAACTCCGGCCATTTGTTGACGTCCGTCAGCGCCATACCGGTCGTCGATCCGATCGAGGTGACGTAGAAAAAGCTCTGATGGAAGCTCTCGTAAACCGACCCGTACAGATGGTAGATGTCGATCGCGATCAGAAGCGTCACGGAAAGCATGATCACGACATAGACTATGGCTTCCTCGATTTTGAACGCCATCTTGAATTTGCGGGACAGGATAAGGATATAGACATAGAAATTGACGCCGAACAGCAGCATAAAGACCGCGACGACAGCCTGCAGGTAGTGGCTGGAGTTAAAGTGACCCATCGAGTCGTTGTACACCATAAAGCCGCCGGTGCCCGCCGTAGAGAACGAGGTGGTAACGGAATCAAAGAATCCCATGCCGCCGCAGAGCAGCAGGATGATCTCCAGTGCGGTCAGACCGCAGTAGATGCCGTACAGCAGCGCCGCATAATTGCGGAGCTTAGGCATGCTTTTCGAAACCGCAGGGCCGGTAGACTCGGCTTTCATCAGGTTGATGCTCTGATTTCCGCCCAGCCGCGGGATAATGGCAAGCAGAAACACGACAACGCCCATGCCGCCGAGGAAGTGAGAAAAGCTCCGCCAGAACAGGATGCAGTGCGGCAGCCCTTCGATCTCTCTGAGGATGGTCGCGCCGGTCGTGGTAAAGCCGGACGCGGTCTCAAACAAAGCGTCGACAAAATCCGGGATCGCGCCCGAAATCCAGAACGGAAGGCAGCCCGCGAACGACAGCACCAGCCACGACAGCGCCGTCGCAGCAAAGCCGTCGCGCAGCAGCATGATGTTGCTCCGCGGCTTTTTGATAACAAGCGCGCCGCCGAGCAGCATGCAGCCCAGTCCGCACAGCAGAAAGATCAGGTAATCCTTCTCGTGATAGCACAAGCCGACAACAGTCGAAAGCTGCATCGTCGCGCCCTCGATCAGCAGGACCCATCCCAGTATATAAATGATCAAACGTTTATTCATAATCGTTACGCCGTATCTAATGGAATCTTTTTTTGAATTATCTCAGGATCGACTTGAGATCGGTCAGACCCGCGTGCTTAGTGACAACGATCACGCTGTCGCCTTTTTCGATCATGTCGTTGCCGCCGGGGGTGATGATCTTACCCCTGCGGCTGATGCAGATGATCTGCAGGTCTTTTTTGAGGTTCAGTTTAGAGAGAGGAACACCGGTGACGGCATTCTCTTCGGCAACGCGGAATTCCAGCGCCTCGGCGCGGCCGTGCGAGATCTTGTACATCGCTTCGACGTTGTTTCCGATGGTGCTCTGCATCCCGCGGACATAGCGGATGATGTACTGACCAGTCAGGTGCTTGGGACGGATGACGGAATCCAGCGGCAGGCTGTTGATCACGCTTCTGAATTTCAGGTTGCCCAGCTCGGTGATGACCTTCGCGTTGGGATTCACCTGCTTTGCGTACAGTGACGCGAGCAGGTTTTCTTCATCCGTATCCATCAGGCAGATGACCGCATCAGCGCGTTCGATCCCTTCGCTGAGCAGGAGGTCTTCATCCATGGCGTCGCCGTTGATGATCATGACGCCGGGCAGATCCTCGCTCAGCTCCTCACAGCGTTCGGGATTATGCTCGAAGATCTTGACGTTCAAGCCGGTCTCGCGCAGTATCTTAGCCAGATAAAAGCCGATCTTGCTGCCGCCGAGGATCATTGCGGAACGCGCTTTGCCGGAGATGACGCCGAGGTTTTTCAAGAGCTTAGACGCCGCCGATGCAGGTGCCACGAACGATACCTCGTCGCCGACGCGCAGCACAAAATCGCCGTCCGGAATGAACAGCTCGTCGCCGCGCTCGACAAAGCAGAAGCGAACGCCGCCCTTGAGCAGCGAAGCGCATTCAGCGAGACGCTTATCCGCAAGCAGCGATTTTTCTTTGACAACGATCTTGATCAAGTCGATCAGACCGCCCGCAAAGCTGCGGATGCTTTTGATGCCGACATACTTGACCAGTCGGGCAATCTCGCCGGCACAGGTGAACTCGGGATTGATCGCCATCGTCAGCTTCAGGTCGTCCTTGATCACGTTGACGTCGCTGATATACTGCGGATTGCGGACGCGGGCGATAGTCGAATTGACGCCGGAGTTCTTCGCGAGAAGGCAGGTGTAAAGGTTCAGCTCGTCGGCGGCTGTCACCGCGATCAGCAGATCACAGTCTTCGACCCCTGCTTCGCGCAGGACGGGAAGCGTCGCGCCGTTGCCTTCGATCGCCATGATATTTTCGGTGTCATAGATCTTTTCAAGCTCTCTCGGATTGACGTCGATCACCGTGATGTCGTGACCTTCCGTTGTGAGCTGTTCCGCGATGGAGCGGCCGACTCTGCCGCATCCTACGATAATGATATTCATATACACTCCCTCGCCAAATGTCCCTGTCGTATGAATAGCAGGTAGCCATTTGACTCTTTGTTTATCTTGCTGTTTTCACACAGCAGTGAAACCGGCACGGCGGATCGCCGCGCAGCCAACTATCACAATTTGAAGCACTTCAGGAGCGCCTTATCCTCGCCGACCACAAGCAGCGACATATCCTTCGTCATGACCATGTCGGGCTTGACCATAAAGTTCATCGTGCCGCCGCTTTTCACGCCGATGATCGTCAGGTTGTATTTTCTTCTGACGTCCAGCTGAACGACGCTCTTGCCGATCCACGACTCGGGGATGGTCACCTCGTAGATGGAATGGCTGCCGTCCAGTTCAAGATAATCGAGGATATGGTTGGAGCTGTATCGGATCGCCGCCCATTTCGCGACCTGTTTTTCGGGATAGACGACCTTGTCCGCGCCGTTGCGAAGCAGGAATTTCTCCTGACCGTCGCGTTCGGCACGCGACACGACGAATTTCGCGCCCAACTCTTTGAGAAGGCAGGTCGTCTCCAGCGAGCTTTGAAAATCGTTGCTGATCGTCACAAAGCAAGTGTCGTATTCATCGACGCCCAGCGTACGCAGAAAAGCCTCGTTGGTGCTGTCGCCGATCTGCGCGTTGGTGACGATATCCATCGCCTCGTTGACTCTGTCCTCGTTGATATCGACGCCCATGACCTCATGGCCGAGATCGGCAAGCTGGATCGCGACGTTTTTACCGAAGCGGCCGAGCCCTAATAACAATATCGATTTCATACAGTTTCTCCTATCCTACGGTGATATTCTCCTGCGGTAATTTTGACAGCTTTTTATTGGATCCGGATATTGCGGCATAGATGACCGTCAATCCGCCGACTCTGCCGAAATACATCAGCACGATCAGGATGACCTGTGACAGAACGCCCAGCGACGGGGTGATCCCCAGCGTCAGACCGACCGTTCCGACAGCCGACGCGGTCTCAAACAGACACACGCCGAACGGCAGATTCTCTACGGTGCTGATAACGGCGGCGGATACAAAGCACAGCGATACATACATCAGCAGGATGGTGGACGCTGTCTTGACAATACCCGCGCCGATCCTTCTGCCGAAGCATTCGGGATCCTCTTTGCGGCGGAAGGTGGCGATCAGGTTTGCGAACAACACGGCAACCGTAGATGTTTTCATGCCGCCCGCAGTCGATCCGGGAGAGCCGCCGATCAGCATCAGTATAATGAATATCGCCTTGCCGATCCTTGTCATGCTGTTCAGATCGAGTGTATTGAAGCCCGCCGTTCTGGTCGTGACCGACTGGAAAAGCGATCCGGTGATGCGTTCGCCGACCGGCAGGTTTTTAAAATCAAAAAAGAAGAAAATGATCGCGGGAATCACGATCAGCACAGCGGATGTGATCAACACCGCCTTGCTCTGCATCCGATAGCGCTTGATGCGGAACTTATGGGTCACAACATCCTTCCACGTCAGAAAGCCGATGCCGCCGATGATGATCAGCAGCATGATGACGATGCTGATATACGCATTTGCCGAATATGACGTCAGCGACGAAAACTGATTGTCCGGTTTTCCCATAACGTCAAAACCGGCGTTGCAGAAAGCGGAAACAGAGTGAAAGACCGCCATCCAAATCCCTTTGACGCCGTAGTCTTTGATAAACACCGGCATCATCGCGACAGCTCCGGTCAATTCGATGATCGCGGCGCCTTTGATAACGAAGTTCGTCAGATTAATGATCCCGCCGACGTTCGGCGCGGAGATCGAACTCTGCATCGTGCTTCGCTGACTAAACGAGATCTTTTTTCCGGAAAGGCGTACAACGGAGATCATCATCGTGACCACGCCCAGACCGCCGATCTGGATCAGCGTCAGGATGATCGCCTGACCGAATCCCGACCAGTAGGTCGCCGTATCATACACGATCAGACCGGTAACACAGGCTGCCGAGGTCGATGTGAACAGCGCCTTGTTGAACGGCGTGAACGATCCGTTTTGGGAAGATATGGGAAGCATCAGTATCAGCGCTCCGACAAGAATCAGGCAGATAAACCCGATCAGAATGATCTGAAACGACGTCAGGCGCTTCTTCTTTTTGAGCATTTTTCGTCACACTCCCCTCATCCTCCGTATCCTTCCGAGTCCCGCATCGGCAGGATCCCGTAAGTAAGAATATTCTACATCAACCTTATGCGAATTTCAATATCATAATAGAAATATACGGCGAAAATGTTCATGCAAAACAAGCATATTTTTTATATGGAATTATCGGATCAAAATGTCCGCCGTTTTGCCCAAAAATCGCTTCCCCATCGCCCGCAGATTTTTCTTTATTTTTGCGATCATATATGTTATAATACTTTGGAATAGGGCAAAGCGCCGATCACCGCGCGCCCCTGTCACCGATCCTGTTATTCTGAGTAGTGCGAAGGATTGTATGCAGACAACATCTGAACATTCTTCGGATGAATCCTCGGAATGACAATCGCATTGATCACAATCGAAAGGAATGATATATATGGGTTTACTCAAAGCGATCTTCGGCGATTATTCCGCCAAAGAGCTGAAAAGAATCCGCCCCATCTGCGACAAGGTGCTCAACCTTGAAGGCAAATATGATAAAATGTCCGACAGCGAACTGAAGTCGCAGACCGCGATTCTCAAAGAAAGACTGCAAAGCGGAGAAACGACCGACGATATTCTTCCCGATGCGTTCGCGGTTTGCCGCGAGGCAAGCTGGCGCGTGCTGGGGATGAAGCACTTTCCCGTACAGGTCATCGGCGGCATCGTCCTGCATCAGGGACGTATCGCCGAGATGAAGACCGGTGAAGGCAAGACCCTCGTCGCCACCCTGCCCGCCTACCTCAACGGTCTGACCGGCAAGGGCGTTCACATCGTCACCGTCAACGACTATCTGGCAAAGCGCGACTCCGAGTGGATGGGCAAGCTGTACCGCTTCCTCGGACTCACGGTCGGTCTGATCATCCATGACAAAAAGAGCGACGCGCGCAGAGAAGCCTACGCCGCCGACATCACCTACGGCACCAATAACGAGCTTGGCTTTGACTACCTGCGCGACAATATGGTCGTCTACAAAGAAAACAAGGTCCAGCGCGAGCACGCGTTCGCCATCGTCGACGAGGTCGACTCCATCCTTATCGACGAAGCGCGTACCCCGCTGATCATCTCCGGCAAGGGCGACAAGGCGTCCGACCTCTACGAGCGCGCCGATCAGCTCGCCCGCACCATGAAGAAACACGTCTTTACCGAGATCGACTCGAAAGAAGATCTTGAGGAATTCTATCAGCAGAACGGCATCGACTATGTCGTCGACGAAAAAGCCAACACCGCCACCCTTACCCAGCTCGGCGTGAAAAAGGCTGAGAAGTTCTTCGCTATCGAGAACCTCACCGATCCCGACAACATCACCATCCAGCACCATGTCAATCAGGCGATCAAGGCCTACGGCTGCATGAAGAACGAGGTCAACTACGTCGTCAAGGACGGACAGGTCATCATCGTCGACGAATTCACCGGCCGTCTGATGTACGGCAGACGCTACAACGAAGGTCTGCATCAGGCGATCGAGGCAAAAGAAGGCGTCAAGGTCGAGAGCGAATCGAAAACGCTTGCGACCATCACCTTCCAGAATTTCTTCCGTCTGTATGACAAGCTGTCCGGTATGACCGGTACCGCCAAGACCGAGGAACAGGAATTCCAGGAGATCTACAAGCTCGACGTCATCGAGATCCCGACCAACAAAGAGGTCATCCGTCAGGACAATCCCGACGCGATCTTCCGCACCGAAAAAGGCAAATTCCTCTCGATCATCGAAGAGATCAAACGCGCTCACGCAAAAGGTCAGCCCGTTCTGGTCGGCACCATCTCGATCGAAAAATCCGAAGCGCTCTCCAAAATGCTCAAGCGAACCGGCATCGCGCATAATGTTCTGAACGCGAAGCATCACGAGAAGGAAGCGGAGATCGTCGCTCAGGCAGGCAAGCTCGGCGCTGTCACGATCGCCACCAACATGGCGGGCCGCGGTACCGATATCGTTTTGGGCGGCAACGCCGAATACATGGCAAAATCCGCGATGCGCAAGGACGGCATGGACGACGATCTCATCGCCGAGGCGACCGGCTTTGCCGATACCGACGATCAGGAGATCAACGACGCGCGTGCAAAATATCAGGAATACTTCAACAAATTCAAAGAAGAGATCAGCGCCGAAGCCGACGCGGTACGCGCCGCGGGCGGACTGTACATCATCGGTACCGAGCGCCATGAAAGCCGCCGTATCGACAATCAGCTGCGCGGACGAAGCGGTCGTCAGGGCGATCCCGGCGAAAGCAAATTCTTCCTCTCGTGCGAAGACGACCTCATGCGCATCTTCGGCGGCGATAGAATGGCGATGATCCTCGACCGCCTGAACGTTGAGGAAGATCAGCCGATCGAAAACAAGATGCTGACCAACATCATCGAAAGCTCCCAGCAAAAGGTCGAGAGCCGCAACTTTGCGATCCGTAAATCCGTCCTTGACTACGACGACGTTATGAACCGCCAGCGTGAGATCATCTACGGTCAGCGCAATCAGGTGCTCGACGGCGAGGACATCCACGACACCGTCGTCAAGATGATCGACGACACCATCGAGACCAACGTCAATCTGTTCTGCGCGGACGATATGGACAAGGAAAACTGGAACCTTGCCTCCCTGAACGAGCTGTACCGCGACTGGCTGATCGACGACGATCACAAATACACCCGGAAGAATACCGCCGATATGGACAAGGCGGATATCATCGCCGAGCTCAGAGACCGCGCGGCGAAGATCTACGAAGAAAACGAAGAGCTTGTCGGCAGCGACACCATGCGCGAGATGGAACGCATCTATCTTCTCAAGAGCGTGGATACCTACTGGATGGATCACATCGACAACATGGATCAGCTCAAGCAGGGCATCCGCCTGAGAGCCTACGGTCAGCGCGACCCGGTCGTCGAATACCGTATCGAGGGCTTCGATATGTTCGACGAGATGATCGAATCCATCAAGCAGGACACCGCGAAGCTGATCGAGCTTGCGCCCAAGCGCGTATATGAGATCCAGAAGCGCCGCGAAGAGCTTGAGCGCCAGCGCCGCGAGATCGAAGAAAAAGCTGCCGCCGCCCATCAGGTCATCCTGAAGAATCCGGGCGACGACAGACCCAAGCCCTCAGCAATCGAGCTGGGGCTCAAGCGCGAGCAGGTCGCAAAGCCCGTGGAATTCTCCGGCGACCGCACCGTTTCCACCAACCGCACCGTCAAAAAGAAAAAGATCGGTCCCAACGACCCCTGCCCCTGCGGTTCGGGCAAAAAGTACAAAAAATGCTGTAAGCTGAAAGATGAGGGCTACACACAATGAGTAAGGTAAGAACCCGATTCGCGCCGTCGCCGACCGGCTTTATGCACGTCGGCAACCTGAGAACGGCGTTATATGAATACCTGGTCGCAAAGTCGCAGGGCGGAACCTTTGTACTCCGCATCGAGGACACCGATCAGGAGCGCTACGTCGAGGGCGCCGTGGACGTCATCTACAAAACTCTCGCCACCGCCGGGCTGAAGCACGACGAAGGTCCCGACGTCGGCGGCGATTACGGTCCCTATGTCCAATCTCAGCGCCGTGATATGTATCTCCCCTATGCCGAACAGCTCATCAAAGAGGGCAAGGCATACCGCTGCTTCTGCACCAAGGAGCGCCTCGAGAAAATCCAGAACGAGACCGTCGGCGGCGGGTACGACCGCCACTGCAGAGATTTGTCGGAAGACGAGATACAAGAAAAACTGGACGCCGGCATCCCCTATGTTATCCGACAGAAGATGCCGGTCGAAGGCTCCACCACCTTCACGGACGCCGTCTTCGGAGAGATCACCGTGGAAAACTCCGAGCTGCAGGATCAGATCCTGATCAAGCAGGACGGCTATCCGACCTACAATTTTGCAAACGTCATCGACGACCACACGATGGGCATCACCCACGTTGTGCGCGGCAGCGAGTACCTCTCCTCCACCCCGAAGTACAACCTGCTGTACGAGGCGTTCGGATGGGAGATCCCGACCTACATCCACCTGCCGCTGATCAACGGCAGAAACGACGACGGCACGATCTCGAAGCTCTCAAAGCGTCACGGCTCCACCGGCTTCGAAGACCTGATCGCAGACGGATACCTGCCCGAGGCGATCATCAACTATATCGCACTGCTCGGATGGTGTCCCAAGGACAATCAGGAGATCTTCACCCTCGATGAATTGTGCAGCGCATTCTCGATCGACGGTATCAGCAAGTCACCGTCCGTATTCGACTATGACAAGCTCGAGTGGTTCAACGGCGAGTACATCAAGGCGATGACCGATGAACAGTTCGCCGCAGTCGCCGAGCCGTATTTCCGCGAAGCGCTGGGCGATGCGCCGATCGATCATATCAAGCTCGCCGCGATCCTGAAGCAGCGCACCACCAAGCTGACCGATATTCCGGAAAAAATCGACTTTTTCAAGGCGCTGCCCGCCTATGAAAAGGACTTATACATCAACAAAAAGAGCAAAACCAACCTTGAGAACGCTCCCGTGATGCTCAAAGCGGTCTACGACGAGCTGAAGGCGCTGCCCGCATGGGAAAGCACAGCGATCCACGACGCGCTGATCGGGCTGGCGCAAAAGCTCGAAGTCAAGAACGGCACGGTCATGTGGCCGGCGCGCATCTCCGTCGCGGGCAAGACCGTCACTCCCGGCGGCGCGATCGAGATCCTGGATATCCTCGGCAGAGAGGAAAGCCTGCGCCGCATGGAGATCGGACTGAGCAAACTTAACTGAACCCTTCCCCTCAAGGGGAAGACTTTATCCATACAAAATGAGGAATGTATATGGCAGAAAAAACGAAATCACCTGTGGAAAACGCCGGGGAAATCTCCTCCAACTTTATCCACACCTTCATTGAAAAGGATATCGCCGAGGGCGGCGATTATTACGGAAAGCGCGTCCACACCCGCTTTCCTCCCGAACCCAACGGCTATCTGCATATCGGCCATGCAAAGGCGATCTGCGTCGACTTCGGCGCCGCGCTGAAATTCGGCGGCGTCTGCAATCTGCGCATGGACGACACCAACCCCACCAAGGAGGACGTCGAATACGTCGACGCCATCAAGGAGGATATCCACTGGCTGGGCTTCGACTGGGAGGATCGCTTCTACTACGCGTCCGACTACTTCGACAAGATGTACGAATGCGCCGAGGAGCTGATCGAAAAAGGACTCGCCTACGTCTGCGAGCTGACCCCCGATCAGATGCGCGAATACCGCGGCGATCTCACTACGCCCGCCAAATCCCCCTACCGCGACCGTCCCAAAGAAGAAAGCCTCGCCCTTTTCCGTAAGATGAAAAACGGCGAGATCGAGGACGGCAAAATGACGCTGCGCGCGAAGATCGACCTTGCTTCCGGCAACTTCAATATGCGCGATCCCGTCATCTACCGCATGAACCGCCTGCATCACCACCGCACCGGCGACAAGTGGTGCATCTATCCGATGTACGATTTCGCCCACCCCATCGAGGACGCGCTTGAGGGCATCACCCACAGCCTGTGCACCCTCGAGTTTGAGGATCACCGACCGCTGTACGACTGGGTCATCGCCAACTGCACCCTGCCCGCAAAACCCCGCCAGATCGAATTTGCGCGTCTGGGCATCAACCATACCGTGATGTCTAAGCGCAAGCTGCGCGCCTTAGTCGAGGGCGGCTATGTCAGCGGCTGGGACGATCCCCGCATGCCTACCCTCTGCGGACTGCGCAGACGCGGCTATACGCCCAAGTCGATCCGCAGTTTCTGCGACCGCATCGGCGTCAGCAAGGTCAACTCGACCGTCGAGTACGCCTTTTTGGAGCATTGTCTGAGGGACGACCTGAACATGACCGCACAGCGGCTGATGGTCGTACTCGATCCCGTCAAGCTGGTCATCACCAACTATCCCGAGGGTAAGAGCGAAACCTTCGAGGTCGAGAACAACCCGAACTGTGAGGCTGACGGCTCCCGCACGATCACCTTCTCGCGCGAATGCTGGATCGAGCGCGGCGACTTTATGGAAGAGCCGATCAAAAAGTACCAGCGACTGTATCCGGGCAACGAAGTACGCCTCAAGAGCGCGTATATCGTCCGCTGCACCGGATGCAAAAAGGACGCCGACGGCAACATCGTCGAGGTCTACGCCGAGTACGATCCCGCGACCCGCGGCGGCAACACCCCCGACGGACGCAAGGTGCGCGGCACCATCCACTGGGTGGACGCGCAGAACTGCTCGACCGCGACCGTGAACCTGTACGATAATCTGTTCTCCGTCGCCGAGCCGGAAGCAAACGGCGAGGATTATCTCGCAAATCTCAATCCCGATTCGCTGACCGTACTGAAGGGCTGTATCTGTGAAAAGGCGATCGAAAACTTCGATGTTCCCTCCCATTTCCAGCTCATGCGTACCGGCTACTTCTGTCTGGACAAAGAGAGCACGAAGGACAATATCATCCTGAACCGTTCCGTCAGTCTGAAGGACGGCTTTAAAAAGTGAGAATTTAGATTAATGAGGAATTAGGAATTAGAAATTAGGAATATATATTATTTCTGAGTTCAAAAAACAGAGGTACTGATCTACATACAGGTCAGTACCTCTTTTGATATATTATCCAAGGATAGTCGGGGGAATAATTCCTAATTCTTAATTCCTAATTCCTAATTCTTAATTCCTAATTCTTAATTCCTAATTCTTAATTCCTAATTCTTAATTCCTAATTCCTAATCTTGAATTGTCAAGTCAAGTGCAACACTTAACAAAGTACTCATAGAAAACCTCAGCAGGAGTTTTGTAGCC
>CADBOO010000027.1 GCA_902796225.1 uncultured Ruminococcus sp.
CGCTCACGGCACCTCTCACCGCTTTGTATCAGGCGCGATGGCGGATATGATGGGCAAGGATATCAAAGATCTCAAGCTCATCACCTGCCACATCGGCAACGGTTCTTCCATCACTGCAGTTCAGAACGGCAAGGTCATCGACACCTCGATGGGTCTGACCCCGCTTGACGGTATCCTGATGGGTACACGCTCCGGCTGCCTTGATCCGTCCGTCGTTACCTTTATCGCCGAGAAGGACAACCTCTCGCCGCAGGAGATGAACACCCTGCTCAATAAGAAATCCGGTCTTCTGGGCGTATCCGGCGTATCTTCCGACGACCGCGACGTCACCAAGGCGGAGGAAGAGGGCAACCACCGCGCTCACCTTGTCCACGAGATGCTGTACTACCAGATTGCGAAGTACATCGGTCAGTATTGGGTCGCCATGGGCGGCTGTGACGGTATCGTCTTCACCGCAGGCCTCGGCGAGAATCAGCCCGTCCTGCGCGAGTCCGTCATCGACTATCTCGGCTTTGCCGGCGTCAAGCTGAATAAAGAGGTCAACGCCGTCACCCGTGACACCGCGTTTATCTCCGCCGACGATTCGTCTATCCCGGTCGCGGTCATCGCCACCAACGAAGAGCTTGCAATCGCAAGAGATACCAAGTCGATCGTCGAAAAGCTGTAATTGAATAACGATATGCATAAAAGAACCGCTCTCGTATGAGGGCGGTTTTTTGGTAATAAATGATTAATGATTAATGATTCCTAATTCCTAAATTCCCAATTCCCAATTCCTAATTCCTAAATTCCCAATTCCTAATTCCTAATTCCTAATTCCTAACTCTCCTTCGTTCCGTTGAGCATATCCAGACCGTGGGTAAGGTGGGGGAGGATGAAGCCGAGGTTCTCCTTAGCTCCTTTCGGCGACCCGGGAAGATTGACGATCAGGCTGTTGCCGCAGATGCCGGCAATCCCTCGGGAGAGCATCCCTCTGGGGGTGATCTGCATCGATTTCATCCGCATATATTCGGCGATCCCCGGCGCTTCGCGTTCGATGACGGCGCGGGTCGCTTCGGGCGTCAGATCGCGGGGAGAGAATCCGGTGCCGCCGGTTGTGACGATCAGATTCACGCCGTCGCTGCAGGCGGAGCGTAATGTTTCGATGATTTTATTTTTCTCGTCAGGAATAATAAACGCGCTTGCCATTTGATAGCCCGCGTCCTCCAGCATCTGAAAGACTGCAGGACCGCTTTGGTCGATGTATACACGGTTGAAGGCGCGGTCGCTGACGGTGATAACGGTTGCGGTGTAGGTCATGGGAAAGACTCCTTTAGTGGTGAAGGGTGAAGGGCGGGATGCCGCGGCTCGATACTATTTTCCGAACGGACAGTGGGGGTAGGTGCAGTCGGTACAGCCGAGGCACAGTCCGCCTTCTCCGTATGCGACAAAGTCGGCTTTGTTCAGCCGGATACCCGCGGCGATACGCGGCATAATGAGGTCAAAGATCGT
The DNA here is from genome assembly GCA_902796225.1 of uncultured Ruminococcus sp. Taxonomy (GTDB): domain Bacteria; phylum Bacillota; class Clostridia; order Oscillospirales; family Acutalibacteraceae; genus Ruminococcoides. The sequence continues at coordinate 1,492 of CADBOO010000027.1, forward strand.
CGCCTTTGCGTACATGACACAGCCGGGCAGCCCGAGGATCGGCGTGCCGTCGTCGAAATATCCGAGCAGGATCATCGCGCCGGGAAGGACAGGCGCGCCGTAAGTGACGATATCCGCGCCGCTTTTTTTGATCGCGCCGGGAGTGTTGTCGTCGGGATCGACGCTCATGCCGCCGGTGCAGAGGACGATATCAACACCGTTCCTGACCTCGTTGATTGCGGCGGTGATGCCGTCGGTGTCGTCATCGATAATGATATGCTCCTTGACAGTGATGCCGTACGCCTTGAGCTTTTCGATCAGCACGGGTGTGAAAGCATCCTCGATCCGCTGATGAAAGACCTCGCTGCCGGTGGTGATGACTGCGGCGGTTCTGAGCTTGTAGGGGATCACGTTCATAAGCTGTTTTCCGCCCATGATCGCAGTCGCTTGTATCAGCTTGTCCTTGTCGATAACCAGCGGGATGACGCGCGTGCCTGCGAGCTTGTCGCCCGCATGTACGGCGGTGTTGCCCTTGCGTGTCGCGATCATGATCTCGTCGATGCTGTTGATTTGGTTGAGGCGGTCTGTGTCGAGGGTAAAACAGCCGTCAGCGGCGGCCTTTAGCTCGATCTTGCCCTCTTTGACCTCGCCGCATGAGATGTTGTCGCCCTTGCAGATCTCGCAGAGAACCTGTGCGGCGTCATTTTCGTGTACCTTGCCGGCGTCCAGCTCGAAGATATACAGATGTTCTTTGCCCATGCTTAAGAGGATAGGGATATCCTCTTTTGTGACGATGTGTCCCTTGCGAAATCGCGCGCCCTTAAATTCTCCGGGCACGATCTGGGTGAGGTCGTGGCAGAGAACGTGTCCGACCGCCTCAGTTGTTTTGATCAGTTTCATGATAGTCGCCTCTTATCGTAATCGTATCTCCCGGCTTGATCTCGCCGCCCTGAATGACCCTTGCAAAAACGCCGTCGGTCGGCATGACGCATCGACCGGTGAGCCGCTTGATCTCGCAGTCGTTGTGGCATTGTTTGCCGATCTGGGTGATCACGAGGATCGCCGTCCCGATCCCGAGCGTCGTCCCGACGGGCAGTTCTTTGAGCCGAACCCCCTCGGTCAGAATGTTCTCGGCGAAGTCGCCGGGCTGCAGATCCGGTATCACGGCGCGCATGGTGTCGACGCTCTCTTTGGGCAGCAGACTGATCTGCCGATGCCATTTACCGGCATGCGCGTCGCCGATGATACCGAAGTCGGTTTCTACGTTCAGCGATGGTACGGGGTGTTTTTTTGTCCCTTTCTGCTCGCTGATACAGGTTGCGATCACTTTCATCGTAAAAATTCTCCGCTTTTTCCGCCGTCCTTATGCAGCAGCATGATATCGGTGACAGTGATATCGCGCTGGACGGCTTTGCACATATCGTATACGGTCAGCGCGGCGGTCGATGCAGCGGTCAGCGCTTCCATCTCGACGCCGGTGACGCCTTTGCATTTGACGGTTGCCCGGATCATTATCTGTGTATCGGTCAGGTCGAAGGAGATATCGACCGAGGTAAGCATCAGGGGGTGACACATCGGGATGATCTCGGAGGTCTTCTTTGCCGCCATGATGCCGGCAACCTGTGCGACGGACAGAACGTCTCCCTTTTTGATTCCGCCGGTGCGGATGATCTCCATTGTCGCAGGGCTGACGTTGACCGTTGCCGCGGCGGTCGCAGTGCGGCAGGTAACGGTTTTTTCAGTCACGTCGACCATGCGCGCTCTGCCTTGTTCGTTGATGTGAGAAAGCTCCATCTTAACCTCCGATCTCGTTCATGTTGCGGGCGGTATCGGTGTGATATTCGCCCAGCCGGTGGCATTTCGGTTTGCTGTCTACGCCCTGCAGGATCGCTGCTGTCAGCGCTTCGCCGCTGAGACCGCGCAGGTCGATCTCTTCGCCCGAGTGCAGACAGGGTTTGAGTTTACCGTCTGCCGTGACGCGTATCTTGTTGCAGCGGTCGCAGAAGCTGCGGCTCAACGGGCTGATGACGCCGACAGTGCCTTTGTAGCCCGTCGGCCGATAGATCCTGGCGACGCCGTCGTATCCGATCAATTCGGCGGAATGCAGATGCTGTTCGACAACGTCTACCGAAATGAACCTGCTTTTGTCCCAACCGCGTACGATATCCATCGGCATCAGCTCGATGAACCGCACCTGAAGGTCGTCGTTTTCCGCCAGACGCATCATATCGAGGATATCGTTTTCGTTAACGCCGCCGATCAGAACGGTATTGATCTTTGTGCGGACAAATCCCGCGTTTTGGACAGCCTTGACGCCGTCCAGTACGTCGCTGAGATTTCCGCGGCGCGTGATGGTGTGATAGGTTTCGGCGTTGAGTGTGTCGAGACTGATATTCAGCCGGTCGACCCCTGATTCTTTGAGCTTGCCGGCATATTCCTTCAGCAGCGAGCCGTTGGTTGTCATGCCTAGCTCGATCATGGGATCGATGGCTTTGATGTTTTTGCAGAGCGTCAGGATACCCTTGCGCACCAGCGGCTCGCCGCCGGTCAGACGGATCTTGCGTACGCCCAGCGCATATGCCGCGCGCGCGATATCGGTCAGCTCTTCGATGCTGAGGATATCGCTGTGGCAGCGCTTGCATACGCCGCCTTCTTTCATGCAGTAGATGCATCTCAGGTTACACCGGTCGGTCACCGACATGCGCAGATATTCAATTTTTCGTCCGTAACGGTCAATCATTCTTTGTATCCGATTCCTTGCTCAGATTTTTTGCCGGGAGTTTTTCTTCGATCATCGCTCTGAACGCGTCGATGCCGACGGCGGGCTCGGTCACGCCGCTTTGAATCACGGAGACCATGCCGCACAGGCTGACGACCTCGTCGATGTCGTGTGATACCATGATACTGCAACCTGAGAAAGATTGCAAGGTTTCTTTGAAATACGGGATCAGTTCCCATTTGAGAAAGGTATCCAGCGAGGAGAACGGCTCGTCAAGGAGCAGTACCTCGGGCTCGGAGGCGAAGATCCGCGCCAAAGCCACGCGCTGTTTTTCGCCGCCGGAAAGCCGGATCGGTTTTTGATCGGCAAGCGATGTGAGGCGGAATTCTTTCATCAATTCATCGGCTTTTGCGTTTCGCTCCTTACGCGGAAGACGATGCAGTCCCGCCTTGATATTGCCTTTGACCGTCATATCGGGGAAGAGTGCGTATTCCTGAAACAGGTAGCCGACGCCGCGCTTCTGAGGCGGAAGATCAATGCGTCTGTCGCTGTCGAAGAGTACGCGGTCGCCCAGCCGGATGATTCCGCGGTCAGGCTTTTCGATACCGGCGATGCATTTGAGCGTCATGCTTTTGCCCGCGCCGGATGCGCCGAACAGCGAGTAGATACCGCTGTCAAGGTCGATGTGAACCTTGAGCGTAAAGAGATCGAGCTGCTTTTCAAAATCGGCGTACAGCATTATTTCGACCTCCTTCCGTACGGCTTTTCGATAAGGTTGATGCACAACAGGACGACGGCGGAGATCGCGATATTGATCAGCACCCATTTCAGCGCCAGCTCATCGTTGCCGATCCGCCAGAGGTTATATACGGCGGTAGATACCGTCGCTGTTTTGCCGGGGGTGTAGCCTGCGATCATGGAGGTCGCGCCGTATTCGCCCAGTGCGCGCGCAAAGGATAAAACAACGCCCGCGATGATTCCCTGCTTGCAGGCGGGGATGCGGATGCGCCAGAAAATGTAGGTGTTGCTCAGCCCCAGCGTTCGACCCGCAGAGGCGAGGTTTTCATCAAAGTTTTCAAATGCGCCACGCGCCGTGCGGTACATCAGCGGAAGCACGATCACCGAAACGGCGAAGATCGCAGACCACCATTGCATGGTCAGCTTGACGTTGAAGCTCTCGAGAAAGAACGATCCGATGACGCGCTTCGGTCCCAATACGAGCAAAAGCAGATACCCCACCACGGTAGGGGGAAGTACCAGCGGCAGGGTGAGTATCACGTCAAGGACGCCTTTGACGATCCTCGGACATTTTGCGATGTAGTAAGCCGCGGCGATCCCGATGAAGAAGACGATGACTGCAGAGATCGCCGCGATACGAAGAGAATTCAATAAGGGGTAAAGGTCCATATCAGTTGATGTATGTAGTTAGTGGATGGTGATTATCCGATCGGTGTAAAGCCGACCTTTTCAAATACAGCTTTTGCTTTATCAGACTTGAGGAATGCGAGGAACGCTTTTGCCGCATCGGCATTTTTTGCATTCTTCATGATCGCGGCGGGATAGATGACCTGACCGCACATTTCCTCGGTCGCGGTATCGACGATGGTGAGATTGGCGCTGTAAGCGTCGGTCTGATAGATGACGCCGCAGTCGACGGAGCCTTCGGATACCTGAGAGGTGACCTCTTTGACGTTGGAGCCGTAGGTCAGCTTGCCCGCACTAGCCAGCTCTTCTTCACTGAGCTTGTAGTAGGCAAAGATCTTCTGCGTGTACTGCCCGACGGGAACATCGGCGTTACCCATCGCCATCAGGATATCGTCGTCCTTCAGCGCCTTTGCAAGCGTATCATAGGAGTCGATGTTCTTGGGGTTGCCTTCGGGGACACAGAGCGCGACCTTGTTTTCGAGCAGGTCGATGCGGGTAGCGGAATCGATCAGATCCAGTCCGTCGGGATTCTTCTCGGCGTCCGCGGTCTTATCGATCTCGTTCATCTGCTTCTGCGCCGCAGAGATGAACAAGTCGCAGTCGGCGCCTTCGACGATCTGGGTTTTCAATGTGCCGGATGAATCGAAGTTGAAGGTAAGGGTGACGTCGGGATTCTCTTCCTTGAACGCGTCGCCCAGCTCGGTAAGCGTTTCAGTCATGCTCGCCGCGGCAAATACGACGATCTCGCCTTTGACAGCGCTGCCGTCAGATTTGTCATCCGACTTGTCGGAGCTGTCCTTGTTATCGGACGAACAGGCGGTCAGAACACTGACGCTCAGGATCAGGATCAACAGGATTGCAAGAACTCTTTTCATGGATGTCCACCTCGTTATTGATATGTGATCGAGAACCGTCGAACAGCGATCGGTTTTCCGAAAATATTTTATCATTTTTGACAGGCTTCTGCAACGAAACTGTTCAGTAATACAGAATAATGATTCGGTAATACAGAAAATATGTTGCGCTTTACGTCCGTTTCATGTATAATCATCATGAGGTGATACGATGTCACAGGAAGAATCAAAAGTCAAATCGCTCGACAAAGCGCTCACGCTGCTCGATCTCCTTGCTGCGCATGACGGCGGAATGAAGCTGTCCGAACTGTCACAGGCTGCCGGATTTCCGAAAAGTACCGCACACGCACTGCTGTCGACCATGCGCGACAGGGGAGTGGTCAGCCAGCTGGACACCGGTGCGTATATCCTCGGCATCAAGCTGTTTGAGTACGGCGCGGCGGTATCGCGCGGGTTTGATATCGGCGCGCTTGCAAAGCCGTATCTGGAACGCCTGAGCGCGCTGACAGGCTCTACGGCGGTGATCTCGATGACGGATAACCGCGGGGTGGTATCGTTCGATCACGCTTTTCCCTCAGGCGGCGTGCGGGTCATGCCGCAGATCGGCGTACGCCTGCCGCTGCACGCGACGTCACAGGGAAAGCTCCTGCTTGCCTATCTGCCGCAGCGGACGAAGGATGCGCTGCTGAAACGGTCGCGCCTTGTATCGTTCACACCGCATACGATCACCGATCGGCAGGCGCTCTGCCGCGATCTGGACGACGTTCGCGCAAAAGGATATGCGGTCGAGGACGGCGAATATAAGATCGGACTGCGGTCGGTATCGGCTCCGGTGTTCGACAGTACCGGCGCGCTGCGGTATGCGCTGACAACGATCGGTTTCTTCCGCCGTGCGGTCAGCGAGGATTTCTTGGCTGCCGTAATGGATACCGTCGAACAGGCAAAAAGGATGTCTTCGGCGTTAGGATATCTGCAGGAGAGTCATCCGTGAGGTGTGTATCATAATGAAAAAGCTGCCCTGTTTTACAAGGCAGCTTCATTTTGTTTATGTCGTGCTTGCTCTGTAGTCGCGGTCGCCCGCCTCGGTCGTGTCGCGGAACAACAGCGAGATACACCACAACGCCGACAATCCGACGATCACATAGATGATGCGGCTGATGATCCCCGACTGTCCGCCGGCGAGAAAAGCAACGATGTCGAATTGGAACAGACCGACGCTGCCCCAGTTGATGCCGCCGATGACCAGCAGCGATAATGCGATTTTATCCAGCATACAAAAACCTCCTGATTTCAGATTCAACAGTCGACTGTAGAATAGACTGCTTTGTTAGTTTTCGCTGCAGGATACAAAATATTCACAGAGCGCGGATGATTCCGTATATTAACACTGCCGCGCCGATGACCAGAATTACACACGCGATAATGCGCGTGAGAAAGACGGCTTTTTTTAATTTTTGTTTTTCAATAAAAACATCCGGCGGGAACGGCAGAAACAGATACATCACGCCCAGGATCGTCATACATCCGCCGCCGCCGATCAGCCCGACGTTCGGCATGAACGAATACAGAAAAATGCAGATGCCGATACCCAGAACAAAAATGCCGTTGATCACGGAAAAGACCTTCTGGAACTTGTCGCGCAGATCATAGAAGTCAAAGGTTTTGTCGCGGCATTCGTCGCTGCAGTACATTTCGTGGTAGGAAATCTCTTTCGCGCAGTAGTCGCATCGTTTCATAGTATATCACCCAAAGGGTATTTTATCACTTCGTTTGTTATTTTGCAACAGAAATCGTCACATAATTCCTTTTAGGTATTATGTTGAATTTCGAAGCTGATATTTGTAGAAAAAGTGAATTGAATAACAGGTGCGTTTTTGCTATACTTAAATGTGAGGAAATCTCAATAAAGGGACAAGTGCGTCCCGCATATTTAGGAGGATTATCTATGAAACCGAAACGTTTGTTAAGCGTTCTGTTGGCAGCCGTACTGGTCATATCCGGTATCGCTGTTACAACATCCGTTGCTGCATCCGGCGCGAACGTATCGTCTACCGGCGCTGCCGCCGATCTGGCGACCACATCCGCGTATGAGGATATGCTGGCTCAGACCTCTGCGGACAACGGTTACGGACTTGCATCCACCGTCAACGACGGCACCATCCTGCAGGCGTGGACATGGTCGTTCAAGAATATCGAAGCGAATCTTGAGACCATCGCTCAGCAGGGATTCACCACCATCCAGGTTTCGCCTCCTAACGTCATCAAGGAAGCCACTAAGGGAAAGAAATTTGATGACAACAATAACGGCTGGTGGATGTTCTATCAGCCCGCCGGCTTTGAGCTGAATAACGAAACCGATAACGCGCTGGGCACCAAGGCTGAGTTTGTCTCTATGTGCGAAAAGGCGCATGCGCTGGGACTGAAGATCATCGTCGATACCGTTATCAACCATATGGGTACCAACGGCTATGAGAACGACGACCAGAACAGCTCCTATGACAAGAATCCGATCAACCACGTTACGCCCAAGGCGAAGCAGTACGAGCCCGAGATCTATGACAATAACCTCTTCCACAGCCCGTATAAGAACATGCAGTATCTGGAGAACAACGTCAGCCAGTACGACTCCACCTACGACCTGACCCGCAACTGTACCTCTCATCTGCCTGACCTGAAAACCGAGGACAGCCGCGTACAGAAAGCGATCTACGACTACATGGACGAGCTGCTCGAAGCAGGCGCTGACGGCTTCCGCTTTGACGCGGCAAAGCACATCGAGACCCCCGACGATATCAGCAGCCTGAGATCCGACTTCTGGAAGAACACGCTGTCGAAGGTTCGTACCGCGCATCCCGAAAAGGAATGCTACGCCTACGGCGAGATCCTGAACACCTGCGGCGTCAATCGTCCGTATTCCATGTACTTCAAGTTCTTTGAGGTCACCGATAACTGCGCGCACCGCGATCAGGTCATGCCTGCCGTTCGCAACGGCGCGAGCAGCGGTAACGCGACACCGTTCTATGAGGATTCCGGCAACTCCAAGTTCACCAAGGCGAACACCGTCCTTTGGGAAGAGTCCCACGATACCTACGTCGACGGCACCACCACCTCGCTGAACGTCGTACAGAGAGGTAAGATCTGGGCGCTGACCGCAGGCCGTGCCGGCTTTACCACCGTTTACCTCGCGCGTCCCGACGACGGCATCTCTACCAACGCATTGAAGAGTATCACCCTCGGCGATGCGAAAAAGACCTCATGGTCTAACGCGACCACCAAGGCGATCAACCAGTTCCATAACTACTTCCTCGACAAGTCCGAGTACTGCACTGCCAACCAGAGCGGCAACGCCTACATCGAGCGCGGCGACAGCGGCTGTATCATCGTTCGCTGCGGCGGCTCTACCTCCGGCGCGGTCACTCTGACCAACCATAAGCTCAAGGCGGGCACCTATACCGATTCGATCACCGGCGCGAAGTTCACCGTCACCAAGACCCAGATCAAGGGTAATGTCGGCAACACCGGCGTCGCCTGCATCTACTACGATGAGGAAAAGCCCACCGAAAAGCCTACCGAGAAACCCACTGAAAAACCCACCGAGAAGCCTACCGAGAAACCCACCGAGAAGCCTACCGAGGCTCCCACGGTATTCGGTCAGGGCAAACTGATGGGCGACACCGATGATGACGACAAGGTCACCATCTTTGACGCGACCCTCATCCAGCGCGTACTGGTTGACCTCGCTCAGAAGGGCACTTACTATAATGTTGTCGGCGACGTCGATCAGGACGGCAACGTCACCATAGTTGACGCTACTACGATCCAGCGTTTCCTTGCCGGCATGAAGCAGAGCGAAGGAACAAAGATCAACGTTCGTGTCGGCGGCGATATCCCCGTCATTCCGACGACCGCCACGCCGACAGACGCTCCCAATCCGCCGACCGATGCTCCGACGTCACCGCCGGAACCCACCGATCCGCCCACCGATCCGCCCACGGATCCGCCCGTAACCACCTATCCGCACCGCGACGGCTGTTACACCGTCATCTTCTCCAACTCCGCCGGATGGAGTGGTTCGATGAACCTCTACTACTGGGCGACAGGTCAGGAAGGTCCCGAACTCTGGCCGGGCGTTCAGATGGAATTCTATGACACCAACGAATTCGGTCAGTCCCAGTACTTCGGCTTCGTCCCCGAAGAGTATGACAACTTCATCATCAGCTGCGGCGACGGTTCGGTACAGTCTGTCGACAGCTCGATCAGCGGAGATATCGGCGTATGGGCTGATTCACAGAACGCTGAAGGCAAATGGGAACTCGGCACATGGGATCTCGTGTGATCCGATCCGAACAGCTCAATTAACAGAATCACATCGCAGGCGGTCAGACAGATGTCCGACCGCCTGAGTTTTCATAGGAGTGAATATGCACATCCCTGCTTCCGACACCACGGATATCGAGGTGCTGACCTTTGAAAAAGCCCTTGTATCCACCAACAACGATTATGACAAAACCCGCTGGCTGTATGTGCCGGATCATTACAGCGAATACCGTTATATCCTCGGCACGAGAGGGGATAGACCGCTGATCTGCATCGGGATCAACCCTTCTACCGCTGCGCCGGACGACCTTGACAATACCCTCAAATCCGTCGAGCGGATCGCACATAATAACGGCTTCGACAGCTTTATCATGTTCAACGTTTACGCCCAGCGCGCAACCGACCCAGACGATATGGAACGCACATGTAACCCTCTGCTGCACGCTGAGAACATGAAGGCGTTCGAATATGTCCTGCGGCTGAGCAAAGAGCCTCCCGCTGTCTGGGCGGCATGGGGCAATATCATCGAAAAGCGACCTTACCTGCCCGATTGCGTGCGCTCGATGATCACGTTGGGCGAGCAATACGGCGCGAGATGGGTTTCCTGCGGAAAAATCAGCAAAAAAGGGCATCCCCACCATCCGCTTTATCTGAAAAAAGACAGCCCGCTGGATGACTTTGATATCAAATCATATCTGGACCACATATAAAACGAGCGTGTACACTGCAGTACACGCTCGTTTTGAAAATGTGATAAATTGTAAAGACGATTGCCGATCACAGGTTCGCGATATCTTCCTCGCTGACGAGGCTGACGCCGTTTTCGACCAGGATCTTTTCGGCAGCGGCATTATCCGCGACACGCAGCACGACATAGGCGAACTGCTTGGATACGGTGATGAAGGCGTACATATACTCGATGTTGATATTGTGTTCTGCGAGCAGCTTGACGACCTTCGCAAGCGCGCCGGGCTTATCTTCGACCGCAACGCCGACGACCTCTGTGATGGATACGAAGCAGTTGGCTTCCTCCAGGGAGGCTTTCGCCTTGTCATAGTCGGTGACGATCAGGCGGAAGATGCCGAAATCATTGGTGTCGGCGACGCTCATCGCGCGGATGTCAACCTCTGCTTTTGCGATCGCGTCGGTGACTTCTACGAGGGTACCCTCGCGGTTTTCTACAAAAATGGATAACTGTTTGATTGCCATAACTTATCTCCTTTGTGATTGGTGAATGGTTAACGGTTAACGGTGAACGGCGGGGATAACCCGCACATGATTTCTGATTATCTTACGTATTGATTCCCAGTCTTTTACGTTTATCGATGACGCGGACTGCTTTACCTTCGCTGCGGGCGATGGTCTTCGGGGCGACCAGATGAATCTTCGGGTTGATGCCAAGCATGGTCTTCATCGCGCCCTGCAGTTTCTTTTCTTTCGTAGTGATGATCTTGGGCGTGTCGGAGAAGTCCTCGGGCAGCATCTCAACGTTGATATCAAAGGTATCGGTGTTGTTGACGCGGTCGACGATGATCTGGTAGTTGGGAGTATAGCCTTCGTTGAGCAGAACGGTCTCGATCTGGCTGGGGAAGACGTTGACGCCGCGGATGATCATCATATCGTCGCTGCGGCCCATCGGCTTGTGCATCCGGATAAAGGTGCGTCCGCAGGAGCATTTCTCGCGTGTGAGATAGGTGATATCGCGGGTGCGGTATCTGAGAAGCGGGAATGCCTCTTTATCAAGTGCGGTGAATACCAGCTCGCCTTTTTCGCCCTCGGGCAGCACCTCGCCGGTGTCGGGATCGATAATCTCGGCTAAGAAGTGATCCTCGTTGATGTGCATGCCTTTCTGACATTCGCACTCAAACGCGACGCCGGGGCCGCTTGTCTCGGTCAGACCGTAGATGTCGTATGCCTTGATGCCCAGCGAGTTCTGGATATCGCGGCGCATTTCCTCGGTCCACGGCTCCGCGCCGAAGATACCGGCTTTCAGCGAATTTGCACCGGGAGCATAGCCGCGCTCCTTGAGGCTTTCGCCGATATACGCGGCGTACGAGGGAGTGCAGCAGAGGATCGTGGATCTGAGGTCCATCATGAACTGGATCTGGCGATCGGTGTTGCCGCTGGACATCGGCAGTGTCAGACAGCCGACTTTGTGCGAGCCGCCGTGCAGACCCGAACCGCCGGTGAAGAGTCCGTAGCCGTAAGCGACCTGAACAACGTCGCCTGCAGAGCCGCCCGCTGCGACGATCGCACGCGCGCAGCATTCCTCCCACATATCGACGTCGTTCTGGGTGTAGAACGCGACGACGCGTCTGCCGGTGGTACCGGAGGTGGACTGGATGCGGACGCAGTTTTTGATATCGGTCGCGAGCATTCCGTAGGGATAGGCGTCCCTGAGATCTGCTTTGGACAAGAACGGCAGCTTTCGGATATCGTCAAGACAGGTGATATCCTCGGGCTTTAAGCCTTTTTCGTCCATCAGCTTGCGGTAGTATTCCACATTCTCGTAGACATAGCGAACCTGATGAACCAGTTTGTATTCCTGAAGCTTTTTGATCTCGTTGACCGGCATGGTTTCCGCGTCGGGTTGGTAGTAGTGTCTTTGCAACGATCTCATCCTTTCTTTATTGGTGAAGGGTTAAGGGTTGATGGCGGGCTTTTCCCGCACCCGATTCCTCTTTGAGTGAAGAACTAAGAACTAAGAGTGAAGAGTTGATGGCGGGCTTTTCCCGCACCCGATTCCTAATTCCTAATTTCTAATTCCTATTTCTAATTCCTAATTCCTAATTCCTAATTCCTAATTCCTAATTTCTAATTTCTAATTCCTAATTTCTAATTTCTAATTCCTAATTCCTAATTCCTAATTTCTTAAAAGTTGTACCCCAATTCAAACGCCTTCTTGTTCATCTCGACAAACTGCGGCTTGACGCTCTTTTCGATGGCAGCGATCCACTTTTCCTTCGGCATATCGAAGTACTTTGCAAGTCTGCCCATCAACACGATGTTGCACGCCTTTGCAGAGCCTGCCTGCTGTGCAAGCGACAGCGCGTCGATATCATCCACATGGACGCCTTTTGCTTTCATCTCGTCGATGATTGCGTCGGGGTATTCTGCCGCGCCGATAATGACCGGCATCGGGTCGATCTGCTGGGTGTTGACAATGATGGTACCGTCCTTTTTGAGGTTTTGGACATAGCGTGCGGCTTCGATCTTCTCAAACGAAACGATGAAATCCGCCTCGCCGTTTTCGATCACGGGAGAGTAGACCCTGTCGCCGAATCGCACATAGGTGACGACCGATCCGCCGCGCTGGCTCATGCCGTGGACTTCCGATACCTTTACGTCGTAGCCCTCATCCACAAGCAGCTTTCCGAGGAGTTTTGAGGCGAGCAGAGAGCCCTGTCCGCCTACGCCGACGATCATTACATTTTTAGTCATATCATTCACCCTCGCTTTCAAAGGCGTCGAACGCGCACAGCTGGGCGCATACGCCGCAGCCGATACACAGCGTCGGATCGACCACCGCATGGTTATCGCGGAACGAGATCGCCGGACAGCCGAATTTCATACAGCGCTTGCAGCTCTTGCACTTGTCGGGATTAACGTGCAGGGGCTTTTTCGGTTTGACGTATTTTAAAAGCACGCACGGTCTGCGGCTGATGATGACGGACGGTTCGTTTTTCGCCAGTTCTTCCTTGACGACGCGGTCGCATTCTTCAAGGTTATAGGGGTCGACGACACGTACCGAGTTGATGCCGATACTGTGGCACAGGCTCTCGAGATCGACCTTGCCTGCGGGATCGCCCTTGATGGAGTAACCGGTGGTCGGATTCTGCTGGTGACCGGTCATACCGGTGATGGAGTTATCCAGAATGATAACGGTCGAGTTACTCTGATTGTAAGCGATATTGATGAGTCCCGTCACGCCGGAGTGCATGAAGGTAGAGTCGCCAATGACACAGACGGTCTTGTTCTCAGTCTCATCTCCGCCGGCTTTGTTGTAGCCGTGCAGACCCGAAACCGACGCGCCCATGCACAGCGTCATATCCAGCGCGTTCAGGGGCGGCATCGCGCCGAGGGTGTAGCATCCGATATCGCCCAGCACGGTCAGCTTATTTTTCGCGAGGACATAGTACATTCCGCGGTGAGGACAGCCCGCGCACATCATCGGAGGACGTACCGGGATATCCGTGTCAAGTGCGAACACGGTCTTGTCCGCCATCTCAAAGGCGGCTTCGATGGATTTCTGCGAGAATTCGCCGAGAATGGAAAACTTGTCCTTGCCGACGACGTCCACGCCGATGGTCTTGCAGTGGTTCTCAATGATCGGGTCAAGCTCTTCGATGACGTAGACCTTGCCGACCTTTTCGGCGAAATCTTTGATCAGTCTGACGGGCAGGGGATTGACCATGCCGAGCTTCAGGACTGCAACGCTGTCGCCGAACGCCTCTTTGACATACTGGTAAGAGGTGGACGAGGTGATGATGCCGAAATCACGGCTGCCGTCGCCTTCTTCAACGCGGTTAATGCCCGAGGTTTCTGCGTACTCGGTGAGCTTTGCAGTGCGCTCTTCGACGAACGGATGACGTTTGATCGCGTTTGCGGGCGCCATGATGTATTTCTGCGGATTCTTTTCGTAAGGTTTTACGACCTCTGCACGCTCGCCGACTTCGACGATGCTCTGGCTGTGCGCGACGCGTGTGCACATTTTCAGCAGAACGGGAGTGTCGTATGTTTCGGACAGCTCATAAGCGAGCTTGGCATAGCTCAGCGCCTCCTGAGAATCGGACGGCTCGAGCATCGGGATCTTTGCCGCGATGGCATAGTGACGGCTGTCCTGCTCATTCTGTGAGCTGTGCATCCCGGGATCGTCCGCGACGCAGATGACCATGCCGGCGTTCACGCCCGTGTAGGACATGGTGAACAGCGGATCTGCGGCGACGTTGAGTCCGACGTGCTTCATACAGCAGGCGGAGCGCTTGCCTCTGAGGGCGGAGCCGAACGCGGCTTCCATCGCGACCTTTTCATTGGGCGCCCACTCGCAGTAGACGTCGTCGTATTTTGCAAATTCTTCGGTGATCTCCGTGCTGGGCGTACCCGGATAGCTGGAGATCACGGCGCAGCCCGCTTCATATAAGCCGCGGGCAATCGCCTTATTACCAATCATAAGTTCTTTCATTACTATTACACCTTTCAGCCTTGGTTGCGCAGATCAACGATACGTTTTGCTTTACCCTGGAAACGCTCGAGCGTTTTGGGTGGGACAAGCGTGACTTTTGTGCGCAGTCCGAGGATGGATTGGAGCTTCGCCTCGATCTTCTTCTTGAGGTTGTCGAGCAGCTGATAGTTCTCAAGCAGCGCGGTATTGGTGACCTCGACCTTGATCTCAAGGCTGTCGCGGTAGTTCTGGCGGGTGATATACAGCATATAATGCGGCGCGATATCGTCGATGTTGATCAGGATGTTCTCGATCTGGGTGGGGAAGACGTTGACGCCCTTGATGATGAGCATATCGTCGGTACGACCCATGGTCTTAGCCATTCTGCAGTGGGTTCTGCCGCAGGAGCAGGGCTGATAGTCAAGGCGTGTGATGTCCTTTGTACGGTATCTCAGCACCGGCATACCCTTACGGGTCAGGGTGGTGACGACCAGCTCGCCGACTTCGCCTTCTCCGAGGCGTTCGCCGGTATCGGTATTGATGATCTCGGGCAGGAAGTGATCTTCCGCAAAATGCATACCGTCGCGCGCTTCACAGTCGCCGCTGACGCCGGGGCCTCCGAGTTCGGTCATGCCGTAGTTGTCGGAAACGCGGATCTTGAAGTTATCCTCGATCTGCTGACGCATGGAAACGGTGCAGGGCTCGGAGCCTAAGATGCCCAGACGCAGGGAGTAATCGGACAGCGGATACCCCGCCTCTTTGATCGCTTCACTGAGATACAGCGCATAGGAGGGAGTGGCGACCATACCGGTCACGCCCCAGTCGCGCAGCATCATCAGCTGCTTTTCCGTATTGCCGGAGGACGCGGGGATAACGGTCGCGCCGAGCTTTTCCATGCCGTAGTGCAGTCCCAAAGCGCCGGTGAACAGACCGTAGCCGAAGCTGATCTGGATGATGTCGTCGGGAGTTACGCCGCCTGCGCACGCCACACGCGCAACACAGTCGGACCAGATATCAAGGTCTTCTTTGGTGTAAACGCCGGTGGTGGGCTTGCCGGTGGTACCGGACGACGCGTGGATACGCACGATATCCTTCATGTCGGCAGCGACCAGTCCGAACGGATAGTTGTCGCGAAAATCATCCTTGGTGGTGAAGGGGATGTATTGGATGTCGCTGAGCTCTTTGATCTTGCTGCCGTCCAGCACGCCGCAGTCGGTCAGACGCTGATGGTACAGCGGTACGTTGTCGTAGCAGTACTTGACGACCCACTTGAGGCGTTCAAGCTGGATAGCGTCGATTTCTTTTCTGGGTAAGGTTTCGATGTCCTTCTGAAATATCATGTTTTTTCCTCTTTTTCTGTGAATAGTCTTGCAAAGGTGAACACAAGTGTTCATCCCGCGGCAATCTCAACTTTATTATTATAACGCACGAAAAGTCTAAAGGCAAGATTGCTTTAGACTTTTTATGCAAATCTGTTGAATGAATTGGCTGTGTGTCAGTTTTCGTCGATGGAGTGCTTGGACGAAACGGTGTGCTTCTTGTTGTAGCACTCAAAGATCTTCTCAACGCGATCCTTATCCTTGGACGGTGCGATCGCAGCGATGATCGGCGTAATGATGATGCCCAGTACCATCGCCGCCATACCGGCGTTGATCGGAGACTGGAAGTAGGTGAGGACGGGGGAGGAGAACTTCACGCCCGCCATGTTGAGAATGAACGAAGCAAGCGAGATGCCGACGCCTAAGATGAAGTTGATCCATACGGCGATCTTCGGTACGCGCTTCATATACAGACCGTACATAAACGGCGCGAGGAATGCTCCTGCCAGCGCGCCCCAGCTGACGCCCATCATCTGAGAGATGAACATGACGGGGGACTTCGCCTGGATGATCGCGATGATCGCGGATACGGCGATGAAGAATACGATGAAGATGCGCATGGCGGAAACCTTGCTCTTCTCGGTCATGGGTTTATTCTTCCTGAATACCGGATCGATAAAGTCGATGGTCAGTACCGAGCTGGAGGTCAGTACAAGGCTTGACAGGGTGCTCATGGAAGCAGACAGTACGAGGATGACAACGATACCGATCAGCACGGGAGAGAGGTTCTCGAGCATGGTGGGGATGATGTTGTCAAAGCCGCCTTCGGGCTTGCCGTCAGCGCCTGCTGTGCCGAACAGTCTGCCGAAGCCGCCGAGGAAGTAGCATCCGCCCGCGACGATAACGGCAAATATGGTAGATACGATGGTACCGGTGCTGATGGATTTCTCGCTCTTGATGGCATAGAACTTCTGAACCATCTGGGGCAGACCCCATGTGCCGAGCGACGTCAGCAGCACGACGCCGATCAGACCGAAGATGTCGGGTCCGAAGAACGAGGTGAACGCGCCCTGCATTTCGGTGCTTTCCGCCTGGATCTTGGACAGCAGGGTCATGGTAGAACCCAGACCGCCGTTGACTCTCAGTACCGCCCAGATGACCGCCACGATACCGATGATCATGATGATACCCTGGATAAAGTCGTTGATCGCTGTCGCCATGTAGCCGCCGAGTACGACGTAGACGCCGGTCAGGACTGCCATCGCGATAACGCAGTATTCATAGGGAATGCCGAACGCCATCTCAAAGAGTCTCGAAAGACCGTTGTACAGCGAAGCGGTGTAGGGGATCAGGAACAGGAAGATGATGACCGCCGAGACGATCTTCAGCGCTTTGGAGTCATAGCGCTTCATAAAGAAGTCGGGCATGGTAGCCGAGTCGAGGTGCTGGGTCATGACGCGTGTGCGGCGACCGAGGATGTTCCACGCCAGCAGCGAGCCGATGAACGCGTTGCCGAGTCCTATCCATGTGGAAGCCATACCGAACTTCCAGCCGAACTGTCCCGCGTAACCGACAAAGATAACTGCCGAGAAATACGAGGTGCCGAATGCGAACGCGGTCAGCCACGGACCTACCGAGCGGTTGCCCAGTACAAAGCCGTTAACGTCTGTACTTTGCTTTCTGCAGTAGATCCCTACGCCGATCATTACGGCGAAGAAGATCAGCAGAAAAGCGATTTTGATTACCATATCCATACTGTTTATCTCCTTTGGATAAATAATGATTATTTCAAGCCGAGCAGTTGTTCGGCATTTTTGCCCAGTATCAATTCTTTTTCGGAGTCGGACAGTCCGTCGAGGCTTAAAAAGCGTTCGATATACGCCTTCTGGTCGTTCCACGGCGAATCGGTTGCAAAAAGGATCTTGTCCGCGCCGTGATGCTTGATGACCCTGACGATATCCGCGTCGGATGCATCGCTGAAATCGCCCAGTCCGCTGAACGAACAGCTGATATCGATATAGCAGTTCTGACCGACCAGATATTTTTCCGCGTCGCGAAGCAGCCGGTTGCCGCCGAGGTGCGCGAATACGAAAAACGGCTTGACAAAGCCAGTAGCGGCATGAACCGCGTCAAGCATCCTGCGCCCCTTGTCGGGAGGACAGTGGATGACGGCATAGGCGGGATCCTTGCCCGCGTGCGTCACGACGATCAGTCCCAGCCTTTGCGCCGCAGTGATAATGCGGATATATCGCTCGTCGTCGATAAACGTCTCCGTGTAGTCGGGATGGATCTTGATCCCTTTAAAGCCGTTTTCTTTGAGATAGCCGAGCTTTTCCGCGATATGGTCATCGTCGGGATGGATTCCTCCGAACGAGATCACATTGTCGTATGTCTCATTGATTTGTTTGGCGAATTTGTTGACGGTATCGAACTGCCCTTTGCGGGTATTAACCGGCAGGATGACGCTTTTATCAACGCCTGCCTGTGCCATCGATCGCTGCAGACCGATCAGTGTACCGTCTGTATGTCCTTGTACACCCGGTACATTACTGAGCGCAGCCATAATGCGCTCTGCCATCGCGTCGGGGTATACGTGTGTGTGAAAGTCTATGATCATTTCGGTGAATGGTGAAAAGTGAATAGTGAATGGTGAATGGTGAATGGTGAATGGTGAATGGTGATGGGTTATAGGCGGGACACCCGCACCCGATTCCTAATTCCCAATTTCTAATTCTCAATTTCTAATTCCTAATTTCTAATTCCTAATCTTGAATTGTCAAGTCAAGTGCAACACTTAACAAAGTACTCATAGAAAACCTCAGCAGGAGTTTTGTAGCC
>CADBOO010000028.1 GCA_902796225.1 uncultured Ruminococcus sp.
GAGGATACCCATGCGGGTATCCTCTTTTTGTATTTGTAAGTGCGGGTAACAGGAGTTGAAGGCGAGCGTGCCATCGTCGTCATTCGCCGTACTCGATAGAGCCTGCCTTAGACGGCATACTCTTGTTCTCGTGTGGCGATTCCTCCTCTCCCCGTAACGCGGGGCGTTACGGGGACCCCACTTTGCACGCACATCGTAGGTTAAAACGCCGCAGTGCGGCGCACTAAAAAAGAGTCCGGATTTTTCGGACTCTTTTTTTATTGAGATTATCCACAGATCTTCGATCTCTTTGATACAGTCGTGAACGATCTCGCTAAATAGCGGAAGAGGATTCCCAAACAGCAGAATAACGGGTCATTATAGATTCTCTACCATATACTGAACGATCTTTGCGCACCTTGCCGCAGCCTTTGCTTCAAAGACCGTGTAATCCTCGACTTCGGTTTCGTCCACCTTGTCCGAGATCGCGCGGATGACTACATAAGGGATGTGATTCAGATAGCAGGTCTGCGCGATCGCAGCGCCCTCCATCTCACAGCACATGCCGCCGAAGTCGGTGGTGATCCTGTCCTTTTGCTCCTTTGTGGAAATAAACTGATCACCGGAGCACACCCTGCCTTCAAATACATGAACGTCGGGAGCAGACTTCTTGACCGCCTCTACCGCCGATGCGCGCAGCGCTTCATCGGCAGGGAACGCATACTGCTTTGTGTAGGGGATCTCCCCTTTTTTAAATCCGAGATAGCTGACGTCAAAATCGTGCTGAACAGCGTCGGTCGATACGACGATATCTCCGATGTCGATCTGATTATCGAGAGAGCCTGCAACGCCTGTATTGATGATCCTGGTACAGCCGAATTCGTTGATCAGCGTATTCGTGCAGATTCCGGCGTTGACCTTTCCCATCCCGCACTTGACGATGACGACATTCTTTTTGCCGAGCGTTCCCTCGCAAAACTCCATATCGGCGATCGTCGTAGTGTTTGTGATATCGGCAGCTTCCTTCAGGGTCGTGACCTCGACGTCCATCGCACCGATGATCCCGATGATTTCTTCTGCTTTTTCTGTTTTTCCTTCAGCTTTTTCAGCCTTCTCTTCGGTTTTCGAGCAACCGGAAAGCAATACCATTGATACTACCGAAAGAATGCAAATAAAAGGAATAATTTTGCGTTTCATCATAAGTCACCTCATTGATAATGTTTAACATTTTTGTGTATGAGAGCGATCAGTCGGACCGCAAACAGGATATTCGCCGCGCTGATCCCGGCTGTCTAAACAGACGTTCCGGTATCAGTACCAATTATTGTTATAATAATCGCTTCCTGCGCCGACGATAAAGTAATTCATATACGATCAGTGGTTTTTGATCAGCGAAGTTTCGTCATCTTCAAGGTTGCTGAACAGAATAACGTCTTTGGTTTGGAATTTGATGATTCCTAATTCGGTGCGTTCCTATTTTTCTTTTTTTCACCTGAATCACCTCCGTTATTCAGCAAAGAAAGCGACGGCTGCTTTCCAATACCTATACAGCGCCTTGACTGCATTTTTCATGTTTTCATTCTCGGTACCGCCGTTCAGCGCGTTGTAAATGTAGTTAAGCGGGCTGTAGGTGATGGTGCCGTCGTTGACATTCAGCGTGAAGGTATCGCCGATGTTCTTTGCGTTGATACCTCTGATACGCGCTACCCAGTAGTCTCCGCTTTGTACGGGCACAACCGTATAGCCCTCACAGCTGAAGGTCGGCCGGCTGATTATACGCCGTCTGGCATATGTAATCTCCGCAGTTTTGCACCAGTAATAAAGCGACCAGCGGAATGATCGCCAGCATGATCCTCTTCTGGGTTTTTCCGATATAATTGTCCCTGATCACGCTGATCGTTAATCCGCCCAGCATGATGACAAGCGGAATCAATGTAATATACTCTGACATCAAAGCAGTCCTTGCTCCGTATAATCACAACATCTAATCATTTCTGCTGATAATCGGGGTTGATCCTATTCTTCTCCCGTATCAACACCCAATACCCATTGCGCTTTTATGATTATTATAACACAAACTATTGCGTTTTCAACAATAATTCTTTACAGCTCGCAACAATTATTCCGCGCACCTCCCGGGTAACGCCAAGCACCGTTACCCCCGTTTTTCAGGATAAACAGAATGCTGATCTTCATGATGATAAAAACCCTTTTGCCAGGCGATCCAAAGCCGATATCCTCCGGATTTCCGTATCCTGCGTATGTTCATGGAAAAAACCTTCAAAGCCGAATCGTTTTGTGATCGTTTGCCGATGAGAAGACTATAAAATTCTTACGACCCTTTATCCGAATTCTTACGACATGAATTGACTTTTTGCGACAATCGTGGTAATATTGCTGTGTGTAATCAAAAGACCGCATTCTGGTCGATTATCAATGCTTCGCTGCAGGCGACACCGAAATAATTAGGAGTGTTACCATGAACAAAAAGAAACTGATACAATGTATCGTCGTTTTTCTGGCAATTCTGTGTCTTGCGGGCGCTGCCGTCGCCTGTAATGAAAACAATGATTCGAAATCCGGTTCAAACAGCGGCAATAACGCTTCGGGAAATCATTCCGACGGTCAAACGGGCGATACTCCCGAGAACGGTTTTGCTACCATAGACGGCGTTCGCTTCTACTATGTAGACGGCGAATTGCAGGAGGACACGATCGTCGGCAACGATACCGACGGCTACTTCTATGCCGACAAGAGCGGCGCGATCAACGAAGGCTACTGCAACGGTCTGACGATCTCGGACGAGGACTGGATCATCATCGAGGGCAAGGCGTATAAAGTCGAGACCGAATCCGATCAATGTCTGTTTGCCGCGGCAAAGGACGTCGCTGCCTGCACGACCGTTGATATGACCAAGGAAGAAAAGGTACAGGCTGCCTTTGACTATATCAAGGAACACTATCTTGAAGGCGTTCTGCACAATCCGCCGTATTCCTACACAAAGATGGACTGGCCGATCGTCTGTGCCAACGACCTTTTTGTCAACGGCAAGGGCGACTGCTACAGCTACGGCGCGGCGTTCGCATATATGGCGCGCGCGATCGGTTACGAAGAAACCTACGCCTGCAACAGCGGCGGTCACGGCTGGACGCAGATCGACAATCTCATCTATGATCCCGAGTGGAGCAAGCACAGCTCGAACTATTCCTATTACGGTATGAGCTACGAAGACGAATGCGACGTTCCCTACGCCAAGGCGATCTCTGACGAAGCGGATTACAAGCGTCTCAAGATCGAGATCCACGCGAACTTTACAGCGGAATAATCACCGTGAATTGTATCTGTCGGACCGATGAATGACGCGGTTCGGCAGTTTTTTTGCATTTCACCCGCTGAAAACGACAGCTTACTGCTGCGGGTATTCACTATTTCAACGATATATGCTACAGTATCATCATCACGGAGGAGAAAGATGTTCAAAGTTGTCATCGATCAGATCGATCCCGCCGAAGACGAACAGATCGTCATCCGGTGTCACGAGATCACCGACGAGGTATTGAGCCTTGTCGGAAAACTGAAAAAGAGCGAATCGGTTCTGCTCGGGATGAAAGACGGCGAGACCTTCCGCATTCCGCTTAAGGACGTTTACTACATCGAATCCGTTGATAACAAAACATTTATCTGCGCCCAGAAAAGCGTTTTTGAATCGCGGCAGAAGCTGTATGAGTTCGAGGAGCTGACAGTCGGGACAAAGCTGTTCCGGTGTTCAAAGTCGATGATCCTCAATATTGCGAAGATCCGTTCGGTAGCAGCGTCGGTCAACGGCAGATTTGAGGCAAAGCTCATCAACGGCGAAATCGTCATCATTTCGCGGCAGTATGTGCCGGATCTGAAAAAACGTCTGGGAATGTGAGGTGCGTACAATGAAAGATACGATCAAAATGGTTGTCAGCCACTTTTTTGTCATCACGGTCTGTGTGACTGCGGCGATCGGGATTCCCAACGCCTTTATACCCGATCACAAGGGATATCCGACGGACTTTCCGCTGAATATCCTGCTCATCGGCGCCACGTCCGCACTGCCGTCGTTCCTTTTTTACTTCAAAAAGGAACCGACCCGCAGGCAGTTCATCCTCCGCGTGATCCTGCACTTCTGCTGTATCATGGCGGTCATACTGGGTGAAGGCCGGCTGCTCGGCTGGTACAGCAGCGTCACCGAGATGCTCTATATCGCGGCATGCGTCATCGTCGTCTATCTCGCAGTATGGATCATCACCACGCGCGCCAGTCAAAACGTCGCGGACAACATCAACTCTGCCCTGAAAACCATCAACACCGACAGCGACGAGGAAGAGTGATCCGACGCCGCGATACGCAGCGACTCCCTCATCCGTTATCCGCAAACAGCATCTTACCCCTGCAAAAAAGCATCTTGCGTCCGATCTACGACCGTTCACGCAGGATGCCTTTACTTTGCCCGAAACCATGTGGTATCATACAGTCACGACAGGAGGACAATCAAATGAAAATGATCGAAGTCAATAATCTAGTCAAAAACTATAAAGATGTGGAAGCGGTCAAAGGGATCAGCTTCTCGGTAGAGGAAGGCTCGTTCTTCGCATTTCTCGGCATCAACGGCGCGGGCAAATCCACCACCATCAATATTCTCTGCACCGTCATAGAAAAAACTTCCGGCTCGGTAAAGATCGGCGGCTGTGACCTCGACGCCGACCGCACGAAGATCAAAAGTCAGATCGGCATCGTATTCCAGAATTCGGTACTGGACAAACAGCTGACCGTCAAAGAAAACCTTTACTCACGCGCATCCTACTACGGACTGAGCAAAAAAGAGATCCGGGCGCGTGTTGCAGAGCTGGAGAAGATCTTTGAGCTGGGCGAGATCATGAACCGCCGTTACAGTCAGCTCAGCGGCGGTCAGCGCAGAAGGGTCGATATCGCCCGCGCGCTGATCAACCGTCCGAAGCTCTTGTTCCTTGACGAGCCGACCACGGGACTTGACCCGATGACGCGCATCAAGGTGTGGGAGATCATCCACAAGCTGCGCAAAGAAACCGGACTGACTGTATTTCTGACCACCCATTATATGGAGGAGACTGTCGACTGTGACGACGTGGTCATCCTCGACGACGGCAAAATCGCCGCCCACGGCACGCCGCACAACCTCAAAGAACAGTATGCAAGCAACCGTCTGATCTGGTACACGGAGAAAACAGAAGAAAAAGACGCGATGCTCAAAGCCGAGGGTCTGCAGTATGAGTATTCGATCGACAGCTACAAGATCGGGATCGACAGGATCGCAAAAGCGACGGATCTGCTCCGCCGATACGATATGATCGACGACTACGAATTCATCAAGGGTAACATGGACGATGTTTTCCTCAACGTTACCGGAAAGAGACTGGGTGACTGAAATGACAAAAACCATGAATTCATACAGAGGCTTGACCGCCAGAAACGCAAAAGTATTCCTCAAAGATAAAACAGCGATCTTCTTCTCGATGCTGACACAGATCATCATCCTCGGACTTTTTTTACTGTTCATCAAAAACAGCTATGTCGACGGTATCAACGACGCTCTCGGCGCGCTGAAGGATACGATTGACAAAGCGGATATCGAAGCGCTGGTCAACTCGTGGATGATCTCCGGCGTACTCGGCACCTCGGTCATCACCGCGACCATGAGCGCCCTCGCCGTGATGGTCTCCGACCGTCAGGAAAAGATCGATTTTGACCTGAACGCCAGCTCTGTCAAAGGTTCGGTCATCGTAGCGTCATACTTTTCCGGCGCAGTCATCTGCTCGCTGATCACCAGTTTCTTTCTGCTCGCGTTCGGACTGGCGTTCCTAGCGGCGACCGGCACCTTCCTGCTGACCGCGACGGATATCCTGATGCTGGTCGGGCTGGTACTGCTCGGATCGGTATCCGCGACCATCATCCTGATGGCGATCATCAGCTTCTTCAAGAAAGATTCCAGCTACAGCGCATTCGGCGTGCTGGTCTCTACGCTGGTCGGATTTATTGTCGGCGCATACTTCCCTGTATCCGCTCTGGGTGAAACGACCCAGACCATCGTCAACCTTGTCCCCGGCGCTCAGATCACCGGCATGATGCGCGAGATACTGGTCTCGCCCGCCATCAATAACATCGATAAGGCGCTCGACGGACTGGACGGCGGTCAGTTCAAGACTACCGCAGAGCAGATGTTCTGCGTCAGACTGAATATCTTCGGCTCAGAGATCGATACCGGCTTCATGATGCTGTACTCTGTGATCGCGATCGTCGTCTTCTTCGTGCTGAATATCGTATTGTTCCGCTTCACCTCCAAAAGAAAAGACTGATCATCAAATTCGCCCCGCTCCGGTTCGCCGCGGCGGGGCTTTTTTCGTCCGACTTGACAAAAGCAGGCTTTCCTTTTAAACTGTTAGCAAATCATTTCTGTGAGGTCATGTATGAATCCGACATATTTTGAGGAACTGCAAAACCGCATACAGACGATCAAAAGCTCGCTTTCACCCGATCCGGCGATCTTCGGCGATCAAGAAAAGCTGTCCTGCTATATCGACGAAGTATTCGAGCGGACGGCGTCCCTGATCAGCGGTATCGACAGACACACGACCGCCCTGAGCGACCGCGAATACCGTGCGCTGAAGCGACGCAAGAAAGCGCTGATCAACCTTTGCTCAGAAGCGGAGAAGCGTTTTGCAAAAGCATATCCGACCCTGTCCGTCCCCGCCCAGCTGATCCACCTGAACGCGCCGTGTACCCCGCTGAGCTTTGACGAGCTGAACCGCCGCTATGATATCGAGCTTGCCGCGGCGATCTATCTGCTCGACGCGCTGTATGACAGCGAGGGCTATGAGGACGCGGCACAACTGTTCCCGACGTCGCGCGAGGAATTGTCAAAGGTGTATCTGCCGACGGTCTCCGACGCCGTACACAGCGACGATGAGCTGCGCGCCATGCTGATACTGATCCGAAAAGGCAGCTGCCTCGGCGCTCTTCTGAACGACGGCGAGCCTGCCGATCTGCCGTACAAGGAACAATTCGACGCCCTGACCGCGATCATCGGCGACGCTGTCGCAGCGGCACAGGAGCAATTCATCTGCGCGCTTTGGGCATTCACCGACGCCGTGCTGAATGCGGC
Source organism: uncultured Ruminococcus sp. (assembly GCA_902796225.1). Lineage (GTDB taxonomy): Bacteria > Bacillota > Clostridia > Oscillospirales > Acutalibacteraceae > Ruminococcoides. Next base: position 7,145 of record CADBOO010000028.1, read on the forward strand.
GAATGATCGGCTGGATGATCTGGATAAAGCGATACAGCATGCTTCCGCGATCCGTACCGCTCCTTTTTCGGATGCGGCGGTCACATCGTCCGAGCTGAGCGAATGTATGAATGAACTGGAGGAAAAGACGGATCATCTCGAGCGTTTCTATCGCCTGATCGGTACGCCTGCGGAAGCGGAGCATCCGGACGCCGACCTGTATTCCGACGTCGCATTCCCGGAGATCGGTGATCCATACGCGCTGTGCTGTGCGCTGACGACGCTGTCAGACGATGATCATGTATGGCTGTACAACCTGAGCTGCTGCGTGATCGGCTGTGCGTGTCAGCTGCTGCCGTGGGCGGGCATGGGCGCGGTCGGCGACGACAACTCTCCCGAGGAAATGGACGTCGACTATGAATACCTTGCGTCGCTGATCGAAAAAACACCCGGCTGGGACGACAACCGGACGAACGCATTATTCTATCAAAAGCTGCTCCCCTCTCCCCTCGCCGGTTACCCGCGCAAACGCATCAGCATCTCACAGCTGACCTTTCTCTCGTCGGGGCTGATCCCGCCGCGCCGCGGAGGATCGATCAACTATACCCGCGCGCTGCTGCACGAAGCTGACTTGTCGGAAGAACAGCGGGAACTGCTGTATGAATACTTCGCGCTCGCATATGCCATCAACCACAAGGAACCGGATTATTCGGCTCTGGAGGAAGACGACGGCGACGATACGGCTGCAGAGGATTCCGCTGCGGAAAACAAGCTGCTGCGCGCAGAGGTCAAGCGGCTGAAGCACTCCATCCACCAGTTTGACCGCCGCAATAAGGAGACGGAAAAACAGTTGTCGCACGCGAACAAAAAACTGGACGCGCTGAATCTGGAGCTTGCCGAGCTGAGGACGATGATCCGCGAGGCGCAAGAGGACGACGAACGCGTTACGGTCAGCTTCCCCTACACCGCGAAAAAACGCTCCGTCATTATCGGCGGGCATGATTCGTGGCTCAAGGCGATCCGACCGCTGCTGGAGAACGTACGTTACATCTCCTCGTCCGAACAGCCCAATCCCAATCTGATCCTCGGCAGCGAGGTCGTCTGGCTGCAGACCAATGCGATGGGACACTCCGGCTACTACAAGGTCATGGATGTAGCGCGCCGCAACCGGATCAAGGTGTGCTATTTCCGCTATTCAAGCGCCGAGAAATGCGCCGAGCAATTCGCGCTTGAGGACAGCGCGGAGCCTGCCGAAACAGAAGAATAACCCCACAAAAATAACGCCCGCTGAACGACTCAGCGGGCTGTTTTATCGATATGTATCTTACGATCTGATCAGGCTTTCCAGCGTTTGGTACAGGCTGTCGGGTTCGACCGGCTTGGACAGGTGAGCGTTGAGTCCCGCTTGCAGGCTGCGTCTGACGTCCTCGTCAAACGCATTCGCGGTCAGCGCTATGATAGGTATGGTTTTTGCATCGGCGCGATTCATGGCGCGGATCGCCCTGGTAGCCTCCAGACCGTCCATCACCGGCATCCGCATATCCATCAGCACCGCGTCATAATAACCGTTCGGGTGTTTTTTTACCATCTCGAGCGCCTCGGCGCCGTTGACAGCGCGCTCTCCGACCATCCCGCGCATTTTCAGCAGCATGAGAATGATTTCGGCATTGATATCCACATCCTCCGCCAAAAGGATCCTTTTGCCCTCGAGCGATACCTTGCTGCTCTTTTTCTTCGTCTTCAGATCAAGCGACTGCTTGAACTGCGACAGGATATCGTTCGCCTGCAGGGGCTTTGCGATAATGTCGTCTATGCCTGCTTCTTTGCCGTCTTCCAGAACATCGTCCCATTGATAGGCGGTCAGCATGACGATCGCAGAATCGCCGCCGATGATCGAGCGGATCTGCCGGGCGGTTTCCGCTCCGTCCATGCCGGGCATTTTCCAGTCGATCAGGATCAGGTTGTAGCTTTCTCGGCGGGCATGTTTGAGTTCGACCATTCTTACCGCCTCTGCGCCCGAAAGCGCGGTCTGGGCAGATATGCCGACTTTTTCAAGCTCTAGCCGTGCAAACTCAGCGTCGACAGCATCGTCGTCCACGATCAGGACGCTCATCTCCTGCGGCATTGAGTCATTGCTTTCGTCATTATCCTGCTGCTCGGAATCGTTGAAGGTCAGCGTTACGACAAAGGTGGTGCCGACGCCCTTCTGGCTTTCGACGTCGATCTCGCCGTTCATCATCTCGACGATACTCTTGGTGATGGGCATTCCCAGACCCGTACTGCCGTATTTACTGCGCGACAACGTATCCTCCTGCCTGAACGGTTCAAACAGCTTGGGCAGGAATTCCTTGCTGATACCTATGCCGTTATCCGAAACGACAAAGCGAAAGACGGATTTGCCGTCGTACTGAGCGGTACGTTCGACGGTAAGGCTGACCTTTCCGCCGCTCTCGGTGAACTTGACGGAATTGCCGAGAATATTGATCAGGACCTGCTTGAGCTTCATTTCGTCGCCGATATAATACTCGCTCGACGATCCGATCAGCTCACAGCTCCACTGCAGTCCCTTGCTCTGGCACTGACCGCCGATCATGACGTCGATCTGGCTGAGCACGTTATGCAGCGAGAACACCTCGTTGTGCAGCGTCATCTTGCCCGATTCGATACGGGACATATCCAGAATATCGTTGATGATCCTCAGCAAATGGTCTGCAGAGGAACCGATCTTCTCAAGATAATCGCGGGTGGAGTCAGAGATCGAATCATCACTCAGCGCGATCTTGTCCAATCCGATAATCGCGTTCATCGGGGTGCGGATCTCATGGCTCATATTCGAGAGGAATGCGGTCTTTGCTTTATTCGCGACCTCGGCGGATGCAAGCGCGTCGCTCAGCGCCTGACTCTGGCTGAGCGTACGGCGGGTCTCTGCGTCAACGTCCGAAAATCCGACCGCGATCGCATGGACGGTATCGTCGTCGATATCCTCACTGTCGTGCACCTCGGCGATACGGATCATCTCATACGATCTCTGGTTGTTTCTGTCAACAACGTAGCGGTATGTGATAATCCGCTCTTTTTTCAGTTCCTCGCGTATGCTTTGAATATCACAGATCGAAACAAACGACTCGCGATACTTTTCGATCACAAAGTTTTCGGCATAGCGGCGGATGATCTCGGAATAGCGGAACACCTCGCCCTGCCTTACGCCGTTCTTGATCTCGGTGTGCGGCTGGTAACAAATGCCTTCGTCATGGTCGAGGTCGACATAATACACGGCGCGGTAAGCGGAAGAGATCGCCGCGATCATGTTGTTTGCCTGGGAATGCAGGTTCTCCGTGTATTCTCTGAGGCCCTCTCTCGCCTCATGGATATTGAGGGCAATTGCATGGATATCGTTAGCTGATCCGTGTTTTTTGTAGTTGCTGACGGCGTTGGGGTTGATCTTGCGGTTAAGCTCGTCAACGTCCGCAGCGACGTCGGCAAGATCGCGGGTGATGCTCTTCATCTCTCTGCGCATCCTAGCCGTTGCAAAAACGACCGTCAATACGCCGACGATAACCGACAGCGCGCTGCAGATGAGAATCGACCATGTCTGATTGTTGATCTGGTTGTCGAACCAATCGGCTGAAAAATCGACAGCGACGATTCCGGCAACTTCGCCGTTCGAATCAAAAACAGGACTATACGCGCTGTAAAAGCGTCCCCACGCGTCCGTATACGGCTCGAAGTCAACCGACGGCTTGCCCTTGCTCGCCTCGTACAGCGCGCTGGTGAAAACGACCGGCGATCCGAACTCGCCGGGATCTTCGATCGTCGGATCGACGGAAAAAACAAACTCGCCGTCATCGGTCTCGCTGATGCAATAGATATACTTTAAGTCGATATTATCCCTGAAGGGAGCAAGCGTGTCGATGATCTTCTGATACTTCGCCGTACCTTGATCTTCTTTTTTCAGAGATTTCAGAACATCGCCGTCAAGCATATCCGCCGCGCTGCAAGAAATATCCAGCATACGGCTCTGCATCAAAGATTTTATCGCGTTTTTTGAATTGTTGACCAGGATGGTGCCGAGAACCACATTGACCGTAAGCAGCAAGACCACTGTAATGATGATCAGCTTTCCGGCAAAACCGGGCGCTCTGGTTTTTTTCATATATAGTTTCCTCCTCGTTTACGGCGTTGCGCCAAAACGTCAGATTATCCTAATGCTGATTATACACTCCTGCAACCGCTGCGGTCAATATTTTTTCAAAGAATTATCGTGCATTTTTCGGGATTCTTTTGCGGAGAGATCCAATGGAGTCGGAAGCATAAAATTGTCTGTGAGGGCTGCAAAAAAAGTTTCAGAAAAATACCGTTTTGATCGTCGCCGATCACGCGCTTCGGCAGAAGTTTCACCTGCGCCCATCTGTTTGCACGCTCCTTTCGGCAGCACACGCCGACGACGGTCACGCAGCACACGCAGACGACGGTCACGCAGCACACGCTGACGACTGTCGTCCGCTTGACAGAACAGTATTTGCATCATGCGCTCATATTCACTGTGCAGTGCCTTCAGCCGATCTCAGTGTTTCGCGACCGGACTTCAGCCCGGCTTTTTCGCCGGGTCACAGAACTCTCCTCTGGGTGGATAACGTTTTTTGCCTGTTTTGCGGCTTTTTTCATGCTATCGGAACGTCAGGACAGAGTATTTGACAGATCCGCATAAACAGTGGGTTTTTCAGCTAATTCTACGAATCGTAGAGTATCGAGTAGAGTAACTCTACTACACATCCGGGATGGTAGATAAAATTCACCGATAAGTAGGTTTCCTTTTGCGCCGACACTCCCTATAATGGTTGAGGATAAGGTCGGATTGTGACGGACGCAGCAGCCGTCGGGAGGTATTGCAACACGCTCGACCGGGCGGCTGACGACACAGGCTTTATGCGGGACAGACCGGTTACGGGGAGGGAAACGCTTGGATAAACGTGAAGTCATCTATTACACGGATGAGTTGAACGAAGAATTCTCCACGGCGGTCATCACGCCGCGTACCATCGACGGCAGCTATGTCTATGACAGACGCGGTCCCATACGCGCGTTCACCCGATTCTTCTGGTACCGCATCATTGCGACGCCATGCGCTTTTCTGTATGTCAAGCTCAATCTGCACCAGAAGACCGTCGGCAAAGAAAAGCTGAAGCCGTTTCGCAAGACAGGCGTCTATCTCTACGGCAACCACACCAACGATATCGGCGATCCGTTCACGCCCAACGTCTTCTGCTTTCCGAAGCGCGTATCCTTCATCGTGCATCCCAACAACGTGTCTATGCCGGTGCTGGGGCGTATCAACCCCTCTCTGGGCGCGATCCCGCTGCCCGATACCCGCGACGCATACAAAAACTTTCAGGAATGCGTCAAAGGACGTATCGCAAAAGGACACGCGGTCGTCATCTATCCCGAAGCGCACATCTGGCCTTACTACACGAAGATCCGCAATTTCCCCGACCTCTCTTTCGGGTATCCTTCTAAAGAGGGCGTGCCGGTGTTCTGCTTTGTGAACACCTATCAGAAACGCGGCAATCATAAAAAACCGCGTACCGTCACCTATATTGACGGGCCGTTTTATCCCGATATGGAGCTTCCGATCAAACAGCGCCGCAAAAAGCTCAGGGACGAGGTATATGAAACAATGGTAAAACGGTCTGAAAACTCGAATATCGAGGTCATCAAGTACATTAAGAAAGAATCTGACAAGGAGAGATAACATGGTCAACGTACTGTTCTGCGGCAACAGCGGCGTATTCGACGGTTTCCTGACCTGCGCGCTGTCGCTGATGAAGCGTACCGACTCCACTGAACCCTTTGCGTTTTATATCTATACGATGGAATTGACCCGGCTGGATAAAAAATACACCGGGCTGTCTTATGACGAGATCAAGCAATTTGAAAGCGTCATCAAACGTTACAACCCCGAAAACACCGTCAGGCTTTTTGACGTGACCGAGCTGTACGAGCGTGAGTTCGCAGGCTGTCCCAATGAGAGCGCCTACTGCTCGCCCTATACGCTGATCCGTCTGCTCGCCGATCTGGTCGACGGGATGCCGGACAAGCTGCTGTATCTCGACGCGGACGTTCTGTTCAACCGCGACGTCCACCTGCTGTACGACATCGATCTCACAGGCTTCGAGTATGCCGCCGCACGCGATCACTACGGCAAATACCTGATCTATCCGAACTATATCAACGCCGGCGTACTGCTGTTCAACATGACCGAGATGCGCAGGACGAGGATCCTCAAAAAAGCGCGCAGCATCCTCAGGGAAAAGAAGCTGGTCTTTGCCGACCAAAGCGCGCTGATCCGCTCCACTTCCAAGCGTAAGGTGCTGCCCCAGCGGTATAACGACCAGAAATTCCTGCACAAGCACACCATCGTGCGCCACTTTTCCAAGCGGCTGTTCTACCTGCCCTACCCCCACACCGAGAACATCAAACAGTGGCAGATCGATAAGGTGCATTCCGTATTCCGCTATCACCAGTTCGATGATATTCTGGATGAGTATCAGGCGATCAAAGGTTAACGCCTGACGCGGCGATCCCTCAAAAAGGGACTTCACTTGTCATTCTGAACGGTATTAGACGATATTGTGTATTTCCGTTCGAATGACACAAACACCAACCGACAACGGAGGGTTATTCATGCCAAGAACAAATATTCCGATATTTTACGCGTGCGACGAGCGCTTTCTGAAATTCACGATTGTATCCATGCACTCGCTGATCAAAAACGCGTCTCCCGATTACGACTATACGATCTACATCCTGCACTCGGATATCTCTGAAAAAGCGCAGAAAAAAACCGACGCGCTGCTGCAGGATAACGTCAGGATTATCTACACCGACGTCACGGAACGTCTCAAAGAGATCAACACCAATCTGCCCCTGCGCGATTACTACTCAAAGACCACCTACTTCCGCCTGTTCATCGCGGATATGTTCCCCGAGCTTTCAAAGGCGGTCTACATCGACTCCGACACCCTTGTTCAGGGCGATATCAGCGAGCTGTACAATACCGATCCCGGCGAGATGTGGCTGGGCGCATGTCACGAGCAGGCGATGGTACAGATTGACCACTACGGCACCTATGTCGAGAAGGTTGTCGGCGTATCGCGTCACAACTACTTCAACGCCGGCGTTCTGCTGATCAACTGCAAAAAATTCCGCGAGACAAAGCTGCTCAGACGCTTTCTCGAAAAGCTGCAGGAATATGACTTTGTTGTCACCCAGGACGAGGATTACCTCAATCTGATCTGCAAGGATCACATTCTGTGGCTCGATCAGCGCTGGAACACCGAGGTCTACTGCGCGTTTGACTATCCGATCGAAGAGGCGCATATCCTGCACTATATCATGGTCAGCAAACCGTGGCATTACAAAGACTGCACCGGCGGCGATATCTTCTGGAAATACGCTGCCGAAACCTGTGTATATGATGAGATGGTGAATGTTTTGAACGCTTATACCGATGAAGAACGTATCCGTGACGAACAGGTCATGGACAACTTAAAAGAGCTTGCCAAGCAGGAGACCGACCGCGACGATAACTACCAGCACCAGCTGAACAATACCGTTCGCGCAAAGGACAGGGTCGAGATCCTCAAGAAGATCGAGCAGTTCGAGCGCGAGGGCCGCTTCGGCGAGGACGTCGAGGACGATCCGCCCTCTCGCACCCTGATGCCCGACGAGATCGAGTACGGCACGAAAACCGTCGCCCAGAAGGTCAAGAGCAAGATGGCCTTCGCCGCCGCAAGGCACTTTGTCAAATCGCTGATCGAGGACAAGAAGCTGATCATCAAGGAGATCCGCGGCATCGAGAATTTCAAGAATCTGAACAGCGGTGCGATCATCACCTGCAACCACTTCAACGCCTTTGACAGCTTTGCAATCCAACTCGCCTATGACGCCGCCGAACAGCCCGACCGCCGATTCTACCGCGTGATCCGCGAGGGCAACTATACCTCGTTCCCGGGCTTTTACGGCTATCTGATGCGCAACTGCGATACCCTGCCGCTGTCGTCCAATATGCACACCATGAAAAAATTCATGACCGCAGTCGACGAGCTGCTCGGCGAGGGACACTTCATCCTCGTCTACCCCGAGCAGTCGATGTGGTGGAACTACCGCAAGCCCAAGCCCCTGAAGCAGGGCGCGTTCATCTTTGCATACCGCAACAACGTTCCTGTACTGCCGTGCTTCATCACGATGAAGGACAGTGACATCATGGGCGAGGACGGGTTCTACATCCAGGAATACACCATCCATGTCAGCGAGCCGATCTATCCCGACAAGTCCCTGCCCTACCGCGAAAGCGTCAGGGATCTGATGAACCGCAACTATAACCTGTGGAAGAACATCTACGAGACCGAGTATCAAATGCCGCTGGTATACGATACCGACCCCGACAAAGCCCCGAAAGAAGTCAAAACAGCCCAATAACCACGGATCATACATAGCGTGTTATGATAAAGAAAGCCCGGTACTGCCGCACTAGCGGTAATACCGGACTTTTATTATTGTTGATTTAAAACTCAGTTGAACTTCATATCATACCAGAGTAAGAACGCGTAGATCGCATAGATCCTGCCCCAATACTGCGACTCGCCGTCGATGAAATCCGACCACAGCTTTCTTAGGACCTCCTGATCGAAGAACTGCTGTGACGCTTCGCCGAAAAGCGCATCCTCTACGGGTTTATTATAGCGGCTGTCGGCGAGCCATTTGCGCACCGGTACGGGGAATCCGACCTTTTTGCGGAAGGCGACTTCCTCGGGCAGCATAGAGGATGCTGCCATGCGGAAGGTGATCTTGTTCTGTTCGCCCTCAAACTGATACTCGGGCGGGATATGCCGTGCAACATTGAACAGCCTGATATCGCTGAACGGCGTGTGCAGCTCGATCCCGCAGGCGGTAGAGGTGCGGTCGGTGTTGAGGTAGATGTCGCCCTCCAGCCACAGTCGGATGTCAACGGTGAGCTTCTGGAGCAGCGGTTCCATGCCCTGAACCTCGTTCCAGATGGGTGTGACGGGATCCGCCGCCCTGACCGAATCATCCGGCTCGCGCATGAGGGTGCGGACGTAATCCTCGCTCATGATATGGGAACAGGTCAGATAGGTCCATTCCTTCGGGATGACGCGCTTGTGGGCGTTGTAACCGCCGAAAAACTCGTCGATCCCCTCACCGGAATAGACGACCTTTGCGTGATCGCTGACTGCCGCGCAGCCGATCGAGAACGCGACTGCGGAGGCGTCGCCCAGCGGCTGACCCATTTTATCGACGGTCTCGGGAATGCGGGCAAAGTATGCCTCGGGAGAGATCATCTTGACGCGGAAATCCTTATGCAGCACCTCTGCGGTACGGCGCGCGAGGGCGGACTCGTCAAAGCCGCTTTCCTCATAGCCGACCGTGTTGGCACAGACAGCGTCGCCCGCCGCGAGCAGGTAGGACGAATCCACGCCGCCGGAGAGGAAGGATTCCTTATACGGTACCTCTGTATCTTCGCGTTCCTCGGTGAGGATCTCATCCACCACCGCGCGAATCTCAGCGGCATAGTCTTCTGCCGTTTTAGTTCTGTCCGGCTCGAATACCGGCTTCCAGTAGCGGTGTACCTCGGCGAACTTGCCGTCCCATGTCAGGAAGCATCCGGGCGCGAGCTTATACACGCCCTCATAAAATGTGTCCGTACCGATCGGATAACCGTAGAATAGATACTGCTGCAACGTGCGTTTGTTCAGGCGCTTGTCATAGCGGGGATCGGCGGCGATCTCGTTGATGTCGCCGGAGTAGAGCAGCTCGTCGCCCACAGGGGCATAGAACAGATGCTTCTGTCCGACCTGATCGCGGAAAAGATACTGCGTCTGTCCGTCGTCTACGGCAAAGATGAACGCGCCGCAGAGGTGATCGGCAATACCTGTCCCCCATTTCTCGAAGCCTTTGACAAGGATCGCGGCTTCGCGTTCCTCGCGGCTCAACGGCAGAGCGATACCAAGCTCTGCACACAGTTTTTTATAATTGCGGATGTAGCCGCTGAACAGCTTTAACTCAATGTTTTTCATATCGTACCTCCTGTGGTAAGCGTGCTTATTTCCAGAAGCTGAGCTGGCTCGGATCAAGTCCGATATCCTTTGCTTTGAACGTCGGGTTCAGTTTTTGCTTGCGCTGCCGCTCAAAATCCCTGAGCGCTTTGACGGCGATTCCCGACAGGATCGCACAGCACGGGATATTGATCAGCGTCATGCCGCCCATGGTGATATCGGCGATCGCCCACGCAAGATCCGCCTGCACCAGCGCGCCGACAAAGATCGCCGCGACACAGGCGATGTAGAAGACGATCATGAATTTGCGGGTCGGGTGCTTTTTATGGTTCAGATACGCAAGCGCGTTATCGACATAGTAAAGGTTGCCGATGAGCGTAGTAAACGCGAACAGTACCATCGCGATGGTGATGAAAATCGGGCCGAATCCGCCGAAGATGGTAGAAACCGCGTTCTGGACATACGGCGCGCCGGAAACATCCTCGCCGAACGCAACGCCGGAGGTCAGACACATCAGCGCGGTCGCGGAACAAAGCAGCATCGTATCCAGATAAACGGAAATGGTCTGGACAAGCCCCTGCTTGACAGGATGGGTAACGTCTGCCGATGCGGAAGCGTTCGGGGCGGAACCGACGCCCGCCTCGTTCGAGAACAGTCCGCGCTTGATACCGAGGATCATGCACGATCCGGTGATGCCGCCGAAAATGGACGGAAAATCAAAGGCGTTCTCAAAGATCATTCCGAAGGTCTCGGGGATACGGGGCACGTTGGCGAATACGATGATCAGCGAGATCAGCACATATGCGACTCCCATCGCGGGAACGATCTTTTCTGTCAGCTTGACGATACGCTTGCCGCCGCCCATCACACAGAATCCGACCAATACCGCGAGGATCGCGCCAATGATCACAGGCGTCCATTGGGGATCATAGAAATCGTAAATGGCAAATGACGACTGGAGGTTGTACGAGCAAAGCATATTGAAGCCGAACCCGTAGGTCGCGATCAGGAAGATGCAGAAGATCGCGGCGATGACCGGCATCTTCATCGCTTTTTCGATATAATACGCGGGACCGCCGAAGCTGTGTCCCTCTTTATCCTTCTGCTTGAAGATCTGTGCCAGCGTACTTTCGATAAATGCCGAGGACGCGCCGATGATGCACATCAGCCACATCCAGAAGCATGCGCCCGGTCCGCCGATACAGATCGCCGTGGAAACGCCGACGATGTTGCCGGTGCCGACGCGCGATGCGGTCGAGACCATCAGCGCCTGAAAGGACGATACCTTCTGCGCCGATGCGGGCTTTTCGACGATCAGTTTGCAGGCGGTGCCAAACAATCTGATCTGGACGAATCTGGTGCGGAAAGTGAAAAACAATCCCGCACCAGCAAGTATGATGACCAATACCGGAAAATACAGGCTATCGTCAATCGTGTTGAAAATATCGGTGATACTCATGCTCGTCCTCCTCAATCTATGATGCGTCAATTGCTGATAAACACAGCGTTTCAATTCATTATAACCCGAAATCACGTCGCTTGACAAGTCTTTTCGGGAATTATCTGGACAAAATCATCCGGACATAGTATGATAGAAAAAAAACGAAAGGCGGAATCAGGATGGATCACCAAAGTGCGGCTATGGAATTGTTCAGAGAGGGCTACAACTGCGCCCAATCGGTTCTGATCGCGTTCTCCGACGTCACGGGACTTGACAGAGAGCTTGCCGGAAAGCTGGCTTCCTCATTCGGCGGTGGACTGGGCAGGATGCGCGAGGTATGCGGCGCTGTCAGCGGCGCGGCGATGGTGTTGGGGATCGTCGGGGGTTACTTCGACCCGACCGACCTTGAAGCCAAAAAGGCGCACTATCATCTGATACAGGAATTCGCCCGAAGATTCAAGGAGCAGAACGGTTCGATCGTCTGCCGCGAGCTGCTCAGCGGCGTAAGCGTGCAGGAGGGTCCCGATCCGGAAGCGCGTACCGACGCCTACTACAAAAAACGTCCCTGCGCCGAACTGGTCGGCACAGCGGCACAGATCACGGATGATCTGCTGAAAACAATGTAATACGGCAACACCGGCGGCTCGCAGATCAGCGGGCCGTTTTTTATTGCCCGACCGGTTTGCAGCCAGCATTACAGCAGGCAAAACCTTTGCGAAATGCACGCAGTATGCTTTCTTGATCGGAGGATCCCGGCTATCCTGCATTTTTCACACAGAATTCACAAGGGAAACACACAGCTGACATATTGACAGGTTATGATAATGCCATCAAATCAAAGAGCACCCGACGCATCAAAGGAGATGGCATCATGAAAAAGGCAGTATTTCAAACGCAGAAAATCATCTTTGCACTGGGTACGGTCTGTACCCTGACCGCGTACAACGGCGAATCGCTGCAGGCGTTCGACCGTGCAAAAGCGCGTATTCTTGAAATCGACCGCAAAGTCAGCGCCGCATATCCCCGCGCCGTCACCCTGATGGCGCGGGGATATGCGGCTGAGGAAACCAAGCGAATCCTGAAGCTGTCCGGCGTCAGCGAAGCGCTTATCGTGATCGGCGAGACCGTCGTCAACATGGGAACTCCCCGCCGCATCGGTCTGCAGGATCCGTTCGGCGCAGCCGGCGAGAACTTTTCCTATGTGGATATCGGAGAGAAAGCGATTGTCTCCGCAGGACTGTATCAGCAGGGATTCGGCGAATCCGTCAACTACCGCCGCCACGGCGGCAACGCCCTTGTCGGATTGACCCTCATCGGCGAAAACGCCGTGAAGCTGAGCGCCTTGTGCAACAGCGCAGTCAAGCTGTCCGCGACCGAAGCGATGGATCTGCTGAACGACACGGACGTCGAGGCAATCTTCGTGAGTCGCTCGCAGGTCGTCACAGCGACCGACGGACTGCATAAACGCCCGACACGCAGACAGGCTGCGTAAAAAACGGAGTTGATACCATGAACAAGACAGCCTATTCCATACAGAAAACATTTTTTGCACTGGGCACGGTCTGCACCCTGACCGTTTTCGACGGCGAGATGACGAATGCCCTCGACCGCGCAAAGGCGCGCGTCATGGAGATCCACAACGCGATGAACGCCTACGATCCGAACAGCGAGGTTTCCGCGATCAACCAAAACGCCGGGATCGGTTATGTGAAGGTCACCTACCCGACCCTCAGACTGATCGAAGCCTCTGTCGCCTGCTCCGAAATGACCGGCGGCGCTTACGATATCACCACCCGACCTCTCTCGGATCTCTGGAAAACCGCAATCCGGCTTCAGTCCCTGCCGCTTGCATACAGCATCGATCAGGCGCGCGCGCTGACAGGATACAAAGACGTCCTCATCGATCACGCACATTCCGCCGTGATGCTCAGGCGACGCGGTCAGCAATTGGATCTCGGCGCGATCGCGAAGGGTTATGCCGCCGATGAAGTCCGCAGGATCTTCCTCGATGAAAACGTCGCACAGGCGATCATCAATCTCGGCGGTACCGTATACAACATGGGACGATCCCGCCGCGTCGGTATCCGGAATCCATTCGGCAATACCGGCGACTGCTTTTCCTACATCAACGTCGACGAGAAAGCCGTTGTATCCTCGGGCGTTTACGAGCAGGGATTCGAAAAGGACGGCGTCACCTATCACCACATCATCGATCCCAAAACCGGTTATCCCTCTGACTCTGCACTTGCCGGGGTGACCCTTGTCGGCGATAACGCCGCCGAGCTAGACGCCCTTGCCACAGCAGTATGCGTCATGCCCCTGCCGAAAGCGATCGCCCTGCTCAGGGAGCTTCACATCGAGGCGATCTTTGTCACCAAAGAACATCAGGTCTTTACCACTCAGGGCATAAACTGTCATATGAATCCCGAAAGGAGCGCTACCGCATGAACCGCTTTTACGATTATAACGACTCATACGAATCCTTCGGCTCTGCCAAACCGGAAGGTTTTGAACCCTCATCCGGATCCGATACCCGCCGCGACCGGCTGAATTACAAGAAGCGCCGCAATAAACGCCGCACCATCGAAATCGTCCGCGGGGTGATTCAGCTTATATCGTTCCTGCTGATCCCGGGGCTGTTCATCACGATCTTCTCCGGCGTCGGCTCGATCTTCACCGCGATCATCTCCGGCACATTCGTCCTCTCGCAACAGCTCGTCAATATCCTGATCGTTACCGCCGTCATCCTCATGACCGTCCTTTGGGGACGCTTCTTCTGCGGATGGATCTGCTCTTTCGGCGCGATGCAGGATCTGCTGAGAGCCCTCGGCAGGCGCATCACCAAGCGCAATCTGATTCCTGCAAAAGCCGACAGAGTATTGAAGTATTTCAAGTATGCGGTACTGCTGTATGTCGTCATCGCCGTCTGGACGCTGGGCGTCGGCACAGACACGGTATGGAGTCCGTGGACCGTATTCGGCATGTACGCAAGCCCTCTCAGCGGCTTTCCCGCACAGCTCATGTTCCTCTCTATCGGCGGTGCGCTGCTCCTGAGCATCATTATCGGCTCGCTGTTTGTCGACCGGTTCTTCTGCCGCTATCTCTGCCCCTTAGGCGCGATCTTCGCACCGCTTTCCAAGCTCCGCATCTTCCGGGTCAAAAAGCCCGCGTCCCAATGCGGCTCCTGCCGCGGCTGTACGAAGAGCTGTCCGATGGCTGTCCCGCTGTACAAATATGACGAGGTGAAATCCGGCGAGTGCATCGACTGTCTGAAATGCACCGCCGCCTGTCATCGCGACAACGTCAGGGTCGAGACTCTCCCCGCCGTCAGCGGCACCGTTGCGGCGATGGCGCTCATGGGCGTGACCTTCGCAGGAACCGTGATCCCCACAACGAATAACGTCAGCTCCGGTACGGCGCCGATCACCGTCAGCGCGACCGAAGCAAGCGTCGGCAAATTCAAAGACGGCACCTACACGGGCGCGGCGGCAGGCTTCCGCGGCGACGTGAATGTCAGCGTGACCGTCGAAAACGGCAACATCTCCGACGTGACCGTCACCTCATCGGATGACGACGGCAGGTTCATGCAGCAGGCGCAGGACAGCGTCATTCCCGCGATCATCGCACAGCAAACGCCCGACGTCGATACCGTCAGCGGTGCAACATACTCCAGCCGCGGTATCATCGAAGCGGTCAGGAACGCGCTTGAAACACAGACTTTAGCGACCGAGGCTGCGACTGCTGCCGAGACCATCGCAGCGACCGAAGCGCCTCAGACAGATGCACCCGCAACAGAAGCGCCTGCAACCGAAGCACCTGAAACAGAAGCGCCCGCGACCGAAGCGCCCGCGACCGAAGCGCCTCAGACCGATGCGCCCGTGACGAACGGACAGTTTACCGACGGCGTCTACAGCGGCTCAGGTACCGGATTCCGCGGCACGACCAACGTCACCGTCACCGTCGAGGGCGGCGTGATCACCGACATCACCGTCACCTCGTATCAGGACGACGACCGTTTCTTCAACAACGCACAGTACGGCGTGATCGCCGATATCCTTGCCGCACAGAGCGTTGACGTCGATACCGTCAGCGGTGCGACCTACTCCAGCAATTCTATCAAGGAAGCCGTCGCGAATGCCCTCGGACTGAGCTTTGACAATCCCAACAGCTCTATGGGCGGCGGTCACGGACACCACTGACAGTGAACAGCTGAATTCCGACCGTTCTTTCATCATAAACAAAAGAGGTGCTGATCACAAAGACGTGAATCAGCACCTCTGTTCTTTTTTGCTTTCAGTGAGAAGGACCCGGGCTTCTATCTCACTTCATACTCCTTCACCCGCCCGTACTGGATCTCGTCGACGGTTGCTTCGATCACGAGTCCCTCGGCGGTGTATTCCTCGCTGTGGAGGATGGCTTTTTCTCTGAGTTTGGCGGCGACGCCCGCCTTGTCGAACGGAAGCAGAAGTTTCACCCTTTTCAGCTTTTTCGGAAGGTTGTCCTCGACTGCCTTCAAGAGGTCGTCGATACCCTGTCCGTACTTCGCGCTGATCCGTACCGCCCCGGAAATCCCACTCATGTTGTCGGCGATCAGGTCGCACTTGTTCAGCACAGGGATGATGGGTTTATCGAGGCTCGACAGCGACGCCAGCAGTTCGCGGGTAACATCCAGATGCAGACGGCTTTCTTCGCTCGACGCGTCGCAGACGTTCAGGATGATATCCGCCTGAGCGGCTTCCTCCAAAGTCGACTTGAACGCGTCCACCAGATGGTGAGGCAATCTGCGTACCAGTCCGACGGTGTCGATCAGCATGACTGTCACGCCGTTCGGCAGCTTTAACGCGCGGGAAGTCGGGTCGAGGGTCGCGAACAGCTTGTCCTCAGAGAGTACCCCCGCGTCGGTCAGGGTGTTCATCAGGGTGGATTTGCCCGCGTTGGTATAGCCGACGATGGCGACCGTGATCACGCCGTCCTTGTCGCGGCGGTCGCGCAGTTGTTTGCGGTGTTCTTCAACGTCCTTAAGCTGCGCTTTGAGGGTCTCCATCTTCCGCTTGATGTGTCGGCGGTCGGTCTCCAGCTTCGTTTCGCCGGGACCGCGCGTGCCGATACCGCCGCCCAGCCGCGACATCTCCACACCCTTGCCGGTCAGACGCGGCAGCAAATATTTCAGCTGTGCCAGCTCGACCTGGATCTTGCCCTCGCGTGAACGCGCGCGCAGGGCGAATATATCGAGGATCAGCATGGTGCGGTCGATGACACGCACATCCGTTTCCTTTTCGATATTGCGTATCTGCACGGGCGACAGCTCCAGATCGAAGATGATCAGGTCGATATCCTCGTTTTCGCAATACTCCCTGATCTCGATCAGCTTGCCCGATCCGACACAGGTCGCGGGGTCGAGGTGCTGGAGCTTCTGGGTGATCGCGGCGACCGGTATCGCACCGGCAGACTCGGTCAGTTCAAAGAGTTCGCTGAGCGACGCCTCGGCGTCATAATCGCCGGTATCCGCTTCGACAAGTAAAGCGCGGGTCGGTTCCTGCTCTGTGATCGTATATTCCATAAAAAACTCCGTCATATGTATAGATTAATTGAAAAGCTTGTGATATAATCATTATACACATTATCGAAGGTTTTGCAAGCTGTTAAAGCCTTCCCTTTGAGGGGAAGGCTTGGCGTACCTGCCGCCTCGCAGCGGCGAATCAAATCAATAAGTACAGCAGCGCCAGCACGGTGTTCATATCCGCGCCGTCCTTCATGAGGATCACCAGCAGCAACAGGATCAGGCTTTGCTCTTTATCCTTGAGCAGGACGTCCAACAGTCCGGATGATTTCTCTTCTAAAGAATTATTTTGCCCATGCAATTCCGATTCGGGTTCGGAGATCTTTTGGGGTTCGGGATCGGGCTTTTCGGCGGTTCTCTGACGATGATCGGCAGAAGCAGGCTGTGCAAACGGCTTCCGCGGCCGCCGGTCAAAGGACGAGTACATCCGCGCGACACGGTCGAGCGCCTCTTGTTCGAGAGATTGTGACGGCATGGCTTCACCTACAGATCAAACAGATTCATTTCCCGCAGCAGGGGCAGGAGCTTCATCATTTTCAGCATCTTTTTTGCTTTATCAAGCTTGATGCGGCGTTCCTCGCTGAGAAAGGGTCGGATCGCGTCCAGCAGGCGCGTGGTATCGTCCTCTTTTGAGAGCTTTCCCATCATCGGCATCAGCCCTGTCAGCAGCGACATCATATCTGCGGAATCGGATTTTTGCGGCGGATCGGGCGCTTTCGGCTGTGTATGTACGCCCGGCGATTCTACGCCGAGCTGTGACGCGAGCTGTGCGATCTCTTTCATCGCCGACGGATCGCTGAGGATCGAGCCGAGCTTTTCGCTGAGGTCGTCCATCAACCCATCAGCCTCTTGATGATCGCCTTTGCCTGCGGGCTGCTCAAAAACTGCTTTGCCGCCTGTTCGTCGCTGAGCACAGATTCGATCTGCGCCGCCTGAGAGGGATCCATCTTGCTGAGCAGCTTTGAGTAGTTCGAATGCTGTACGGCATTCCTGATATCGCTTTCGGGCGTTCCCATGCGCTCGCTGAGCTTTTTGATCAATTTATCAATCTGTTCTTTATCCGCCATCGTATCACCTCGTTATCGGTACTGTAAGAGTTTTTTCTTACGCTATATCATATGCAGCAAGGAGTCAAATATGAAAATTATCGTCGTATCGGACAGCCACGGTTCGTCCGCGTCGCTCAAAGAGATCATCAAACGCAACAGTAACGCCGACGTCGTCGTACACTGCGGCGACAGCCGCGGCGAGATGGAAGAGATCAAAATGAAATATCCCGCTATCACCTACTACGAGGTGCGCGGCAACTGCGACTGGGGCTCCAGCCTGCCGAATACGGTCACCTTTGAGCTGGACGGATTCAGATTCATGGCGACCCACGGTCATACCTTCGGGGTCAAATACGGGCTTCAGGATCTGGCGGAAGTCGCCAAAGCAGAGGGCGTCGACGCGGTGTTCTTCGGACATACGCACATCGCGTACAACAAGATCCATGACGGCGTCCGCATGATCAACCCCGGATCCTGCGGCGGAATGGGCGCGACCTTTGCCGTGGTCGAGACAAAGAACGGTCAGATGCTGACAAATATCGCGCATTTGAAAAAGCGCGGCCTTTTCGGATAATTGATTCCGCTGTCCTTTCGTCGTTATCAAAAAAATCAGTGGATTTTTCTTTCTTCTTATGTTATAATAGAATTTGACGATTGATTGACCGGGCAGGAAGGCGGTGAGGATGTGGCGATATCTCTGAAAACCGAGAACGAACAGATCATCCTCGACCTAGTGCGCTCGGGCAGACGTCCCCATACCGTCATCATTGAGGGCGACAGCAAGGATGAACGCGACTCTGCCGCGCTGCTGCTCGCGGCAAGTGCTGTCTGTACGGCAGAGGATAAGCCCTGCTTACAATGCAATCAGTGCAAAAAAGTCCTCGACCGACAGCATCCCGATCTGCTCATCCCGCAGCCGTCAAAGAAGCTGAAATCCGGCATCATCTCGCTCGGTGAACTGCGCGAAGATTTCCTCTCGCAGGCGAGCATCAAGCCAAACGAGGCGGATACCAAGATCTATCTGTTCACCGACGCGGACCGGCTACTGCGCGAGGATTCCCAGAACACGCTGTTAAAGCTGATCGAAGAACCGCCGCAGAACATCCTGTTCATCTTCACCGTCGAAAAGGCAAAGGCGCTGCTGCCGACCGTACGCTCGCGCGCGCACATCATCACCCTCAGCCGCTCGGGGCGTGTCGACGAACAGGCGGAAGATACCGCACAAGCGATCGCCGACGGACTGGTCTCGCTCTATGAATACGACCTGTTGGCGACGCTCTCGGGACTGTCGAAGAAGGATGAGACCGAGTCGGCGCTGACCGCATTCGCGGAAAAACTCAGACTGGCGCTGAGTTATCAAAGCGGCGTCACGGTCGACGACGCATATGCAATCAAGCTGTCGCGCAGACTCGGCCGCGCACAAATCATCGCCCTGATCGAAACGACGCTCGACACGATCGCAAAACTTAAAACAAACGTTAATCTGCAGCTGCTCAACACACAGCTGTGTGCACGATACAGGAGGATCGCATGGCAGAAGTAATCGGCGTAAGATTCAAAGAGGTAGGCAAGGTCTACTACTTTGATCCCGACAACAAAAAACTACACATCGGCGACACCGTTATTGTCGAGACCGCCCGCGGAATCGAATGCGGCGTGATCGCGATGGAGAATAAAGAGGTCAGCGACGACGACATCGTCCATCCGCTGAAAAAGCTCATCCGCAAGGCGACGAAAGAAGACTTCAAAAAGCTGGAAGACAATCGGCGCAAGGAAAAAGATGCGCTGAAGATCTGCGAAAAAAAGATCGCCGATCACGGACTCGAGATGAAGCTGGTCGACGTGGAGTACACCTTTGACAACTCCAAGATCCTGTTCTACTTCACCGCCGACGGCAGAGTTGATTTTCGCGCGCTGGTCAAGGATCTCGCGTCTGTTTTCCGCACCCGCATCGAGCTTCGCCAGATCGGCGTGCGCGATGAAAGCAAGATGCTCGGGGGCTTAGGCGTCTGCGGGAGACCGTTCTGCTGCTCGAGCTTTTTAGGCGAGTTCCATCCCGTGTCGATCAAGATGGCAAAGGAACAGGGACTCTCCCTCTCCCCGACCAAAATCTCCGGCACCTGCGGAAGGCTGATGTGCTGCCTGAAATATGAGCAGGACGCCTACACCGATCTCTTGAAGCGCACCCCAAAGGTCGGCGCGATCGTCAAGACCCCCTTGGGCAGAGGACTGGTCGTCGAGAACAACCTTCTCAGCCAGACGCTCAAGGTCAAGATGGACAATACCCCCGACGACGCCGCCCCCCAGACCTTCAAGGTCAAGCAGGTACGGCTGGTCAAGGACGGCTACATCAAGCTCAACAAAAAGGAAATGGACGAGTTGAAAGGCTTAGAATAATCTATAGCGCAAAAGATTACCGCGACGGAAGATCCGCCGCGGTTTTTTGTGGCATTATAACAGCATCCCGCGCAATCTGAGCAGGATCTTTTTTTCTCTGCGCGAGATCTGTACCTGGGTCGTGCCGAGTGTTTTTGCGGTATCCGACTGGGTCTTGTGCCGGTAATACCTGAGTTGTATCAACTGTCTGTCCTCCTCGCTGAGCGATCGGATCGCCTCTTTGAGCGACAGTTTGTCCGTCAGGCTTTCTTCGGGCGACGGCACGGGCAGGTCGATCTCACCGCCGTCCTCGCCCGCACATGACAGCGAAATCGTCGGCTGTGCGGCATTCAGCGCCTCCTGCGCCTGATAGACGTCGCACGAAAGCCTCTGTGCCAGCGCCTCGATACGGATGTCCGTGCCGGTTTCTCTGAGGTGTTCGTCGGCGATCCGCCGCGCTTTCATGCTGCGTTCCTTCAGCGACCGCGACAGCTTGACCGTTCCTCCCTCACGAAACAGGCATTTGATCTCGCCGAGGATCACCGGCACGGCATAGGTGGACAGCTTCCACCCGCGGGAGGGATCGAAGCGATCGACTGCCTTGACCAATCCCAGGCACCCCGCTGCGTACAGGTCGTCGTAGTCTGCGCCCCTGCCTGCGAACCGCCTGGCGCAGACGTGTACCAGCCCGAGGTTCTCTTCGATCAGCTCATCCCTCGTCATACGCGCTGTGGATGATTTTTTCGAGGGTGACGGTCGTGCCTCTGCCGACAGCGGATCGCACGCGCACCTTGTCCGAAAAGCTCTGCATGACCGCAAATCCCAGCCCCGCGCGCTCGTCCGACGAGGTAGTGAACAGCGGCTCCATCGCCTGCTCGACGTCTGCGATGCCGACGCCGGTATCGCGGATCCTGATGATGACGCGGCGATCGTCGGTGATTTTCGCGTCGATGTACACCGTGCCCTGCTCTGTGGGATAGGCGTGAACGATGGCGTTGGTGACCGCCTCCGAAACGGCAGTTTTGACGTCCGCGACCTCGGCGACAGTCGGGTTCAGCGGTAGGATAAAGGCGCAGATCGCCGCGCGAGAGAATCCCTCGTTTGTACTGATCGAGGGAAAGCTGAGCTTCATATGATTGGTAAGGTTCATTTCATCACCCCCAGCGACTGGATACCCGAGAGGGTAAAGATCTTTGTCAGCGTCGGCGGGATGTTGACGACCTCCATCCGCCCGCCCAAAAGGGTGATACAGCGGTACCTGCCCATGATAAGCCCGATGCCGGACGAATCCATAAAGCTGACCGCCTTGAAGTCGAGGATCAGCACAGCGGGACGCAGGGTCTCGCATTTCATGTCGATCTCACCGCGCAGCCGCGGCGCGATATGGTGATCGATTTCGCCGTACAGCCGCGCCGTCAACGCGCCGTTTTCGTATGTAAAGTCTATCATTTTGATCCTCCTCTTAGTCAAAAAAACGCCTACACTGATATAGTATCAGCATAGGCGTGAAAAATATGTATTAACTTGTCAACAAAATCACTCTTGTCCCAAAATGATCGGTCGGATCTCGCTTGCCAGATACAGCGAGCCGCAGATGAACACATCACCGCCGTAGGACAGCGCCTTCTCATAGGCTTCCTTCGGATGCGCTTCCACCTCGACGTCAAAGAAGATATCCTTGAGCCGCTGCGCCAGATAGCCTGCCGCCATGGCGCGGGGATTGGCGATGTTGGTCGCGATCACATGGTCGAACAAGCCCCTGAGCTTTTCGACGCCGTGGAAATCCTTATCGGACAGCATGCCGATGATCAGCGTCCTGCATTCATCGGAGGTATACCGTCTGACCGCTGTGGCGAATGCCTCCAGCCCGTTCGGGTTATGCGCGCCGTCGAGGATGACCGTCGGATTCTCGGACAGCAGCTCAAATCGCGCGGGATGACAGACCTTGTCGAGTCCCCCGCGGATCGCGTCGGCGGGGATATCCACACGGCTGCGGTCGCGCAGCGCTTCGATCGCCGCCAGCACACAGCGCAGGTTTTCCACCTGATGGTCGCCGATCAGCGGGGTATGCATCTCCTGCCCCATATAGCGGAAACGGATACCGTCCAGACCGCACCGCACATCGTGGACGGTCAGGTTCTCGCCGAAGTAGATCGGATCGCCGAGCGCCCCTGCGGTATCGCGGATGACACGCATCGCCGCGGGCAGCTGGGAGGCTGTCGCGACAGGTGATCCGCGCTTGATGATGCCGCACTTCTGGATGGCGATCTCGCCGATGGAATTGCCCAGGATCTCGGTATGATCCAGCGCGATCCGTGTGATCACACTGCACAGCGGGTCACGGATCACATTGGTGGAATCCAGCAGACCGCCCATACCGACCTCGCAGACCACAATATCGCAGTCATGCTTTTTGAACAGATAGAATCCCACCACGGTGAGGAACTCAAACTCCGTGATGATGATATCGTCGTCGGCAAGCTCGTCCACATACGGCTTGATCTCGCTGACGGCGTCGACCAGCTCTTCCTCGCTGATCATCTGGTTATTGATCTGGATGCGCTCGCGAAAATCGACGATATACGGCGAAGTGAACAGACCGACCTTGTAGCCTGCTTCCTGCAGGATATACGACAGCATCGCCGATACGCTGCCCTTGCCGTTGGTGCCGGCGACATGGATGAACTTTTGTTCCAGCGCCTCCGGGAATTTGCGAAACAGCATTTGGACCCGTTCAAGTCCGGGGTGCGATCCGAATCGCTCCAGTGCATGGATATAGGATAAGGCGTCAGTATATTTCATTACATCAGCTCCTTATAGATCTCGTTCTTTTTCAGCCCCGCCATCGCGGCAGCTTCCTTTGCGGCGTCGGTCGGCCGCATCCCGCCGCCGATCAGCTTCTCGGCATAGGCGACGGCTTCTTTCAAGGTCATTTCAGGCTTGTCCTCCGCCTTTTTGCCCTCGAGGATCAGCACGATCTCGCCTTTCAGGGGTGTTTGGGAATAGGCTGTCGCAGCCTCTTTGGTCGTCGTGCGGATGATTTCTTCATGCACCTTGGTCAGCTCGCGGGCGATAGTCAGCCGGCGATCGCCGAAGGCGGCGTACAGATCCTGCAGGGTGTTGTTCAGCTTGTGCGGCGCCTCGTAAAAAATCATCGTGCGGCGCTCGTCGATCAGGCTTTCAAGGTGTTCCGATCGACTCTTTTTGTTGACGGACAAAAAGCCTTCGAAGGTAAATCTGCCGGTCTCCAGTCCCGATACCGCCAAAGCGGAAATCACCGCGCTGGGTCCCGGTACGACGACGGTCATCACGCCTGCCGCCTCGCACTGACGGATCAGATCCTCGCCGGGGTCGGAGATACACGGCATCCCCGCGTCGGTGACGATCGCACAGCTCTCGCCCGCCAGGATACGGTCGATGATCTTCTCGCCTTTGTCGTGCTTGTTGTGCTCAAAATAGCTGACCATGGGCTTTTTGATGTTGAAGTGGTTGAGCAGCTTTACGGTGACGCGGGTATCCTCCGCAGCGATAAAATCCACGCTCTGCAGCGTCTCCACCGCACGCGGGGTCATATCGCCCATGTTGCCGATCGGCGTGCCGACCACATATAATATCGGTTTCTTACACATCGTAACCATCCTTATAAGATCCGTAGATCGCGCGCATCTCGGGGGTGAAGCCATGCTCATTCTCGATGATCAGCGCCGGCAGAACGTCCATATAGCCGGGCTTTGCGCCGCGTTTTGCCTCGACCAAAAAGAGCTTCGGCGGTTTATCCGCCCTGCCCTGCACCATGCGCAGGCGCTTTGGCTCGAGATCATACGCCCTGAGCGTCGCCAGCACATCTGTCAGGCGTTCCGGACGCTGACACATCACGAATCTTCCGGAGAATCGCAGGAGCCGATTTGCCGCCGCGCAGACGTCGGCGAGGGTGCAGTCCACTTCATGGCGGGCAGTCTTTTTGCCGTCATCCGGATTTTCGACCCCCGAACCCGACAGCTTATACGGCGGGTTGCAGACGACCAGATCGGTCTCTCCCGCCGGAAAAAGGCTTTTGATTTCGCGGATGTCGCCGTGCAGAGGGCGGATCAGCGCTGCACGATCGATACCGTTTTGCAGATTATGCGCGATGCTCTGTGTGAGCAGATCGACGGCATCGTCCTGAATCTCGACGGCGCATATTTCTTTTGGAGAATTATCTCGGATCATCAGCAGAGGGATCGTACCGCAGCCCGTACCCAGCTCGACAACGCTTTCGCCGTTTTTCACGCGCGCAAAATCCGCGAGCAGGATCGTATCGGTAAAAAAATGATGGCGGTCGCTGACAAATACCTCCACCCCGTTCCCGAGCGGCTCGACGCGCATAGTACCCCTCCCGTTGCTTGATGCAATCATTGTAGCATAAACAGCGAAAGATGTAAAGCGCGAACAGCAACGCAAGAAAGCGCGCTTTGCGCGCATTTCGTATTGCCGTCGCCCGTGTGCCCATCAAGTGCGCTATCAATCTTTTTTGTTTGATAGGTGTCGCTGTATGATCATCGTCCGGTATGTATATTCTTATTGTACTCTTTGTTGTAGTTTCCTATCAAACGAAAAATAACCGGGGACGAATCCCCGGTTATCGTTTGTGTGTGGATTATTCCGCCGCAGGAGCGCCTACGGGGCAGGCATCAGCACAAGCGCCGCACTCGATGCAAGCATCAGCGTCGATCTCGTACTTGCTATCGCCCTCGGAGATAGCTTCTACAGGGCACTCGCCTGCGCATGCGCCGCAGGAGATGCATTCGTCAGAAATCTTATAAGCCATAATGTGACCTCCTTATTGTTGTTGCCTCTATTGTAGCACAAATATTTTAAAATTCAATCGTTTTCACTAAATTTTTCAAAAACGAGGCAAAATTAGCAGGCGCTAACCGAGGCTATTCATTCTCATACATCGCGATGAGATCCTCAAGATCGTACGGGGTCTGCTGGTAGAGGTAGTAGTTGAGCCAGTTCTGGTAGAGAAGCTGAGCATGGCTGCGCCATGTCATAACGGGCTTGCGGGTGACGTTATTATCAGGGAAATAATTATAGGGGATATCGGGGTGAATGCCCTTTTCAACGTCGCGATAATACTCCTTGGCGATGGTATCATAGTCGTACTCACAGTGACCGAGCAGATAGAATTCTCTGCCGTTTTTTGAGCAGACGATCGCAACGCCCGCCTTTTTGGATTCGGCGAGGATCTCCAGCTCCGGGATCTTCGCGATATCCTCGCTTTTGACGCCGGTATACCGCGAATGCGGGATCAAAAAGTAGTCGTCAAATCCGCGGGTCAGCGGATGCTTGTTGTTGAGGATCTTATGATTGTAGATGCCCGAGAGTTTTTTCGGCAATTCATGCTTCGGGATGCCGTAGCGGTGATACAGTCCCGCCTGAGCGCCCCAGCAGATGAACAGGGTCGAATAGATATGCTTTTTCGCCCAGTCCAACACCTCGCACAGCTCGTCCCAGTAGTCGACCTCTCCGAAGTCCATCAGCTCAACGGGCGCGCCGGTGACGATCAAGCCGTCAAAGCGCTCGTCGCGGATCTCGTCTAAGGTCTTGTAGAATTTTGTCAGATGCTCATGAGAGGTGTTTTTGGATTTGTGCGAGCTCATTTGCAGCAGCTCGACGTCCACCTGCAGCGGCGAGTTGCCGAGCAGTCTTAAGAGCTGTGTCTCAGTCTCGACCTTCGTCGGCATGAGATTAAGGATCACGATTCTGAGCGGTCGGATATCCTGCGTCATCGCACGTTCTTCGGTCATCACAAATATATTTTCGCCTTCCAGTATCTTTGTTGCGGGAAGGTCGTTTTGAACCTTGATCGGCATGGTACCGCTCCTTTCTGTTTGAGTTAAGAATTAAGAGCTAAGAGTTAAGAGTTGACGGCGGGCGCTGCCCGCACCCGAATATAATAGTATTGTTCAAGCAAAGCGAGTAACCACAACTCTTCACGCTTATTTCTTCGCTCTTAGTTCAATTAATACTGTTTTCCCCAGTATACCATGTGCTTGGCGGGTTTGCCGCAGCAGACACAGGTATCGGCAAGGTGTTCTTCTTCAAAGGGGATGCAGCGGGATTTGACGCCGCCGGTGGCATCCTTGAGCTTATCCTCGCATGCGGAGTCGCCGCACCACATCGCCTTGATAAAGCCGGGGTTGTTTTTGCTCAGGTCGATGAATTCGTCATACGTAGTGGCGACATGAGTCTTTTCGTGCATATTCTCAAGCGCACGGTCGTACATATCGTCGTGGATCTTCTTCAGCAGATCGGTGATCGCGTCCTCGATGCCGTCGAGGGATACGAACAGCTTTTCTCTCGTATCGCGGCGCACCAGTACGCACTGGTTCTTTTCGATGTCCTTGGGACCGAGTTCCAGACGGATCGGCACGCCCTGCATCTCGTACTGGGCGAATTTCCATCCCGGGCTTTGGTCGGAGTCGTCGAGCTTTGTGCGGAATGTCTGCTTCAGCTGATTGTAAAGCTCTCTTGCCTTATCGAGGACTCCCTCTTTATGCATCGCGATCGGAATAACGGCGACCTGTACAGGGGCGATCTTCGGCGGCAGGACAAGCCCGTCGTCATCAGAATGTACCATGATCAGCGCGCCGATCATACGGGTGGAAACGCCCCAGGAGGTCTGGTGCGGATAGTGCAGTTGATTGTCGCGGCCCTGATAGGTGATGTCAAAGGCGCGGGCAAATCCGTCGCCGAAATAGTGCGAGGTGCCGCCCTGCAGGGCAACGCCGTTGTGCATCATCGGCTCAATGGTATAGGTCGCCTGTGCGCCGGCAAAACGCTCTTTTTCGGTCTTCTCACCGACAACGGCAGGGATCGCAAGGGTCTCCTTATAGAAATCGGCATAGACCTGCAGCATACGAAGGGTCTCTTCACGCGCTTCTTCTTCGGTCTCGTGCATGGTGTGACCCTCCTGCCAGAGAAACTCGGAGGTTCTGAGGAACGGACGGGTGGTCTTTTCCCAGCGAACGACGCTGCACCACTGGTTGTAGAGCTTCGGCAGATCGCGGTAGGTGTTGATGATCTTGGCGTAATGCTCACAGAAAAGCGTCTCGGAGGTCGGACGGACACAGAGACGTTCAGTCAGCTTTTCGCTGCCGCCGATCGTGACCCACGCGCATTCGGGCGCAAAGCCCTCAACGTGATCCTTCTCCTTTTGAAGCAGGCTTTCGGGGATAAACATCGGCATATAGACGTTCTCGTGACCGGTCTCTTTGAAACGACGATCAAGATCCGCCTGGATATTCTCCCAGATCGCATAGCCGTAGGGACGGATGACCATACAGCCCTTGACGTTGCTGTAGTCAACCAGCTCCGCTTTCTTCACAATATCGGTATACCATTTTGCAAAATCCTCGTCGCGGCTTGTGATCGCCTCGACCATTTTCTTATTCTGAGCCATAATACCCTCCAAATCAGGTTATAGTCGCTTATCCGATTGAAATAAGCCTAAACATAGTTATTATACTCTTATTGAACGATTTTTGCAAGTGCTATTTCGCACAGAAAAACAGCGGCAGATCGCTCTGCCGCCGTGCATGTTCGGTTGTTCTTATTTTTTATCGGGACTGCTGACGAGTTTGAGGGTGGAAAGCAGGTCGATCAGCTCCTGATCGTTCATGACCTCGGTGATATCGTGGGTAAAGGGCGTAGGCTGTTCGACGACCAGCGAGATCAGGTGGGATTCTTCGTCGGGCGTCGCGCCGGTATCGATAAACGCCGCGTTCAGCGCAGATGACGGATAGGTGTATCCGCTGTAATCGCCGACGGTGATATCCGAACCGCCGTCCTCAAGACCGCTCTGATGCTTGGATTCGTAGTTGTTGGCGTAGCCGTTGTTGATATACACATAAACGGAGTATTCCTTTGCCGCCGAGGTGACGAGCAGCGCCGGTCTGTTGTAGAACTCCTCTGCCTTATAGGTCAGCGACGCGTCCTTGTACGCCTGCAGAGAGAAGGTGAATTTGTTGTCCTGATCCTTCAGCTCAAAGGTTTCACCGTCGGGCGCAGGTCGGGTCTCTTTTTCTTCCTCCTTGCTGTCTTTATCGCCGCAGGCAACGAGAGCCGCCATGCTGAGGATAAATGCAAAGATCAGCAGGATCGATAATGCTTTTTTCATTCAATCATTCCTTTCTTTTTGATGGGGATCATGCAAGTATACTATACCATGCGGCAGACGCGGATGCAAGGGGATCTAAGCCACCGCACAGTTGAAAGCGGACTAATCCGAAATATCCACATCCAGCGTGATATAGAAGGTGTAATCGGGATGCTTCTGGCAGAGTTTTTCGGTGAGCTTGCGGAAATATTCCCTGCGGTCGCCGACGTCGAAGCTGATTACGATATCGAACACAGCGACGCGGGTCTTTTTGTCGAGGTTGAAGCCGTGAATCTGCAGCACGTTTTCATCCGCCAGGACCTCCTCTTCGACCGCGTGGAACAGGTTGTCTGTCTCGGGATCGTCAAGATCGACGGAATAGATGGAAATACCGGTCAGCATCACGTTGTATTTTTCGTAGACCTCGGCGGCCATGCGGCGTTCGAGAACGTCCAGCTCGACCGCGGTGATCGTATGATCCACCTCGATATGCACCGAGCCGATCAGCATTTCCGGCCCGTAGGCGTGGAGGATCAGGTCGTACGCGCCGTTGACGTGAGGATAGGTGCAAAGCTGCGCCTTGATGTTTTTGGAAAGATCGCTGTCGAGCCTCTCGCCGAGGATCTGCGATACGGTGCCGCGCAGGACGTCAAAGCCGGTTTTGATGATCAGAATCGAGATGATCACGCCGAGGTAGGCTTCGAGCGATACGCCCCAGATCAGATAGATCGCCGCCGCGATCAAAACAGACGTCGAGATGATCGAATCCATCAGCGCGTCTTTGCCGGAGGCTGAAAGCGAATCGGATCGTGTCGTTTTGCCGTTGCGGATGAAGAAAACGCCGAGGAAGATCTTGACCAGCACCGCCGCCCCGACAACGATCAGCGTCACCGCCGAATAATCGGGTATCTCGGGATCGATGATCTTCTTGACGGATTCGATCATCGCGGTCACGCCGGCATACAGCACGATGACGCCGATGATCAGCGCGGAAAGGTACTCCACCCTGCCGTGACCCAGCGGATGCTCTTTATCGGCGGGCTTGCTGCTCAGCTTTGTACCGATGATGGTGATCAGCGACGACAGAACATCCGACAGGTTGTTGACTGCGTCGAGAACGATGGAAATGGAATTCGCGATCAGACCGACCGCCGTTTTGAATCCCACAAGCAGGATATTTGCAGCGATACCGATGACACTGGTCCGGATGATAAGCTTTTGTCTGTCCATCCGATCGCCTCCTTATGCAATCCATTATAGCTTTTTTTGCCATCTCCGTCAATACGAAACAGCTTCATGAATTCCCGCTTGCGTTGAACGGGATTTTGTTATATAATGTTTTTGATCGAAAAGGAGCGTACGGTATGGGAAAGGCATTTCAACATTTCAAAACCATCACCCGCCACCGCCACGAGGTCATCCGCAACTGTAAAAAGGCAGGGATCTTCTGGCAGGGGCTGCGGCATGATCTTTCCAAATACTCCCCCACCGAATTTTTGCAGGGGGCAAAATACTGGCAGGGTACGCGCAGCCCTAACGACCGCGAGCGCGAGGTGATCGGGTATTCGCAGGCGTGGATGCACCACAAGGGCAGAAATCGTCACCACTTTGAATACTGGTCGGATTACTCGGCGGTCGACAAAGTCGTCAGACCGGTCGAGATGCCGCTGAGGTATGTCGTTGAGATGTTCTGCGACCGCGTCGCGGCGTCGAAGATCTACATGGGCGACAAGTATACCGACAAAAGCCCGCTGGAATACTTTGAAAAAGGTAAGCACCGCCGTGTCGGCAGGATCCACGAAAAGACGTCGGATCTGATCGAAAGCCTTTTGACCATGCTCGCCGAAGAGGGCGAGGATAAGACCTTTGCGTATATCCGCAAACTGGTGAAGAGCGAAAAACGAAGGGCGAAGGATAAAGGATGAAGGGTTTTGGGAGGACTCCGTCCTCACCTCATTCCTAATTTCTAATTCCTCATTTCTAATTCCTAATCTTGAATTGTCAAGTCAAGTGCAACACTTAACAAAGTACTCATAGAAAACCTCAGCAGGAGTTTTGTAGCC
>CADBOO010000029.1 GCA_902796225.1 uncultured Ruminococcus sp.
GACGGGATCGAACCGTTGACCTCTTGAATGCCATTCAAGCGCTCTCCCAGCTGAGCTACGCCCCCGAAGCAGTATTATATTACCACAACTTTTTTCATATTGCAAGTCAAATCGCAAAATTCTTGAGATTTTATTGATCAAGCGAGCATGACTAAATCTGCCAGTCCTTGATGTCCTTGACCTCGTTATACATCCGGACATAGCTGTCGTGACGCGATCTCGGGATCTCGCCGCTTTCGACTGCTTCGATCACGCTGCAGCCCTTTTCGCACAGGTGATTGCAGGAGTTGAATTTGCAGGTACCGAAGAATCGTTCAAATTCAGGAAAGGCAAATTTCAATTCTTCCTTGCGGATCAGCTCAAAGCGCTCGATATCGACGGTGGAAAAGCCGGGAGTATCGGCGATATAGCCGCCGTGTTTTTTGAACAGTTCTACCGTTCGGGTGGTATGTCTGCCGCGACCGAGTTTATCGCTGATCTCGCCGGTCTTAAGCTCCAGCTCGGGAAACAGTGCGTTCAGCAGCGTCGACTTCCCCACTCCGGAATTCCCGCAAAACGCGGTCACCTTATCCTTCAGGACCTCTTTGATGTCCTCAAGTCCGCGCAGATCGACGGATGAAAACTCAAACGCACGGATGCCGACCTTGCGATAGATATCGACCATCTCCTGTGCCGAACCGAGATCTGTTTTGGTAAACACGACGATCGGTTCAATATCCTTGCTGACAGCGGCAGCGGTCATTTTGTCGATCAGATACAGGTTTGCATTCGGTTCTTTGACTGAGCTGATGATCATCAAAGCGTCAAGGTTCGCCATTGCAGGGCGCACCAACGAATTCTTCCTGTCGTGGATCGCATCGATCGAACAGTATCCGTCGTCGGGAACGGTGATGTCCACCCTGTCGCCGACCAGCGGAGAAGTTCCGCGCTTGCGGAACACACCGCGTGCTTTGCATTCATGTATGCCATCGGCGGCTTCCGTATAATAGAAGCCGCCGGTGATCTTAATAATCAGTCCTTGCGTTTTTATCATAACTCAGGAGTCTCCTGGTCATCGATCGCAGCCGTTTCTTCCGGTGCGACGTCCAGTTCCTCGGGAACATACTCGGTCTGTGTCTCCGACTCGACGTCAACATCAGCGGATGAGGTATCCGTTGGAGATGACTTCGGCGTATACGGATACGCGTTCACCAGCTCGACATAGCCGGTATCGTACTTGACGGTATATTCTCGGTACTTTTCATCATCCAGCAGGATTACGACCGTCACGTCGTCTTTCGCCTTGAACTTCAGGTTATAAGTCGGGCTGTACGCCGGAATGATATCCTTGCTCAGATCCTGATCGATCGCTCCGTTGATCAGAACGGTCATATGGACCTCGCTCTTTTCGTCCTTCGGCAGGTCAACCAAAACAGACAGCGTCTTATCCTTATGCTCGCCCTTGGAACATACGATAGTAACCTTGTAATCGGGAGAGATCATACTTCCCTGCAGCGGATTCTGACGGACGACCTCGTCTTTGCCCGCCTCGATATACTCATCATATTCGATCGTATAGTCGGTGATTCCGACGTCGGCAAGCATCTTGATCGCTTCTTCTGCAGTGTAGCCTTTAATCGACGGCATCTCGACCGGCGCTTTTGTAACGCCCTTTGAAATAAACACATAGACGGTGGAACCGATCTTCAGCGTCGTACCGGCAGGCGGGAAGATTGAATCGACCTTCATCGCAGTCTGTTCGCTCTGAACATATAATACCTTCGGTACAAGGTTGACCGACTCCAGATGTGCAACGATTTCCTCGGTACCGATCGCGGTGTTCACATACGGAACAACGACCTCGGTATCGGCGGAATTGACGACCAGCTCGATATTGGTGCCTTCCTGCACCTTTTTGGAGCCGCCGGCAGGATTCTGTTCGATGATGGTATCGACAGGGATAGCCGCGCTGTAACGATACTCCTGAGAGAAGGTAAACATCCCGTTGCTCTTTTCCTGCGCTTCTTTGACGGTCATACCGACAAAATCGGGAACGTCGATCTCAACAGGCTGAGAATCGATATAGTCGTTATACAATGCGATGCCGCCGAACACCAGCAGTGCGATGATCGCCGAGATAATAACGCCTTTGATTGCCGACAATGCGGGGCTGCGTACCGGTGCATCATCGTCATATACCGCATTTCTCGGTGCGGAATCATCTTCCTTTTTCGCCGCGGCGGCTTTGTTCTTTTTAGAAGGATCCGAAGTCCTGGTGCGGGTCTTCTCGGAATGGTACTGATAAGAGAACCGGATACCGGGATTCAGACGGAAGCGCTCGATATCGGAAAGCATCTCCAAGGCGGAATGATAGCGATCATCCGGCGTCTTCTGCATCGCCTTCATCGTGATCTCTTCCAACCCCTCGGGAATGTCGGGGTTGATCTCACGCGGGCGGCGTGCCTTTGCCTGCAGCTGCATCAACGCGACCGATACGGCGGAATCTCCGTCAAACGGCAGTTTTCCGGTCAGCATCTCGTACATCATAACGCCGACCGAATAGATATCGGTCTTGCCGTCGGTCTTTTCACCGCGCGCCTGCTCCGGCGCGATATAGTGAACCGAACCGATCGCCTGTTCTGTCATGGTGCGTGTCGCGGTCGATGAGAAACGCGCGATGCCGAAGTCCGTTACCTTGATGGTGCCGTCCTGCAGCAGCATGATATTATGCGGCTTGATATCGCGGTGTACGATGCCGTTCTCATGCGCGTGCTGCAGCGCTTTGAGTATCTGCGTCGTCAGATGGACGGTTTCTTTCCAGTCAAGCACGCCCTGCATATCGATGTATTCTTTGAGCGTGATGCCGTCGATGTATTCCATGACGATATACTGGATCATATCGCCGAAGCTGACGTCATATACGCGGACGATATTCGGATGATTGAGTACGGCGATCGCTTTGCTCTCGTTCTTGAAACGGCGGATAAAATCCTCGTTATCCAGAAACTCGTCTTTCAGGATCTTGATCGCAACCTCACGCGCATCGATCGTATCATAGCAGTGGTAGACGTTCGCCATACCGCCGACGCCGATCAGCTCGCGTATCTCATATCTTCCGTCAAGTTTTTTGCCTGTATATTTATCCATATCAGGTCAC
>CADBOO010000030.1 GCA_902796225.1 uncultured Ruminococcus sp.
GCCTGTTGTGCCGCGGCAGCCGAGGAACTTGACGTTTTTGAGCGCAAAGTCGATCTCGTCGAGGTCGCTGACAAAGTCCTGCAGCCAAAGCGAGGCGCGCTTGCCGACGGTGACGAGCTGGGCGGGCTGGTAATGGGTGTAGCCGAGGGTGGGCATGGCCTTGTATTGCTCGGCGAAGTCGGTGAGGTTCGCGATGACCTTCAGCAGTTCGCCGCGGATGTATAAGAGCGCGTCGCGGTACAGCACCAGATCGGCGTTGTCGGTGACATAGCAGGAGGTCGCGCCGAGGTGGATGACGCCCGCTGCTTCGGGAGCGACCGCACCGTAGGCGTGGATGTGCGCCATAACGTCGTGCTTGAACTCCTTCTCCTTCTGTGCGGCATACGCAAAATCGATATCGGTGATATGATCCTCCAGCGCCTTGACCTGTGCCGGGGTGATCGGCAGACCGAGGTCGGATTCGGCGCGCGCCAGCTCGACCCAGAGCTTTCGCCATGTTTCGATGCGGGTCTGTGCGGAGAACAGCTCACTCATATAGTCCGACGCGTAGCGTGCGGAAAACGGAGAAATGTAATTGTTTTTCATAATTGCTCCTTTCGCCTTCCTTCAAGGAGAAGGATTATCGGATAATAATGCTGTCGCGCTCGGGGCCGACGGAGATATATTTGACAAAGCAGCCGATGGCTTTTTCGATATAGAGAACGTAGTCCTGCGCTTCTTTGGGCAGATCCTCAAAGCGGCGGACGCCGGTGATGTCGGTTTTCCAGCCGGGGAGGGTCTCGACGATCGGCTCGGCGGAGGGCAGCAGACTCGGGAAGGGGAACTTCTCGGTGATGCGGTCGCCGACCTTGTATTTGGTACAGACGGGGATCTCGTCCATGTAGCTCAAGACGTCCATCTTGGTCAGGGCGATCTCGGTCGCGCCCTGCATGCGTACGCCGTAGCGCGTCGCGACGACGTCGAATGCGCCGACGCGGCGGGGACGTCCGGTCTTTGCGCCGTACTCGCCGCCGGCTTCGCGGAGCTTGTCGGCTTCTTCGCCGAACCACTCGCTGGTGAAGGGACCTTCGCCGACGCAGGTGGAATACGCCTTGACGACGCCGATGATCTTATCGAGCTTCAGTGAAGGCAGTCCCGCGCCGATGGGCGCGTATGCCGCGATGGTCGATGACGAGGTGGTGTAGGGATGGATGCCGAAGTCGATATCGCGCAAAGCGCCGAGCTGCGCCTCGAAGAGGACGTCTTTGTCGGTATCCTTGGCATTGTCGAAAAAGTATTCGAGGTCGCCGATAAAGGGCATGAGCTTGATGCAGTAGTTATCGTACCATGCCTTCAGATCCTCGTAGGTAGTCGGCTTTGCGCCGTAGACCTTTTCGAGGGTGAGGTTTTTCCATTCCATGATCGGGAGAAGGTGTTCAAAAAAGGCTTTTTCGTTCAGGATCTCGCCCGCGAGGACGGTTTTCTTCTGGTACTTGTCCGAGTAGAACGGCGCGATACCCTGTTTGGTGGAGCCGTACTTTTTGTCGGCGAGACGCTGCTCCTCCAGACAATCCAGCTCTTTGTGCCACGGCAGCAGCAGCGATGCGCGCGAGCTGACCTTCAGATTTTCGGGATTGAGCTTGATCCCCTTTTCGCGGACGTACTCGATCTCTTTGATCAGGTTTTCGGGATCGACCGCAACGCCGTTGCCGATGACGGATACGACGTTTTTGTGGAAGATGCCCGAGGGCAGAAGATGCAGGGCGAATTTGCCGTGTTCGTTGATGACGGTATGTCCGGCGTTGCCGCCGCCCTGATAGCGGACGACTACGTCATAATCGGCGCAGATGAGGTCGACCATGCGGCCTTTTCCCTCGTCGCCCCAGTTGATGCCTACGATAGCGCAATTTGACATAATGACCTCCAAGTCGGAGTGGCGTGATCGCCACGAGATTGTACCGCCGCTTTGCGCGGACGGATAATACCTTTCCCGCATGAAATTATAGCACAATTCAGCCCGCTTGCGTCAAAAAATTGACCGCCGCCGATAATTTTGGATACATGAATAAAAATGCGGAGGCTTCACCATTATTTGTATTGGATTTTGATGGTGGTTTTTGTCGGTACGGACGCTCCGCTGCAGAAAAACAGACCTTCCCGAAGAGGAAAGGTCGTGTTGCGTGTGTTATGCGTGGCGCTTGATGAAATCGCGGACGATCGCGACATAGCGGTCGGGATCGACAAAATAGCTGACCCCGTGGACGGCTTTCGGGAAGGTGTGGCGTTCGACCATCGCGGGATTTGCCTTTTGGATCTCTTCGCTCATTTCGGGCGGGACGAAGACGTCGTCTGCGCCGTGGATGATGAGGACAGGCGTCTTTGTGCGCTTCACCGCTTCGGCGGCGGTGATATCTCTGCGGATATTCAGGTGACCGAAGATCAGCGCGGACAGGCGTATGAACGGCCAGACCAGCTCGGATCTTTTGACCGTCCAGCGGACGACGTGACAGATAATGTCTTTGGGCGAGCTGTAGGGGCAGTCGGCGCAGATCAGGCGGACGTTATCGGGCAGGTCGAGTCCGGACGCCATGGCGACAGTCGCGGCGCCCATGGAGATACCGAACAGATAGATCGGCTTGTCCTTGCCGAAACGGCGGTTGACATATTCGACCCACGACAGAACATCCCTGCGCTCGCGGATGCCGTAGGAGATGGTGTGACCGCCGCTCTTGAAATGGGCGCGTTCTTCGACGATCAGTACGTTGTAGCCCTCGTTCTGCAAAAACTGTCCCATGACGCTGAAATCGCGCAGGGGCGATCCGCGGAAGCCGTGGAAACAAATGCACAGCGGCGCGGTATCCGAACGGTGGTAGTAGCGCCCCGCCAGCCGCAGCCGGTCGTAGGAACGGGTATAGACGCGCTGACAGGGGATCTTTGACAGCCGCTTAGCCTGTCGGATGACCTCGTCGAACATATTGTTATCGTCGAGGAAGGGTTTGGTCTCGATCTCATGCTCGCCGGGATAGGGCGAATAGAACGCCTTGTAATACAGGACATACAGCCCGATCAGTACGGCGATCAGCAGGACTGCGATGATAATGACAGCGATGATCATATGATTGCCTTTCGTTTGATGTGCAGCACGGAACAAGCAGTTCTTGCTGCTTTGACGGGATTACTTTTTGTGCTTCGGTTGTTTTGTCGGTTGTTCGGTCGCCGGCTGCGTTTCGGCGGGCTTGGATACTGTCGGCTGCGTCGGTTTTTCGGTCGCAGCGGCAGATTTGTTGAGAGTGGCAGAGGCGGGCTTCACGGTGGGCTTTTCGGTGGACTTTTCGGTGGGCTTTTTCGCCGGCTTCTCAGTAGGCTTCACGGTCGGCTTCACGGTCGGCTTTTCGGTCGGCTTCTCGGTTGCGGGAGTATCGAGCTTTGAGGTGTCGATAAGGGTTACCGACCAGCCTCCGATCTCATGATTGATGCGCTCGAATTCGTCGGCGTTGACCGTCACGGCGCCCCGCAGCGGATCGGCGATATCAACGGTGCCGTCGGAGCGGTCATAGCCGTACAGGGCGACGCAGTGTTCGTTGTTATACCACTGGTAGGTTTCGCCGTCGTAGTCGATGCTTTCGCCGGTGAACCACGGTTCGTCCATGTAGTAGGTCGTCCACATGACCACGGGACAGCCTGCGTCGATGAACTTGTACAGATCGCTCAGCGGCATATGGCTGGAATTGTAGGCGTAGATCTTTGCGCCGGTCGCCTTGACATAGTTGTCGACGGTCGCAATGATCCCGATCGGCATCACGCCCGCGCCGCCGTCCGAGAACGGATCGCCGCAGAAGCCGATGACATAGTTGTCGTCATACTGCAGATATTCTTCTGCGATTTCGGTTTTTTCCAATTTGCACCCGAGGGCGTTCAGCGCGATGGTCAGCGCGACGGCTTCGCATCCGGTGGGCAGCTCGGGATACTGTTCGAGCGCCTCGACGGAGATCGAACCGGTTTTGCCGGGTTTGGTTTTCATGATGCTCGCGATGCGCAGCTTGACCAGATCCTCGGTGGAGAGCTTCGGGAACACGGATTTTTTCGGCGCGTCGGTTGGGGCGGCCGTCGGCGGCTGTGTCGCGATCACGGGAACGGTCTCTGCCGGCTCGGTGGGAGCGCTGTTCTCAGAGGCGCAGCTGCACAGCAGCAGCAACGGTATCAGGATCGAGCAAAGGATTCGCTTCATGGAATTCTCCTCAATTTGTATTCATAAAAGCAGTATAACATATTCCGACAGATTTTGCCATACTTTTTGTCAAAGAAAAAGCTCCCGATCATTTCGGGAGCGTGGGAGCGGGTATAAAAGATGGGTTTCATGTTCTTGTGAGCCTTTCGGAGATCCTGTTCTCCAGCGCATCCAGTCTTTTGCGGATTTTCAGCAGCCGGAAGAGGAAACAGCGGATCCAATCGATCCCCGAACAGACAAGGTAGATGCACACCGCGATCCCGACAGCCGACAGCAGCATCAGCGGGGTGTTCAGCCTGCCGAGAAAATGCAGCGAAGTGTTGAAAAACCGCGTGCGGATCAATGGATGATCGTGGATCAGATAGACGCTGAAGGTCATCGGCGTCAGGAACGCGATCACACGACCCGGGAACGGTCTGATTTTCAGCCCGCGGAAGAACAGCAGCAGCGACAGCGCGCAGATCCACAGATTCAGCGAGTTGTAGTTGATAAACAGCGTGTTGTAGTAATTGACGTTATGGCGGGTTTTGATGGCATAGTACTGCACCAGCAGCTTCAGCGCTGTCGACGCCGCCGCCGTGATGAAGAATACCAGCAGAAAACGCACTCTTTTTGTACGGGCAAAAACGTCGTATTTGCGGATATAGGCGCCCGCTGAATAGAGCACGATCATCCATAATGCCGAGAATCCCCGGTTCACACCGAAAGAGTCTTTGTTGGTGGCGCCGAAATAGAACGAGCCGATCGCGCCGATGAATACCAAGAGCGTCACGAGAATGATCTCCAGCCTGCGGCGGCTGAGCGCATTGATCGCCGCGTTGAGCAGCGGCATCATCAGGAACAGCACAAAATACGAGGAGAAGAACCAGTATTCGCGGCTGAGCGCCGGAAGGAACGACCGCCACAGCATGGTGATCGATACCGAACCCGGCCGGTAAAAATAATACAGCAGGGTGACGCCTGCGCTGTAGCACAGCACCGTCAGCCATAATTCGGCGATGCGGCTGTAACGGTGGGGTGAAGCGATACCGACATAGCCCGAGATGGCGACATAACAGTTGACCGCGCACATCAGGCAAAGCTGTGTAAACAGCACGAAGTCGTAGCCGGGGGTGAACCGGACGCGGGTGATCAGCAGGTTGGGATGATGGAGAATGTGGTAGACGATGATCATCAGCATCGACAGGATCCGCAAAGCGTCTATCCCGCGATCGCGTTTCGTATCCGTCATACGAGGCGCCATGGTATCGCTCCTTTCTGAAGATTACACAACATTATAGTACATATTCCGTGCTGTGTCAAATAAGGTTTTCGGGGAAAATGCGGGTTTTTCTTGACATCGCGCGCCGATTATCTTAAGATAAAATCAGATAGAACGAAATCAGGAGAGACGGGGGTGACGGCATGAGAACCGGAGGCTTTCACAGACGGCGGACAGCGATCCTTATGGCGCTGATCCTGCTGGTGACGACAGCGATCCTGCCGGCGTCTGCCGACAGCGCTGAAAAAGAGATCGAGATCGAGCCGATCGCGTTTCATCATGACGGCTTTATCCGCGGAATGGATGTGTCGTCGGTCGTCTCGCTCGAAAACAGCGGCGTGAAGTTTTATGATGAAAGCGGGAATGAGACGGACCTGTTCCGGATCCTTGCCGATCACGGCGTCAATTATATCCGCGTGCGGGTATGGAACGATCCGTACGACAGCGCGGGCAACGGCTACGGCGGCGGCAATAACGACGTCGCGACAGCGGCGCAGATCGGCAGCCGCGCCGCCAAGTACGGCATGAAGCTGCTGGTCGATTTCCATTACTCCGACTTCTGGGCGGATCCCGCAAAGCAACAATCCCCGAAGGCGTGGAAGGATCTCGGATTGGATGCACGTTTGCAGGCGGTCAAAACATATACTGCGGCGTCGCTCGAAACGATCAGACAGGCAGGCGCGATGATCGGCATGGTGCAGATCGGCAACGAAACCAACAGCGGGATCGCGGGCGTGTCGGATTTCGACGATATCCCGAAGGTGTTCACCGCCGCGTCCGAAGCGATAAGAGCTTTTGACGGCGATATCCTGATCGCGGTGCATTTTACCGATCCCCAGAATACGGCGACCATCAAATGGCGCGCAGACTGGCTGGATCAGAACAACGTCGACTATGACGTTTTTTCGACCTCATACTATCCCTACTGGCACGGCAGCCTGGAAAACCTGACCGACGTCCTCAGCTATGCCGCCGACACCTACGGCAAATATGTCATGGTCGCAGAGACCTCCTATGCCTACACCCTCGCTGACAGCGACGGTCATCCCAATACCGTCAGCGACCGGAACAACAATACAGGAAACGACCTGCTGTGGGAATTCAGCGAGCAGGGTCAGGCGGATGAAGTCCGCGCGGTGATGAACGCCGTGAACAACGTCGGCGAAAAAGGTCTGGGCGTGTTCTACTGGGAGGGCGCGTGGATCACGGTCGGCGATACGACCTCGCTTACCGGCGACGCGTATACGCAGCGCGTCAACGAAAACAGAGCGCTGTGGGAGCAGTACGGCTCCGGGTGGGCTGCGAGCTTCGGCGGCGGTTACGATCCGGATGCAGGCTCATACTCCGGCGGCTCGGCGGTAGATAATCAGGCGTTCTTCGACCCGTCCGGCAAGGTCTTATCCTCTCTTTGGGTATTTGACAAGGTACACGAGGACGACTATATCCTCGGTGACGCCGATCTCGACGGCACGGTGTCGATCATGGATGCGACCGCCGTTCAGCGATACCTTGTCGGTATCAAATATTTTTCGCCGACTGCGAAAAGGGCGGCGGATATGTCGCACGACAGCAAAGTGGATATCATCGACGCGACACGGATCCAGCGGTTTTTAGCCGGATTCAAGGATGAATGAGCAAAAAACGGCCGGCGCTTTGACCGACCGATAAATCAAGATAAAGGAGAATCTATATGCCGAATCTCAATCCTGTTCAAACAAACAATCAACTTCTCAGGAACGCTTTCGGAAAAAGCGCTGTGCTGGTCAGAGCGATTCTGGAGGTGCTGCTGATCGCGGCGACTGTCGGGACGTATTTAACGCTCAACGGGATGTTTGCCGAGATCATCCGTATCATCAACTCGGTCATGTCCGACAGCGGCACGACCCTGCCTGAGAATGTCCTGCTGAGCAGCCTTATCCCGTCGATGATCGCGACTGCGATCCCGATGATCCTGACTGCGGCGGCGTACTTTATCATCTACGGCAAAAGCCGCAGCAGTTCGCCGAACGCCAGGTCTGACACCGGCTTTATCATCCTGAACATCTTTGCGATCCTCAAGTTGATCGGCACGGTGATCATCTCAGGAATCGGTATCGCCGCAGGGGTCATCATCCTGATCAAACAGCCCGAAAGCTTCAAAAACAACAAAGCGATCGGGATTGTTGTGCCGATCGCCGTGATCGCTGTATTTGTCTTTATTCTGATCTTCGCGATCGTGTACAAGATGTATATCGGTTCGGTCAGAAAAACCGCGAAGACCGCCGAGCTGTGCAACAGCGGCGCCAAAGCATACGGCGTGTTTTCCATTCTATTTGCCATCATCTCGTTCTTCAATGTTCTGCTGTCGCTGGGTCTGGTTTTGCTGCACAAAAAACTCTATGACATGGTACGCGACCTGGTTTCGTCCGCCGCGTCCGAACAGATCGGCAGCTTTTTGAGCAACAGCGGGTCATGGTTCTATCTGACCTTGCTCTTCAGCGCGCTGGTTACGTTCGTCATCTATATCGTCGACGCCAAGATCGCGCTGGGCTACAACAACTGTATCAAAGAAGCGCGTTACCGCGGCGCGGGCAATCCTCCGGCGAACGACGGGTTCTACAGCTCGGATACACAGCCTGCCGCAGAAAGAAAAAAGAGAGGCTACGGAGATCGGTTCATCGAGGATTGAGTCCGACGTCATAGTAAAAAACTGCCGCCGCAGAACAGTAAAGTTCGCGGCGGCTTTTTCATGCATGATTTGTTGATCTG
This sequence comes from uncultured Ruminococcus sp., assembly GCA_902796225.1. Classification (GTDB taxonomy): domain Bacteria; phylum Bacillota; class Clostridia; order Oscillospirales; family Acutalibacteraceae; genus Ruminococcoides. Next base: position 8,217 of record CADBOO010000030.1, read on the forward strand.
ATACGCTTTTTGTGAGATGATCGGCGGTTATGCGTCATTCCTCCATCTGTTTTCCGAGAAATGCGGCGGCAGACTGGGCGAGCTTGAGCTCGGTCTCGGTCGGCGTCTGGATGCGTTCGCCTTTGAGCATGACGACGGCTCCGGTGACGTCGCCGGCGGCGATGATGGGATAGATGATCGCGGCGGCGTGGGTAAGCCCCTCGACCGGCTGGACGTCGTCTACCGTGTTCGGGTGGGCGCTGTAGGAACGGCGGCTTTCCATATAATTCTCCAGCGCCGAAGTGACCCTGCGCTCGAGATACTCGCGCTTGCTGACGCCCGCGGCGGCGATGACATGGTCGCGGTCGCAGACCAGGGTCGGCATCGCGCTGATGCGCGACAATACGTCTGCGTACTGCGCGGCAAATACGCTCAGCTCGCCGACCGGCGAATACTTCTTGAAAATGACCTCGCCGTCGGTCGCCGTGTAGATCTCCAGCGGGTCGCCCTCGCGGATACGCAGGGTGCGGCGGATCTCTTTCGGGATGACTACCCTGCCGAGATCGTCGATCCTTCTGACAATTCCAGTAGCTTTCATATCTGAATCTCCTTGCTTTCATTATGGTCTTGCACGCTTATTTTGTGCAGTGTGCTTTTTTTCATACAGAATCTGCCGAGGAAGAATCTGTCAGTAAAACGATGAAAGTGCAAAAAAACAGATAGATTACTGCAGGATCGGAAAAACAAAAGAATCGGATGAACCGTAAAAAACCCCTGACAGAAGCATGATCACTGTCAGGGGTTTTATTATTGGACGGCGGGATCATTCCATCCAGCCGAGAACGGTATGGATCTCTTTGATGTAGCCGCTGTCGTCGTTCGGCGTTTCGAGGATAAACGGTTTGTTTTGCAGCGCGGGGTGGAGGGCGATGCGCCGCATCGCTTCCGTGCCGAGATATCCTTCGCCGAGCTTTTCGTGGCGGTCTTTGTGCGAGCCGCAGGGATTTTTGCTGTCGTTGAAATGGACTGCGTACAGGCGGTCGAGCCCGATGAGTTCATCGAACCGATGCAGAACGCCGTCGAGGTCGCCGACGATATCATAGCCCGCGTCCCAGACGTGGCAGGTGTCGAAGCACACGCCGAGTTTTTCGCTGAGCGTCACGCGGTCGATGATCGCGCGCAGTTCTTCAAAGCTCCTGCCCATTTCCGTTCCCTTGCCCGCCATCGTTTCGAGCAGGACGGTGGTCTGCATCCCGGCGGTCAACACGGCGTTGAGCGCTTCGGCGATCAGTTCGATCCCTTTTTCGGCTCCCTGACCGGTATGCGCGCCGGGATGGAAGTTGTAGAAGCAGCCGGGAAAGAATGCCATCCGGTCGAGATCCTTTTTGAGCATATCCAGTCCGTTTGCCTTTGTGACGGGATTGGAGGCGCAGAGGTTCATCGTGTAGCTTCCGTGGGCGACGAGAGGTCCGAAACGGTTCTCCGTAAGCAGGGCGTTCAGCGCCGCCGCGTCTTCGGGAATGACGTCTTTGCTATTTCCGCCGCGGGGATTGCGGGTAAAATAGGCGAACGTATTGCCGCCGAAATCCAGCATGGTCCTGCCCATCGCTGCATAGCCGTTCGTCACACTCAGGTGGCAGCCGATATAGATCATATCGTTTCCTCCGATCTGTTTTTCTCTATTTTGCCACAAATTGCGTTTTTTGTCTACTGACTGCGGGTCAATGGTTGTCGGTTCAGCTTTTTTCTGATATTTGTGGTGTTTTTGCACAATAATGTTTGACACTGAGCCGAGAACATAATATAATAACACTGAATACGCAGGATGATGGTTGATTCTCTGATAATCCTGTCGAACCGTCTCTTTTGAACGGTGAATGATACTTATGTTTGCGAGCCTCTATGAATAGCTTCTCGACAGAGAAGAAAAACTATCGTCAGCGGGCTTAGGCGGCAGCGGCATGCCGATCGCGGTCGCGTTTGAAAAGAAGACGGAGCTGTATAAGAACGGTATCTACAGAGATAAGAATTATCTCCGATCAGCTGACGCGACCCTGCTTTTTTGATCAATGACAGAGGAGATTTACATGAAAACCTTTGCGGATAAAACGATCCTCATCACCGGCGCCGCCGGATTCATCGGCGCGAATCTGGTGATGGAGCTGATGAAAACAAACGAGCCGGTGAGATTGATCGGACTCGATAATATGAACGATTATTATGACGTGTCGCTCAAAGAATATCGGCTGGGCGAGATCGGCAGGATTGCCGGGGATAAGCCGCAGATCACATGGGAATTCATCAGGGGCGATCTGGCGGACAAGGCGCTGATCGATCGCATCTTTGACGAGTATAAGCCCGATATCGTCGTGAATCTTGCGGCGCAGGCGGGCGTGCGGTACAGCATCACCAACCCCGACGCCTACATACAGGGCAACCTGATCGGTTTCTATCATATCCTGGAGGCGTGCCGGCATTCGTATGACGGCGGCGCAAAGGGCGTGGAGCATCTGGTGTATGCGTCCTCTTCGTCGGTCTACGGCGGCAACAAGAAAGTGCCGTTTTCCGTCGACGACATGGTGGACAATCCCGTGTCGCTGTATGCCGCTACAAAGAAAAGCAACGAGCTGTTGGCGCATGCCTATTCGAAGCTCTACAATATCCCGTCGACCGGACTGCGGTTTTTTACGGTCTACGGTCCCGCGGGCCGTCCCGATATGGCGTATTTCAGTTTTACGAACAAGCTGCTCAGGGGCGAGACCATCGAGATCTTCAACTACGGCAACTGCAAGCGCGACTTTACGTATGTCGACGATATCGTCGAGGGAGTAAAGCGTGTGATGGCGGGACCTCCCGAGCGCAAGGCCGGCGAGGACGGTCTGCCGCTGCCGCCGTACGCGATCTACAATATCGGCAACAGCAATCCCGAGAATCTGCTGGACTTTGTCGATATCCTGCAGCAGGAGCTGGTCAGAGCCGGCGTGTTACCCGAGGATTACAACTTTGAGGATCACAAAAAGCTCGTCCCGATGCAGGCGGGCGACGTACCGGTGACCTATGCGGACACCTCGGCGCTGGAGCGCGACTTCGGCTTCAAGCCGTCGACGTCCTTACGCGACGGTTTGAGAAAGTTTGCTCAGTGGTATAAAAAGTTTTACGATATCGGCTGATCAAAAGCGCAATGTAATGTCGACTCGTAACCGGAAAGGAGAGCAACCGGTTGATAACCAGACTAAAAATCTCAGCAAAAAAAGCACGCCTGATGCTGCAGTTCATGTTGATCAGGATCAAAGCCCGATTTTCAAAATCGGACCCCGGTCGGGATTGCGTGCTGATCGATCTGTCCGGTCTGAGTATTAACAGAAGGGTCGTTCAGGTAACGCTGCAGCTTGTCAACGCGGGCTATACCGTCTATTACAGAATGCCGTCAAGGCTGTATGCGCAAACGATGTACGACGGCTTTTACGATTATCAGCAATTCTTTTTTGAAAGGGCGCGCTGCTATCGCCCCGGCGTCAACTATCTTGCTGTATTTTGTTCCGAAAACAATCCCCGGCATTATCCGAAAAAGATCGTCTTCTTTGACGATATTCCCGGGTTTTGTGACCGTTATTCAGAGGAATTCTTTTTTCCGATCCTGTTCCATCCGTTGAAAATGGCTCGCGACTCCGAAAGAACCGTGCCGGATCGTGCGTCGGAAAGGAAGATCAAGATCATCTTTATCGGCAACAATTCCGGGGTATACAGTGATAATGAACAGGACGTCCACCAAACATACGGCTTAAAAACCAGAAACGAGATCATCGCTTTTTTGTGTTCGCGCTTCGACGGGCAAATCTTTCGCCCCGACAGCATCGAAGCGTTTAAAGCCGCTTTGAACGATGACAAAGATACGCTGAAAGACAAGATCGTGATCATCGACCGGTTCCGGCTCGGGGGTGACGATTACTGGGATGCACTGCGCAAATCGGCGTGCTTTATCTGGACCTGCGGCGTTTTTCAGCCGTATTGCCATAATCAGATGGAAAGTATTTACACCGGAACAATCCCGATCGCCGAACGCCGGATTGTGTATCCCGGGCTCGGTGATGAAAATGCGTTTTTGTACAGCGGCTTTGAGGAGCTGGAAGCCATCGTTGAAAAGCTGCTGCACACGGATATCGATTCTGCTGAATTATCGCAAAAAGAGGAACAAGTCAGGAAACTTTTCAGGGAGCATTTCAGCACAGAGGCGTTTCGTCAGAAAACGGACAGGTTCATCCGGTCGGATAAACAAAAAGAAACCTATTATATCTGCAGCCATATCAATGCGCAGCAGTAAGGCTTGCAGAATGTGAAGGAGCAGTTTATATGAAAATTGCAGTAGCGGGCACCGGTTATGTCGGACTATCGATCGCGGTGCTTCTTGCGCAGCACAATACCGTCAAGGCGGTGGATATCATCCCCGAAAAGGTGGAGCTGATCAACAGCAAAAAATCGCCCATCCAGGACGACTTTATTGAGAAGTATCTGGCTGAGAAAGACCTCGATCTTGAGGCGACGCTCGACGCTGAGTATGCCTATCGGGATGCGGATTTTGTCGTGATCGCCGCGCCGACCAACTACGACAGCAAAAAGAATTACTTCGATACCTCTGCGGTAGAGACGGTCATCGATCTTGTCATACAGACGAATCCCGACGCGATCATGGTCATCAAGAGTACCATCCCCGTCGGTTATACCGAGCATATCCGTGAGAAGACAGGCAGCAGGAACATCATCTTCAGCCCGGAGTTCCTGCGCGAGAGCAAGGCGCTCTATGACAATCTGTATCCCAGCCGCATCATTGTCGGCACGGATCCTGCGGATGAACGGCTGGTGCAGGCGGCGCATACCTTTGCGGCGCTTTTGCAGGAAGGCGCTTTGAAAAAGGATATCGACACCCTGTTCATGGGCTTTACCGAGGCGGAGGCTGTCAAGCTGTTCGCCAATACCTACCTCGCCCTGCGCGTCAGCTACTTCAATGAGCTGGATACCTATGCCGAGATGAAGGGGCTCGATACACAGAAGATCATCGAGGGCGTCTGTCTTGATCCGCGTATCGGCAGCCACTATAACAATCCGTCCTTCGGTTACGGCGGCTATTGCCTGCCGAAGGATACAAAGCAGCTGCTCGCCAACTACGACGAGGTGCCGCAGAACATGATGTCGGCGATCGTGGAAAGCAACCGTACCCGAAAGGATTTTATCGCCGACCGCGTGCTGGAAAAAGCCGGATACTATCACGAAAACAGCGATTATGATATGGAAGCGGAACACGTCGTCACCATCGGCGTTTACCGCCTGACGATGAAGGCAAATTCCGATAACTTCCGCCAAAGCTCCATCCAGGGCGTGATGAAGCGCATCAAGGCAAAGGGCGCAACGGTGATCGTCTATGAGCCGACCCTCACGGACGGATCCACCTTCTTCGGCTCGAAGGTCGTCAACGATCTTGACGCGTTCAAACAACAGTCCGACGCGATCATCGCCAACCGCTACGACGCGGTGCTGGACGATGTTCGGGACAAGGTCTATACAAGAGATCTGTTCAGAAGAGACTGACGGATTTCGTATACAGCATACTGACAGAAGAAACAAGATGAAGGAGGACACGATGAGTCAGGTATCCTTTCAAAATAACGGGAAGCTGAAGCTGCTGATCATTGTCGGCACGCGTCCGGAGATTATCCGGCTTTCAGCGGTGATCAATAAGGCGAGGATGTATTTTGACACGATCCTTGCGCATACGGGACAGAATTATGACTATACCCTCAACGGCGTGTTTTTCAAAGATCTTTCGCTTGCCGATCCGGACGTTTATCTGGATGCGGTCGGCGCGGATCTCGGAGAAACGATGGGGAATATCATCGCAAAGAGCTATCGGCTGATGGTTGAAATCAAGCCCGACGCCGTATTGGTTCTCGGCGATACCAACTCGTGCCTCTCCGTTATCGGCGCAAAGCGTCTGCATATCCCGATCTTCCATATGGAGGCGGGCAATCGCTGCAAGGACGAATGTCTGCCCGAGGAAACCAACCGCAGGATCGTCGACATCATCTCGGACGTCAACCTTGCCTACAGCGAGCACGCGCGCAGGTATCTTGCCGATACCGGCCTGCCGAAGGAGCGCACCTATGTGACCGGCTCGCCGATGGCGGAGGTCCTGCATAAGAATCTTGAGCAGATCGAAAACAGCGATATTCATGAGAGGTTAGGTTTAGAGAAGGGTAAATATATCCTGCTCTCCGCCCACCGCGAGGAAAACATCGATACCGAAAAGAACTTTTTGAGCCTCTTTACGGCGATCAACAGGATGGCGGAAAAGTACGATCTGCCGATCCTCTACTCCTGCCATCCGCGCTCTGCAAAACGCCTGAAAGAAAGCGGATTCAAACTGGATGCGCGCGTCATAAAGCATGAACCTCTCGGCTTCCACGACTACAACTGTCTGCAGATGAACGCGTTTGCGGTCGTGTCCGACAGCGGCACGCTGCCCGAAGAAAGCTCGTTCTTTACGAGCGTCGGCAAGTCGTTCCCGGCAATCTGCATCCGTACCTCTACCGAACGTCCGGAGGCGCTGGATAAGGCGTGCTTTATCCTCGCGGGTATCGACGAAACAAGTCTTCTCCAAGCCGTCGATACCGCCGTCGAGATGAACAAGAACGGCGATCTCGGCATTCCCGTCCCCGACTATCGGGACGAGAACGTATCCGACAAGGTTGTCAAGATCATCCAGTCGTATACCGGCGTGGTGAATAAGATGGTGTGGAGAAAAGGCTGAAAAGCGGAAGCGAGTATCTGAAGATGAAAGAATCAACACAAGCTGATATGAGCCGAAAAAGAAATTATTTTGACAGAAAGACCACGGATATCCTGAAGGGCGTTGCGATCATCTTTATGTTTGCACTTCATTTTTTCACCCTGCCGGAGCTTCTTGCCGAAAACAACCCGCATGCATATCCTGCGTTTTTTCACACGGTGCTGAATCGGATCTTTGAGATGTGTGTGACGATTTTTGCCTTTATTACGGGATACTGCTATGTCTTTACCAAGAAGAAATCGATCGGATATTCACTGAAAAAGGCAACGGATCTTTGGGTGAACTATTTTGTGTTCTTTGTGCTGCTGCTGATCCCGGCGGTGATTCTGAAATGCTGGGACGGGTCGGCAACAAACTTCTTACTGGAAGCGTTTGCTTTGAAACGGCCTACTATGACGTTTTGCTGGTATGTCGTCTTTTATGTCATTTGTATGCTGCTGCTGCCGCTGTATCATTTGGCTGCAAAAAAGCATATTCTGGCAGCCATTATCCTCGGTATCATCGTTCCTTCTGCCGCACAGGCAGTCTATCAGGATCTTTTCTATATCAATAATGCAATCGTTTCCGATATCCTTTACCATTTCTTTACGTGGCTTCCCTGTATCGTTGTCGGATATATTTGCGCCGAATACGAGCTGTTTTACCGCTGCATGGATTTCCTCTTTAAAAAGGGGATCAATTCCAAAGCGCTGCAGTATATCATCTATCTCTGTGCAGCGGCGATCGGTTTAGCGGGGCGATACCTCTTGCCGGAGGTTCACTTCAGCATCTCGGCTGTGACGATCAGGTTCAGTATGGATATGGTGTATACGCCGCTGTTTGTATACGGATTGATCAATCTGGTTGATCTTTTTCCGTGGAAAAAGATCTGGACGCCGATCGCTTTGCTCGGAAAGCATTCCATGGGGATGTGGTTTGTTCACTGTATCTTTTTCAACAGCTGCAAAGAATATACGCAAACGATTCTGTATTTTCCGAACAATCCGATACTGATACTGCTTTGGGGGCTGCTGTTGTGCCTTGCAGCCGCTTTTGTGATCACAAAAGGAACAGGCGTATTGGTCAAATGGAAAAACAGATTATTATTTAAAAAACTGTGATCGGCGGGGAATAGCTATATGAATATTCTGGTAACCGGAGCAAAGGGTATGGTCGGCAAGGCGCTTGTCGAGAACCTGAAAAATGTGCGCGACAACAAGTATCGCATCAGACCCGAACTGCGGATCAAAGGGATCTATGAATATGATATCGACAGTACGGACGCCGAGCTGGACGACTATTGTCAGAAAGCGGACTTCGTCTTTAACCTTGCGGGCGTGAACCGCCCGAAGGACAATGCGGAATTCATGCAGGGGAACTGCGGCTTCGGCGAAAAGCTGCTCGGCACCCTGAAGAAATACGGCAGCAAGGCTCCCGTGATGCTGTCATCGTCCATACAAGCTTCGCTGATCGGTCGGTACGGCGAGAGCGATTACGGCAAGTCGAAGCTCGCAGGAGAGGAGCTGTTCTTCAGATACGGTGAGGAAAACGGGGTGAAGGTCGCGGTCTACCGCTTCCCGAATCTCATGGGTCACAGCCGTCCGAATTACAACTCGGCGGTATCCACTTTCTGCAACGCCGTTGCCAACGACCTGCCCTTTACCGTCAACGACCGCAGTTCCGTCGTTGAGCTGCTGTACATAGACGATCTGATCGAGGGAATGTTCGATCTGCTGGAGGGAAGGGAAAAGCGCTGTGATTACGACGGTCTGACCCCTGTGGAGAAGGATGACGGAAAATTCTGTTATGTTCCGCTGACCTATACCGTCACCCTCGGCGAGATCGTCGATCTGCTCGAGCAGTTCAAGGCGCAGCATAAAACGCAGATGATGCCGTCGATTCCCGACGGCAGCTTTGCAAAAAAGCTGTACAGTCTGTATCTGACATATCTGCCGCCGACACAGTTCAAATATCCGCTGAAGATGAATTCCGATCACCGCGGTTCGTTTACAACGGTGCTCAAGACGCTCGATCACGGGCAGTTCAGCGTGAACATCAGCAAGCCCGGCGTCACAAAAGGACAGCACTGGCACAACTCAAAATGGGAGCTGTTCATCGTTGTCGCAGGACGCGCGAGGATCGAAGAGCGCAATATCTACACGAAAGAGAAGGTCGTGTTTGAGGTGTCCGGCGCAAAGATCGAAGCGGTCCACATGATCCCCGGATGGGCGCACAATATCATCAATCTGTCCGACTGCGAGCCGCTTGTTACCCTGATGTGGGCGAACGAGGTCTTTGATTCCGGCTATCCGGATACGTTCCACGAACCTGTATAATACCGATTTCTGTCCCGCTGTTTCCCGATGGAGAACCGGCGGGATTTTTCTGTTTTTTGCCGGGTTCAACGGACCGCAAAACAATTGACATCGATCGTGTTTTGTGGTAATCTTAAATGGTATAGATAATCATGGAGAACTGTGTGCTCTCGCGGCTGCGGGTCTCTGTGATCGCCGCAGAAAAATGCGGACAGAGTATAGAAAAAACGGTATGTAAGGTTGATAGTATGATTCACATTCCTTTTAACGTTCCCCCGTATCTGGGGACAGAAGACAAGTATATCAAACAGGCGATCGACAGCCGCAAGATCTGCGGCGACGGCGGCTTCACCAAGAAGTGCAACGCGAAATTCGAGGAGATGACCGGCGCAAAAAAGGTGCTGATGACGACCTCGGGAACCTCTGCGCTGGAGATGACTGCGCTGCTGTGCAATATTCGTCCCGGCGACGAGGTGATCATGCCTTCGTACACCTTTGTGTCGACTGCAAACGCGTTCGTCCTCAGGGGCGCGACGATCGTATTCGTCGACATTCGTCCCGATACCATGAATATCGACGAGAAGCTGATCGAAAACGCGATCACCGATAAGACAAAAGCGATCGTGCCGGTGCATTACGCGGGCGTGGGATGCGAGATGGACGTTATCTGCGATATCGCGAAACGCCACAGAATTCCGATCGTCGAGGATGCGGCGCAGGGCGTGATGGGCTTTTATAAAGGCAGGGCGCTCGGCGCGATCGGCGATTTCGGCTGCTACAGCTTCCATGAAACAAAGAACTACAGCATGGGCGAGGGCGGCGCTGTTCTGGTGAACCGTGAAAAGGACGTCGACCGCGCGGAGATCATCCGCGAAAAAGGTACCAACCGCACGCGATTCTTCCGCGGGCAGGTGGACAAGTACACATGGGTGGACGTCGGCTCGTCGTATCTGCAGAGCGAGCTGAACTGCGCGTATCTGTACGGTCAGATCGAAGACCCGGACATCATCAACAACGACCGTCTGAAAAGCTGGAACCGCTACTATGAGATGCTGTCCCCGCTCAGGGACAAGGGCGTGATCGAGCTGCCCTTTATCCCCGATGAATGCACCCACAACGCGCATATGTTTTATATCAAGTGTAAGGATCTTGACGAGAGGACAAAACTCGCCGCTTACCTGAAGGAGGAAGGCATCGGCGCGGTGTTCCACTATATCCCGCTGCACTCGTCGCCCGCCGGATGTAAGTTCGGACGTTTTTCCGGCGAGGACAAGTATACGACAAAAGAAAGCGAAAGACTGCTCAGACTGCCGATGTATTACGGCCTGAGCGAGGAAGATATCGAGATCGTTGCGGACAGGATCAATCGATTCTACAAATAATACCGATGTACGGAGGGGTTCTGTGAGCAAAACAACGAGAACGCTTGACAACCCGAACGGGATGAAGTTTGATATCCGTCAGACCAATATCGCTAAGGGCGTCGCGCTGCTGATGCTCTTCTGGCACCATCTGTTTTACAATCGCGCCGATTATTTCAATCGCTTTACAACGATGCGGATGTATAAGGGTATTCCGGTCGAATGCACCATATCCGCTTACTGCAAGGTCTGCGTCGCGGTATTTTTGCTGCTCAGCGGCTACGGACTGTACATGAGCTGGAAAAGCTATGAGAAAAAGGTCGCCGCAAGCGGCAAAAAATTTACGATCCTGCACCAGCTGAGATTTGTGAAAAACCATCTGTTGAAGCTGATGTTCAATTTCTGGATCATCTACATCATCTTTGTGCCGATAAGCGCATTCGTCGGCGAACAGCCGTTCTGGGTGATCTATAAAAACAGCATCCGGTATGCGCTGATCGATTTTCTGGGGCTGGCGAATCTGTTCAAAACGCCGACCATGAACGGAACATGGTGGTTCATGAGCGTGATCATCCTGTTTTATCTGCTGTTTCCGCTGATGATGTTCATCCTCAAGCGGTCGCCGGAAGCGCTGGTGGCGATCACGGTCATCCTGACGTTTTCGCCCTATTTATACAGCATCCTGATGCGCATGACATGGTTTTCAAAGCTGACATGGCTCATCAAGGCGCATGCGTTTTTCAATCGCTACTATGTGTGGCTGATTCCGTTTGCGCTGGGGATGTATTTTGCGCGGTACGGACTGTTTGAGAGGATCGCACGGCGGCATAATACTTCGCGCAAAAAAGCGCTGGCGATGACCTGTACGATGCTGTTTGCATGCATCCTGATGAGATTGTATCTCAAGCACAAGGTCTATTATATAGACGGCGTGTTTGCGATAGCGGTGATCCTCTTTTCCTATCTGATCCTCTCGCGGATCCCCGTGCTGAGCACGGCGCTGGAAAAGCTGGGGATCCAAAGCGGCGCGATCTTTATGTTCCATACGTTTATTTTCAGCCGCTACTTCAGGGATTTTGTTTATTCCTTCAAGTATGCGATCCCGATTTTCCTGGTATTTATCGTTATCTGTTATTGCGTATCGGTCGCTGTCATGTATCTCAAAAAGTGGACCCGATACGATAAGCTCGCGACAATGCTGACGACCGCAAAGGTGTGATCCGATGCGGCGTTTCGCAAGAAATGAAGTAGGGTAATCCGAATGAAGAATGCATTGAAAAAGCTATATGACTGCAAAATAGCGGTCGCGGCGATCCTGACGGCTTTGATGGCGACGCTGCTGTTTTGCATCTACGACCCCATCTTCGGCACCAACGACGACTATATCATGTCGATCCTGGTCCAGCACGGGGATAATCACAGCATCTTTCTGAACTTCTTTTTGGTATCGTTCAATGTATTGGCGCAAAAGGTGTTCACCGGCGTCAATATGTTCATGGTGCTCCAGATCGCGCACGCGCTGCTTGCCTTTGTGACGATCAGCTATATCTTTTTGTCAAAGAGCCGCTCGAAGATCGGTCTGGCGGCGGCGTTCATTTTTGAGGCGCTGTTCCTGTATATGGGCGTCATCGTCGTCCAGTGGACGCACACAGCGGTCTACCTCTGCGCGGCGGGATTCTCGCTGCTGTATTACGCTTTTTTCTGCGAAAAGAGAAAAGGCGTCAAAATCTTTCAGATCATCGCATCGGCGTTTTTTGTGATTGCCGGCGGTTGTTATCGCTTTATCGTCTTTGAGGTCAGCCTTGCGATCTTCCTGTTGATGCTCGCATGCATGTTCCTCGAAACCATCCTGACGCGCAAGGCGCGTGAGGGAGAGCTGAAAAAAGCTCTGATCGGCGGACTGAAAAGCTTTCTCGGGATCGTGATCAGCATTGCGGTGATCGTCGGGATGATATTCGGCGCGCGCATCCTCTCCGATAAGCTGAACGCCTCCGAAAGATACAGCGAATTCAAAGAATTCAACTCGGCGCGCGCGCGCATCAACGACTATCCCGTCACGCAGTATGAGGGAAACGAGGAATTCTATAATTCCATCGGCATCAAGTCGCAGAACGACATCGCGACGATCAGAAGATACTATTACGACAGAGATTTCTTTACCACCGAACGGCTGCAGGCGATCTCGAAATTCTCGCGTCAGACCGGCGGCGGTCAGCTGAGCGTCCGGGAGATCCTTGACAAATGGCTTGACAGATTTGACAGGGTCATGCCGTTCCGGGTCGGTCACACGGCGCTGCTCGTGATGCTGGCGGTCGGCGTTTGTGCCGCCGCGGTATTGCTGTTCATTTTCAGGAACAGGCTGAAGCTGCTGTTCCCGATCCTGCTGACGGTCGCGTGGGTGATCTTCCTGTATCGGTTCCCGCCGCTGAGGGATAACTTCCCGACGTTCGCGCTGGCGGTGGTATTTGTGGTATCGTCGTACTTCTACAACCGCTACTATTTTACGGTGTGCGCGGTGCTCAGCGCCGCGGTATTCGGGCTGTACGAGTACCAGTATCTGTCCAGATTGTCCTACAGGGTGACGCTGACCTTCTTTTTGCCGGCGCTGGTCTATCTGATGGTCGCGTTCAGTCAGGACAGGCTGCGCGTGAAATACCGGTCGCTGCCCGTCCCGGGCAAGCGGTTCGTATACGGCGTGATCTCGCTGTTTGCTGCGGCGACGATCATATTCATCGGCTACAAAAACTATTACTGGAAGCCCTATACCCGCAATATCCCCGAGCCGAATCTGACCATCCAGAATTACATCAACGAGCATCCGTCGGATATCTTCGTTTACAATACAAGGCTTTATTCTGCGATAGATACCAGCCGCGACAGGTCGCTGAGGATCTCCGACGTTCCCGATAACGCGGTGGTCTTTGCGGACTGGCAGATCTCGTCGTACTACTATGACGATCTGCTAAAGGATCACGGCATCACAAAGCTGTTTGAGGAAATGATCGATAACGAGCATCGGCACTTTATACTGATGAAGTCGCAGATCAAATCCGTGCAGAAATTCTACAACCAGCACTACGCCGAAAAAGGCGAAACAATCAAAGCGGTCATGGAGACCGAGCAGGATTTCAATAAATATTTCGGCGTGTATAAGATCGTGACCGAAAAAGCAGCAGAGGAATGATTTCGCTGCGATACAGAAAGACAGGTGGATTCTTATGAGAATTATCGTGACAGGCGGAGCAGGTTTTATCGGCTCCAACTTTGTTTTCCATATGCTGAAGGAGCATCCCGACGACAGGATCATTTGCCTGGACAAGCTGACCTATGCGGGCAATCTCAGCACGCTGAAAGGCGTGATGGACAATCCGAACTTCCGCTTTGTGAAGGCGGATATCTGTGACCGCGAGGCGGTGTACAGACTCTTTGAGGAGGAACATCCCGATATCGTGGTCAACTTTGCGGCGGAGAGCCATGTCGACCGCTCGATCGAAGACCCCGAGATCTTCCTGAGAACCAACATCCTCGGCACGCAGGTATTGATGGACGCCTGCCGCAAATACGGGATCCGGCGTTATCATCAGGTGTCGACCGACGAGGTCTACGGCGATCTTCCGCTCGACAGACCCGACCTGTTCTTCACCGAGGAGACCCCGATCCATACCTCCAGTCCCTACAGCTCGTCCAAGGCGGGCGCAGATCTGCTGGTGCTTGCGTATCACCGCACCTACGGTCTGCCGGTGACCGTCAGCCGCTGCTCCAACAACTACGGTCCCTATCACTTCCCGGAGAAGCTGATCCCGCTGATGATCGCGAACGCTCTGGCGGATAAGCCGCTGCCGGTGTACGGCAAGGGCGAGAATGTCCGCGACTGGCTGTATGTGGAGGATCACTGCAAGGCGATCGATCTGATCATCCGCAAGGGCAGGGTCGGCGAGGTGTATAACGTCGGCGGTCATAACGAGATGGCAAATATCGACATCGTCAAGCTGATCTGCAAGGAACTCGGTAAGCCCGAGAGCCTGATCACCTACGTCACCGATCGCAAGGGACACGATCTCAGATATGCGATCGACCCGACGAAGATCCATAACGAACTCGGCTGGCTGCCGGAAACAAAGTTTGAGGACGGCATCAAAAAGACGATACAGTGGTATCTCGACAACAAGGACTGGTGGCAGGAGATCATCAGCGGCGAGTATCAGAATTACTACGAAAAAATGTACGCAAACAGATAAATCGATTCTATCGGCGGCGGTTGCATGGTTTTATGCAACCGCCGCCTTTTTCTCGTCATAGGTGAGAGGCATATTTGAAAGGGTGAGAATATGAACGATTCGGAATTTGCGTGCGTTCCCGACAAAGAACAGATCACGGAGGATACGATCGACAATCTGACGGATAACAAGGGGGATGAGGAAGATGATCGCTGACAGCAAGCTGGTCACGGATGTGATCCCCTCGCCCAACCATTCCGGAAAACGGATCTATCCCCTGACGAGGATATCGATCCATTGTGTCGTGGGACAGTGTTACGCGTCGACGCTCGGCGAGCTGTTTGCCGACGCGGGGTATGAGGCGTCGTCGAATTACGGCGTCGGGTTTGACGGATCTATCGGGCAATATCTGCCGGAATCCTACCGGTCGTGGTGTACGTCGTCTTATGACAACGACAACAGAGCGATCACGATCGAGGTCGCGAGCGATACCGTTGAGCCGTATAAGGTGACAAAAAAGGCATATGATGCGCTGATAAGGCTGCTGGTGGATATCTGCAGGAGAAACGGCAAAAAGAAGCTCGTTTGGTTCGGCAGCAAAAGCGCGGCGCTCAGCTATGCGCCGAAGGATGACGAGCTGGTTATGACGGTGCATCGCTGGTTCGCAAACAAGGCGTGTCCGGGGGACTATCTCTACGGTCTGCATCCGCAGATCATGGCTCAGGTGAACAGGCAGCTCGGCGGGACGTTTGAAGCTGCTTCGACCGCAGGCGCTAAGAAAACCGAAACTGCGGTCTTGACATTCAACTTCCTAGCGCGCAGCGGATATAACAACGTACCCGCGCAGGTCAAGATGCTCCAAAGGCTGTTGCGGGATATCCGGTACAGGGGCAGGGACGGCAAAGAGCTGACGATCAACAGCAGATTCGACGCAAACACGGACTATGCGGTGCGTGCTTTTCAGAAGAAAAACGGGCTGACGGTCGACGGCGTCGTCGGGCCGGCGACGTGGAAGAAGCTGACCGGCGCGAAATGATGAGAACGACATTTTTTGCCGATCACCGTCCGCTTCGGCACGAGGGGAGGTCAAAATGGAGGTTTTGATCGCGATCCTCTCCGGCGGCGCGGCAGTCGCGCTGATCGAAGGGCTGAGAGAATGGCTGGGACGGCGGTATGAGCGCAGAGAAAAGCGGGAAGCGCTGGCGCAGAAAAGCATCGAAAAGCGCCTGTCGGCGATGGAGGAACAGAATATCGCCCAGAGCGAGGCGCTGAAATATATCCTCTACGACAGGATCCGGTATCTCGGTCAGAAATACATCGCCGATGGGGAGATCGATTTTGAAGACCGCAGGATCCTCAACGGGATGCACGCGGCATACCACAACGGTCTGCACGGAAACGGCGATCTGGACAATCTGATGCGCGACGTCAACGCGCTTCACCTGAAGCGAAAAGACTGACGGCGCATAAAAACGTCGAAAAAGAGGCTGTGAAGATGGAAGCGATGCTTCATTTCTTCACGGCTTCTTTTTGTTCATGCGGCTCTATATTTCCGATCCGGAACAAAGAGCGTTTCGATGGCTGTTTCCCCGGAAAATCCATAAAAATTCGGGGTAAATCATCGCGGATTTTGGTGAATATCATTGACACATAATCCGGCAGATGGTATAATAACTCTGATTATGGGGCATTATTATTTGATGGCTTATTATTCGTTTAAAGAAAAATAATAACGCCGGAAATACTCAGAAAGATCCTGCAAGGAGGACGCCTTTCCCAAAGAAAAACGGTTTGTACCGTCTGCGGCAGAAAGGCAATTCGGTCTATGAGATTTTTAACAGCAGCTTATACGGATAAAGGAAACGTAAAACAGACAAATCAGGATTCAGCGCTCGTGATGGAGGCGGAGTCCGACGCGGGGAATATCCTGCTGACGGTGATCTGTGACGGCATGGGCGGTCTTGCAAAAGGCGAGGTCGCCAGCTCGACCGTGATCGAAGCGTTCATTCGCTGGTTTGAGACCGATCTGCCGCATATCGTGGCGCTGCCCGATCCCGAAAGGGAATTGTTCAGCGACTGGCGAAAGATCGTTCAATCCTGCCATCAGCGGATCCTTTCGTATTCCGCCGCTCAGAGAATCACCATGGGTACGACGCTCAATGCGGTCCTGTTTATGCGCGGCAGATACTATATCGTGAATGTCGGCGATTCCCGCGCGTATCATCTGACGGATTCCGTTCGCTGCCTGACAAAAGACCACTCCTATGTACAGCGCGAGATCGACATGGGCCGCATGACCCCCGAAGAAGCGCTTGTCAGCCCCCAGCGCAGCGTGCTGCTGCAGTGCGTCGGCGCGGGCGAATATGTCGAGCCGGAGTTCTTCTGCGGCGATCTGCGTCCCGGCGAAACTTATCTGCAGTGTTCCGACGGTTTCAGACACGTGATCACCGACGCCGAGATCTATCAGTATTGCAGCCCCGCGGCGTCGACAGACGAACAGCTGATGCTGGACAACATCGTCTATCTGACAAATCTCAACAAATACAGACGCGAGAGAGATAATATCACGGTTATCCTGGTGAAGACGGAGTGAGGTGAGAACGCATGCTTGAAATCGGTTCGGTCGTAGACGGAAAATATAAGATCCTCCGCATAGTGGGCAAAGGCGGTATGAGCGTTGTCTACCAGGCGGTCAATGAAAAAGCCAACAAGATCTGGGCGATCAAAGAGGTTCGCAAGGACGGCGTTCAGAACTTTGAGGTCGTCAAACAGAATCTGATCGTAGAGACAGAGCTTCTCAAACGCTTCAACCACCCCAACCTTCCCAGTATCATCGACGTTATCGACAGCGAAGGCTCGTTCCTCATCGTGATGGATTACATCGAGGGCAACTCGCTTTCAAAGGCGCTGGAGACCGGCGGCGCGCAGAGTCAGGACGACGTGATCGAATGGTCAAAACAGCTTTGCGACGTGCTGGGGTATCTGCATTCCAGAAAGCCCCCGATCATCTACCGCGATATGAAGCCCGCCAACGTCATGCTCAAGCCCGACGGCAATATCTCGCTGATCGATTTCGGTACCGCGCGTGAATTCAAGTCGGCGAGCGTTGAGGATACGACCTGTCTGGGCACACAGGGCTATGCGGCGCCCGAACAGTACGGCGGCCACGGTCAGACCGACGCGCGGACGGATATCTATTGTCTGGGCGCGACGATGTACCATCTGGTCACGGGCCATAATCCCAGCAAGCCGCCCTATGAGATGTATCCCATCCGCCATTGGAATCCCACGCTTTCGTCGGGTCTGGAAGAGATCATCATAAAATGTACCCAGCGCAATCCCGACGACAGATACCAGTCCTGCTCCGAGCTGCTGTATGCGCTCGAGCATTACCAAGACCTCGATATCGAGAATAAAAAAGCGCAGAACAGAAAGTGGAAGATCTTTCTGACGACGGTCATTCTGATGCTGGTCATGGCGCTCGCGGCGGTCGGATTCAAGATCGCGGCGAACTCGGAGACCTCTGCAGAGTATGAGGCGTTCATGAAAGAAGCGCAGACCGCCAGTCTGGATATCATGAATGCCGATCCCAAGGAAGCGCAGGAGGCGTATGATACCGCGAACACCGCGTATCAGAACGCGATCAAAAACAACCCGGGCAAGATCGACGCGTATCAGGGCATGCTGGAAATGTACCTGAGCGACAACGAACTGACGGGCGCTGAATACTCTGAATTCAAAAACCAGATCACCGGCAACGAGGATAAGATCATCGCGTCCGACAAGGACGGCTATGCCGACCTGTGCAAAGAGCTGGGCGACGGCGTACTCTTTATGCTGGCGAAAAACGCGAATATCAGACAGGGCGCCGAGGAAGAATGGTACAAGCGCGCTCAGCAGAACCACAGCGATCCCGCACAGCAGGATGAAGACGCGTTCTGGGTATCATTCTCGCAGGTCTGCCGCGATCCGTTCAAGACCACGCCGATGGGCGATCCGGCGATGACCTATCGCGAATATTATGATCTGGTGAAGAATATCATCAAGTCCGATCACTTTGCGTCGCGCAACGAATACCAGAAGCTGAGATGCTTTGACTATATTCTGGCACAGCTGAGCAAATACGACATGGCGATGATCGGTACCACCGACGACAAAGTCACATTTGACGAATTCTATAATCTGGTTGATGAGATCCAGGCGTCGGTCGAAGGTCTGATGAACGACGGCGCTTCGAAAGAAAGGATCACCAACGACAACAAGACCAACAACCTGTATCAAAACAATATAAAGAACATTGAGAAGATCCAGAAGGAAAAGAAGTCCATCAAGGAAGCGAAAGGCGGCTCCGGCACAAGCGATTCTGCACAGTCGTCACAATCGCAGCAGGCAACGGAGGGTTGATGATGAAGAATACATTTGATCTATTGTTCTACATCTGCCTTGCGGGTGCAGTCGTACTGTTTATCACCGCGCTGATCATGTTCTTTGCAATGGATATCCACGGGATATTCAATATCAAGACCGGCCGCGCCGCCAGAAAAACCATCAAACAGATGGAGGCGGAGAACCAGACGACCGGCAGACTGAGAACAGCCAAAAAGAAAAAATCCGGCAGCAATACGCAAGCCGTGACGTCCGAAATGCCTCAGACGACAAGTCCGACGCAGGCGCCGACCGCGACGCAAGCGGCGGCTGCAGGGCGGATGAGCGAACCCGACGACGAGGAACAGACGTCGCTGCTCGACGCCGCGTCGCAGACCGAGCTGCTGGACAAAGAGATGGTCGCAGACAGCGGCGAGACCGAGCTTCTTTCCGATACTGCCGCTGCTGAGCCGCAGTATGCCGAGACCGTCGTCCTCAGCGGCGTTGCTCCTCAGGCAGGAGGCTACACGGCAATCGATGCGGGCGCAGAAGAAGAGGGATTGACACAGCCGCTCAATCGCGTCAGCATGAATATCATCAAAAAGATGGTGTTCCGCGATACCGACGAGATCATCGCCTGACGCATACGTTCCGGCGGATCCGCCGACCGATCCGAAGTCATTCTGTTGAACAAAACAATAATATGTCCTTCATATGCACTGTATATTTCTGCATGTATAACGAAGACGATTCTATAGATTTTTTCAGGAAACACCCAAAAAAGGAGAGAACGCAAATGAAGAAAACACGTGGAATTCTGATGACAAGGTTTTTCGCGCTCCTGATCGCGGTCGTACTGCTGCTCGGCAGCATCCCGGCAACGGCGACCGATTATCAGGACGATGCGGAAACCCCCGCGGCGACGTCCGTGGACGAGAATGCAGATCCTTCCGCTGCAGACGAGACCGTTGACGACAACGGCGACGGCACAGAGGATCCCGCGCCCGCCGGGGACGAGGAAGCGACTGTCGCCGATGAGGGCGAGGACGCGACTGTCGATGACGGCGAGGACGCGACTGTCGCCGAGGGCGAGGACGCGACTGTCGCCGAGGGCGAAGACGCAACTGTCGCCGGGGACGAGGACGCGACCGAAGCCGAACCAGTTGTAAAGGCGACTCCCACAAGATCAAAGGCGAAGCTCGCGGCAACCGGAGCAAAGCGGAACGGCAGCAATGCAGTCCCGAATATAGACAACAGTACTTACTCCGTCATCTATGCTACGCGCAGTTCCGCGACAAAAGACGGCAAAAACTATTTCAGCGGGCTCACCAAGATCACTTACACCATGAAGGACTCCGATAGCCCGGACAGGGTCCGTATGGTGGTTTGCGCTCTGGATGAAGACCCGCCGAATACTTTCCTCAATCCCGATTCGGCCGGTGATGATTTTCCTCATCCTTATGTGACCAGGGAAGAATCAGGCACTAAGGTCACGCTTACCTTTGACGCTCAAAGGTATATTGACGAAAAAATTGAAAAAACAGATGGTACCGAAGGCTTTGTGGTCTACTACACGAGGGATACCATCAAAAATGGCGTACTGTCCAATAAGAAATTAACCTGTTATGTCGATGAAGAAGGTCCTGCCATTTCGATAGGAGATTTTGAGGATAAGTGGTATTCGGTATACGATCCTGCTGTGATCGATATCAAAGCAGAGGATATCGCCGGACTTGACGACGATCCTGTCGAAGCCGACGAGGGCGACGTCACCGAGTATTCAGGCGAAGGCGATTATACCCATACCCTGACCGTTTCCGGAGATTGTAACGGCAAGGTGACGATATCCGCCTACGACGCGCTCGGCAACGAAAGCACCAAAGAAACCGATACCGCCGTTAAGGTGGACGTGTCCACTCCGGAGATAACTGTCGTACAGTCGAGCGGTTCAGTTGAACCCACGCAGACGATCATTGTCAAAGCAACAGACGCTTACAGCGGGATCGATGAGACCAGATTTGAACTCGGAGGAAAAAAAGAATCCAGCCCGTATGTAATTCTGTCCGATGACTACTATAGTATCATAAAAACAGAAGCGGATCTTTATCAGGTAACGATCAACGCGAAAAAGCTGCATGACAATCACTACACCAAAGAGCTCTCCTTGGCGTGTTGTGATAACGTAGGTCGTCGTAATCTGATTGGGCTGTTTGTCAACATGGATGAGACCGCACCCGCAGCAGGTGATTTCTCCGTCATGTTCTTTGTCAAGACAGCAGCGGAGGAGTTCGTCGACGCGCTGGTCAGCAACGCCTTCCATCTGCATATCGATTCGCTGTACGGCGACGACAGCACCCTGAGAATGAGGGTGATGGTATCTCCGAACGGCGGCTCCTCCATCAAGTCTATCACGGCGAAGAACGGCAGTACCGCATTCACATCCGTAAACGACGCCGGCGTTCAGTTCGACAATAATACAGGCACGTATTATGTCGACTTCAACGTACCGTTAAAGAGTGCAGAGGGAGTCTATGACAGCATCACCTTTACCGCAGAGGACGCGTGGGGAAATCCCAGCGGCGACGTTGCACTGAAGGATACCAGCGGCATCCACGCGAGCGAGAACACTCCCGCGCTTGAAACCGTCCTTAATATCACAAAAGATATCTCGCCTCTCGTCACCATCACCGGCTGCAGCGGTTATAAAAAGACGATCGGCGAAGGCAACGCAGAATACTACGCGAAGGATAACTCAACATTTACGCTGAAAGCAGCGGACGGCGTTGGCCATATCCGTTCCGTCAAGGCTTACTTCGGTACGCCCGGCGAGGGCGGTAAGCCGACGGCGACCGCGACCCTCACCGGTCTCGGCGACGACTTTACCGCAGCGGACGGCGTCTATACATATAACAAAACGGACGCTGTGACCGACGAGGTCAGCTTCACCTTTACCGTCCCCACGGATCTCGCGTCCGGCGCATATGTCCTCTATGTCGAGGCGGATAACTTTGCACGCAACTGCGTTCCCTTCTCTCAGGTGATCTATGTCGATAACGACGAGCCTGAGATCACCGATGTCACTCACAGCACCGATTGGATCAATACCGACGATACCCTGACCTTCAGTGCTGCGGATATGCCCGATACAAACGCATCGGAGATCGCGACCGTCACCGTCAACGGTACAGCCGCCACCTTACAGGACGGCAAGTATCAGTTTACCATGACGACCCGTCAGGATTATACGATCGTCGCGACGGATAACCTCGGTAATTCGAAAACAGTCGTTGTCGAGAGAGAAGACGTCATGATCGATAAGGCTGCTCCGAATATCAGCCCCTTCCGTTACGGCGACAGCGGCAAGGCGAGTATCAACGACGTCGACTGGGCAAATGAGACAACCGGCATCAAGGTTGCGTTCGACGTCGACGACATCGTCACGGATTCCTCCGACCTGAGTGTCGGCGAGACCTTATCCGGCGTCGATGCAGAGAACGTTACCGTTACCGGCGGCGACTTCTCCGACCTTACCTATACCTACAACAGTACAACCAAACAATATACATTCTCCTTTATCGCAAAGGAATTCAAGCAGTATACCGTGACCTGTCAGGATCTGGTCGTAAGCGATCCGAAGAACAGTGCTTCCGCGACGACCGCGACGATCAAGATCGATAATACCGCGCCCGTGATCACCGGCGTCGACCTTGACGTTCTCCGTTCGCTGAGCTTCGGTGTGTACAGCAATAATGACGTCGCTGCGACCGTCAGCGTATCGGATTCCGGTCCGTCTTCCGGATTTGCCAAGATCGAGATGACTGTCAACGGAGGGTCTCCGATCACACCGGCTTCCGGCAAGGTTTATGTCAAGGGCGCCGCGAATCCCGATGACGCCAAAGCCGAAACCGACACCGGCACGGTTACGATCAAGAAACCAACCGTCTCCGATGAGGACAGCATCAGCTTTACCGTAACGGACGCTGTCAACCATCAGACGACGTATTCGTTCAAGGAACTCAGAACCGCCGAAAAGATCACGGCGGGCGGCAGCGCCGTCAACAAGGACGCTCTGGCAGACGGCGAGACATTCGAGGTCGTCACCACCGATGATGCTGCGACCTTCAGTGCCTCCTCAGCGACGCCGGGCGTCAGTGATCCGTATCACTATCAGCAAGGCGATAAGCTGTGGATCGCAGAGAAAGCAGCCGATACCGGCGCTACCGTTACCAACAGCTTTACGGTCGCAGATACGATCTCGCATCTGTTCGGCGCGACGCTGACCCTCAACGGAACGGATTATTCCGCAGAGGTCAAATCCGACGAAGAAACCAAGCTGGCGGAAGGCGACTCTGTCCGGAACGACAGCGGCGCTGTTCAGTACAGCATGGTAAAAAAGTCGGACGACAGCAGAGTCGATCATAAGATCAGCGGCGATACGCTCTCCTTTACCCCGAATCTTGCGGAGCACGCAAGTCTGAATAAGACCGCTGACGGCAGCGACGGCAAAAACGAAGTCGCGCTTACCGTAGAAAACAACAGCGGCAATACAGCGTCAAAAACCGCGGTGTTCTATATCGACAACACGGCTCCCATCATCACCGAGGTTTCGTATTCCGGCAACGGCAGAGCTGACAGCGAGCCGGAGCCGATCGACGAGAACGGCAATATCATCGCCGACCTGACCACCCACGATCCCGATATGGAATACGGGTTCTACTTCAGAAACAGAACCGTCATGACCATCAAGGCGACCGACCTGAAGCGCCCGAACGGCAGCGCGATCTCCGGCTGCGGCGTCAGAGCGATCCATGTGATCAAGGCGACCCTCGGCGGCACGATCATCAGCGATACGGCTCTCACCGCACTGACGCCTTTGGGCGGCGGAGTCAGCGCGACCTTTACGGTCAACGCGAACTTCAAGGGCAGAGTATATGTCTACGCGGTGGACAACGTTTCCAACAGAAGCTCCAACTATTATCCCGACGGCACCATCGTCGAGAACAACAACAATCATAAGAACAACAGCAGCGCGACAATTACCGTCAATACCGCGCCTGTTGCGAAGGATAACAAGGGTAATGATCTGTTCGACGGTAACGTCAGCGTGACCTTTGACGTAACAGACGCCTATATGGGTCTGTATGAGCTGAAGTATTCGGTAACCTCTCAGTGGGCTGCCGAGGACGGCTATGAAGGCGGCGTCATCGCACAGAGCGACGTCAGGATCGGTCAGAGGGCGACTTCTGTTTCCGGCTGGCAGATCGTTCAGAAAGAAGCGAACTCCAACCTGATCACGCAGGCGAGAAAAACGATCATCCTTTCAAGCGGCAAATTCAACTACAACGATCTTGTGATCCATGTCGAGGCGCTCGATCGTGCGGGCAATCACATCTACGGCACAGACAAGACCATCTCGATCGACGTCACTAAGCCGACCATCGAGCTGACTCCCGTAGACGCGACCCATAACTATTACGATCCCGACAGCAAGGACTACTATCAGGAGACCCGTACCTTCAACATCACCGTTACCGAGCGCAACTTTGATCCGGCAGACTTTGAGAAGGTTGCTCAGATCACCGCCCGCGAGGGTTCTGCACCCGGTATCGACGGCGGTACGAACTGGTCGACGAACTATTCGGATTACTCCGACAGCTCTACCCATCACGCGACCATCTCCTTCAGCAGCGACGGCGATTATACGGTAGAGCTGGGCTATACCGATCAGGCGGGCAACGTCGGCGCTTCGGTCAAGTCGGACGACTTTGTCATCGACACGATCGATCCCGTCCTCAGCGTTTCCTTTGATAACAACAGCCCCTTGAACGGCAACTACTACGGAACCGCGCGTACTGCGACCGTTACCGTTGAAGAGCATAACTTTGCAGAGGGCGACGGCTATATCACCTTCAGCCCGCAGTATGAGAACGGCGCTACCTCGCCGGTGCTGGCAACGTCCGGCTGGAGCAGCAGCGGCGATACCCATACGACGACCCTCGCGTTCGATCAGGACGGTACCTACGCGTTTACCATCACCTATAAGGATAAGGCGGCAAGAAATGCGAATGAGGTCAGCGAGGCGACCTTCATCATCGACCTTGCTGTCGACGATAACGCAATTGTCTTTACCAAGAACACCGCAAACCGTGCATTCGGTAAAGAGGAAGTTACCCCCGGCGTAACCTTTACCGATACCAATATCGACCAGAATAACACAAAGGCGACCCTCACAAGGATCTCCTATGATCCCAAGACCGGTACCCAGAAGGGTAATCCGGAGGGATTGAAGGTGAATCCCGGCAGCACCGCGACGACGAAGTTCGAGAGATACGAAAACTTCCCGGATGAAGAGATCTACGACGGTATCTATGTCTACAAGGCGACGATCATGGATCTTGCCGGACACACCGATTCCAAGACGATCATCTTCTCGGTCAACCGTTACGGCGCGACCTATATGTGCGAGGACGACGCCACCAAGGCGCTGCTCGACAGCGGATACGCAAAAGAAGTCACCGACGATCTCAAGATCATTGAGATCAACGTCACCGAGGTCAAGGAATACTCCGTGACCAGCACCTGCGATACCGATACCGAAACGCTGGCTGAGACCGCTTCCGGTGATCAGGGATTCGAGCGCAGGGCGATCGCGGGCGATCCGAAGGCGTCATGGTACAAATACGAGTATGCTATCCATAAGAGCAACTTCGGCAGTGAGGGCGACTACACCGTTACCCTGAGCTCCAAGATCGAGTATACCGATAAGCAGCTTGATCTGGAGATGACCAACAATACCACCAGAGTCGAGGAGAGAAGCTTCCCGATCACATTCACCGTCGACAAGACTCCGCCCGAGATCACGATCAGCGGCGTTGCCGCCGACAAGGCGTACTCTGAGGCAGAGAAGGACGTCAAGATCATCTGTGTCGATAAAAACATCAATCCCGAAACCCTCGAGATCGTACTCAACGATGAGAAGCTGACGTCGGATCAGTACACCATGTCCGTCCTCGACGGCGAGATCGATATCGTTCTTCCCATCAACACCAACCAGACACAGGAAACCTATAATCTCGAAGTTTCTGTCGGCGACCTGGCTCAGAACGTAACGAACAACGATGAGACAAAGAACTTCATCCTTTCTGCGACCTGGCTGACCATGTTCTTCCACAACACACTGGCGGTCGTCCTGACCGGCGTCGGCCTGGCGGCGGCAGTAGGGGTCATCATCCTGCTGATCCTCAAGAAGCGCAAAAAGGAAAGTGAATAACGCTTGACCGTATGAACGACACACAGTCGGCAGATTGACAAAACCGATCAGGGGGCTGTCGCAAGCTTTTTGCGGCAGCCCCCTTTTTCCCGGGACGTCATAAACGTGCTGTTGAGCAAAACTCTTTTTGACAGACAAAAACGCGTACCATGCGGTGCGCGTTTTTTGCGGTGCGTCGGGGATAAGCGGTTACCGGATTCGGATACTGTATCGGACGCCTGACCGACAAAACACCGGCTCATGCCTCAAAAGCACAAGCCGGTGTTTTATGTTTTATTCTTGTTTCATCCGCCTGAGGATCTCCGGCGCGGCGATCTGGAACCATACCGTAAAGCGTTCCGGATATGTCAGCAATTCATCCGCAAGCTCCCCGGCGTCGATCCATCGGATCTCATCCGCTTCCTCGGGATTGACGTTGACTTCCCCGTCGTAATCCGTCAGGAACACATGGTCGTATTCGTACTCGATAACGCCGTCGTCAAACGCATGACGATACACAAACGAAAAGTATTCCCGCGCTTCACATGCGAACCCCAGTTCCTCCTGCATCCGCCGCCCGACAGCCTGCTCGAGTGATTCCCCGCGCCGCGGATGCGAACAGCAGGCGTTCGTCCACAGCCCGCCGGAGTGATACTTATCGCGGTGGCGGCGCTGGATCAGCATCCGCCCGCCGTGGATCACAAAAACCGAAAAGGCGCGGTGAAGCAGACCGCGTGCGTGCGCATCGGCCTTGTCCGTATGCCCGATCTCGTTGTCGAACAGATCTACCAGAATGATCTCGTCGTTCATGCATGTCCCTCCCTGAGGCGGATCCGTGCCGCATTGGTTTTTACCATTATATCTTATCCGCCGCGCTTTGACAAGAGAAACATCCGCACGTCAACAAACGATCGTCGATTCCTCCTATTGATCGTATCCTCTGCGCTGGACAATCCGACGGGCTTCTGGTATACTGTATCCGAATGATCCCCATCGATCGTAACAGTTAAGGTAAAGGAGCAAGCGACATGGAATTATACAAAGGCTCACCGAATGATTTGACCGGCAGACAAGACCGCGAAATACGCGCCTACGCATTTCTTGACCGGCTCGGCGTCGAATACGACCGCACCGATCATCCCGACGAACCCGCTTCTACCATGGAGGTATGCGAAAAGATCGACGCGGTGCTGAATGTACGCATCTGCAAAAACCTCTTTCTCTGCAACCGCCAGAAAACCGCGTTCTATCTGCTGATCATGTCCGGCGACAAGCCGTTCAAAACCAAAGAGCTGTCAAAACAGATGAATATCAGCCGCCTTTCGTTCGCGGATGAAACCTTTATGAAAGACCTGCTCGACGTAAGCCCCGGCAGCGTTTCGGTGCTGGGACTGATGAACGACGCCGATCGCCGTGTGCAGCTTGTGATCGACGAGGATGTGCTCAAAGAGGATTTCTTCGGCTGTCACCCCTGCGTCAACACCAGCTCTATCCGGTTCAGAACGTCGGATCTCACCGAAACAATCATCCCCGCCCTGCACGCCGACCCGATCATCGTACATCTTGTCGGCACGGAATAATATATTCAAACGCACTGTGCGTCAATGCGGAAGCTGATAACGGCTTCCGCTTTTTTGTCGTCAATTGTGGAAAACTATCTGTATAACCGACAAAGAAAGCAAAAAGATCAGCCGTTTCTTTGTGAAATATGCTTGCGTTTTATCCATATATATGTTATTATGATCATGTATATTTATGCGAATTTCCATTATTCAACACCACCTAAGGAGGATTTCACATGAAACGCAGACTACTCAGCATCATTCTTGCGCTGTGTCTGACCATGTCGATCGTTTGCGTCGGGATCGTACCCGCCTCAGCAGACCCGACCGATCCCGTCGAGACCTATGCGCAGGAGACTATCCGGGGCAGCAACATCCTGCACTGCTTTGACTGGTCCTACAACAACATCAAGGCAAAGCTTCCCGAGATTGCCGCGGCGGGATATACCGCCGTGCAGACCTCGCCTGTTCAGTCGCCGAAGGACTATAATTCTTCGTGGACCGACGGCGTGAACCAATGGTGGAAGCTGTACCAGCCGCTTGGCTTCAGCGTTTCCAATAACACATGGCTGGGCACCAAGGCACAGCTGACCTCGCTTTGTACGGAAGCAGAAAAGTACAACATCAAGGTCATCGTCGATATCGTCGCGAACCACCTCGCCAATAACGGCACATCCGGCGGTACCTATTCCTACCTCAACTCCGGCGTTGAAAGCGATCTGAAAAACGCCAATTATTATCACACATCGTCCAACGGCACAAACGACAACAGCCGCTACAACATCACCCAGTATCACCTCGGTATGCCCGATCTGAATACCGCAAACACCCATATCCAGCAAAGAGTCATCGGGCTGCTGGAGGAGTGTATCGACTGCGGCGTCGACGGCTTCCGTTTTGACGCGGCGAAACATATCGAGCTGCCGACCGACCCGTCCAATTGCAAGAGCGATTTCTGGCCGAACGTCATCGAAGGGGCAAAGGACTATGCTTCGGAAAAGAGTCTTCCCGTACCGTTCTTCTACGGCGAGATCCTCGGCAGTCCCGGACCGAACTGTGATGTTTCCAACTACACGACCTACATGGCGGTGACAGATAACTACACCGGCGACCGCGCGCTGGACAAGGCGTACTGGTCGGCGGCGTCCGAGCTTGCCGACGGCACCTACTACAAAGGCGCCTCCGCCGATAACAGCGTCCTCTGGGTCGAGTCGCACGATACCTATATGGGCAACTCCGGCTCGGCGTATTTTACCAACACAAAGGACGTTACCTCCGAGGTCCTGAATCTGGCGTGGGCGATCGTCGGCGCGAGAGCCGATTCCACCGCGCTGTTCTTTGCGCGTCCGAACAGCACCATGGGCGCGGCAAGCACAGATACCAACTGGAAATCCAAGTCGGTCACCGAGGTCAATAAGTTCAAGAATCACTTTGACGGCACGAGCGAATACCTTGCGTCCTCCGGCAACGTCGCTTATATCGAGCGCGGCACCAAGGGCGTTGTGATCTCTAAGCTCGACGGCACCTCCGGTTCCGTCAATCTGACCGCGCATCAGATGAAGAGCGGTTCTTATATCGATCAGGTCACCGGCAATACCTTTACCGTATCAAACGGCAAGATCTTCGGTTCTGTCGGCTCGACCGGCGTTGCGGTTGTCTATAACGCCGATGAACCCGCCTATGATATCATCACCACCTCGACGCTGTATGTCAAGCCGAGCTCCTCGTGGCTGAGCAGCGGCGGCCGATACGCGATGTATCTCTTCAACAGAGTGACCGGCGACAACGCATGGGTCAGCATGACCTCTGACGGCAACGATTACTATTCCGGATCCGTTCCCACGGGCAACTGGACAAATGTCATCTTCTGCCGCATGGACGGTTCCAATAATACCAACAACTGGGATAATAAGAAGGATCAGACCGGTGATCTTGTCCCGGATGACAACACCAACTGCTATTCGGTGTCATCTGAATCGTGGAGCCTGTACGGTACGTCTCCGACCTCCGCGACGACGGCAACCGTCGCGCCGACTGCGGCGACGGAAGCGCCGAGCGATACCTATACGGTTTATGCGAACAACAATGCCGGCTGGAGCAACATGATGGTTTATTACTGGGGCAGCAATACCCAGGCTCCGACGTGGCCCGGCGTCGCGATGACCCAGGGCAATAAGGTCTACAAGGCAGAGATCCCGAGCGACGTTACCGGCATCATCTTTAACGACGGCGCGTCCAGCAACACCAAGCAGACGCCCGATATCACCTCCGATATCGCCAATCATAAGGAGTGGGTCGTCACATCTACGACGAGCAATGACAAGTATGTTGCCGAATCCGGTCCGACCTATTATCTCGTCGGCAATATGAACAGCTGGACTAACAACAACGACTATGCCTTCACGCTGAATACTGCGGAAACCTCCAAGGTCGAGTACAAGCTGGCTTCCGTGACCCTCCCCGCAAATGCGGAGATCAAGGTCCATGACAGCAAGGATACCTGGTATCCCTCCGGCGAGAATAACAATATTACTGTTTCCGCGGCAGGCACCTACGACGTTTATTTCAGACCGAACGCGGACGGCAGCACAAGCTCCGGCTTTGAGAGTCAGAAGACGCTCCGCCTTGTCAACGTCACCCCCTGCACCGTCACATGGAAGGACGGCGACGACAATGTATTGAAGACGGAGCAGGTACCTTACGGCACAACGCCGTCTTATACCGGCGATACCCCGACAAAGGAATCGACCGCTCAGTATACCTATACCTTCAGCGGATGGTCGCCGACTCCTGCGGCCGTCACCGAAGATACGACCTACACCGCCCAGTTCACCCAGTCTGAGAGGACCTTTACCGTCACATGGAAGAACTACGACGGCACGACCCTTGAGACCGACGAGAACGTCGCCTACGGTTCAAAACCTCAGTATGACGGCGAGACCCCGACCAGAGAGGCGGAGGGCGATACCACATATGCGTTCAGCGGTTGGTCGCCATTGATCACCGACGAGACGACGATCACCGACGACACGACCTATACCGCCAGATTCGGAACAAATACCAACACTTATACCATCACATGGAAGGACGGCGACGGCAATACGCTCAGAACCGAGCCGTGTATCCAGGGTGTAACGCCTCAGTATACCGGCGCCACCCCCACAAAGACTGCAACCGCGCAGTACACCTATACCTTTAACGGTACGTGGGATCCTCCCCTCGTAGCTGCGGATAAAGACCAGACCTACACCGCGCAGTTCGACAGCACCGTCAACCAATACACGATCATTTTCAAAAACGATGACGGTACCGAGCTGCAAAACTCACAGGTCGCCTACGGTGAGACGCCCGCCTATACCGGCGAGACGCCGACCAAGGCTGCCGACGCAAATTACACCTACACATTCAAGGAATGGTCGCCTGCGATCGCTCCCGTCGACGGCGCAGCAACCTACACCGCACAATTCACCGCGACCCCGATCCCGAACATCACCGTCCGCGCGACCAATGTCGTCGAGTGGAACGACGTCTATATCTACTACTGGACGGACTTCGGCGATAACAGTTGGCCCGGCGTGAAGATGACGGCGGACGCCGATAACTTCATTATGACGGCAGAGATCCCCGCAAACGCCAAGGGTATCGTCTTTACCGACGGCGCGTCATCCAACACCGAGCAGACCGTCAATATCACATCCGGCATCGCCGACGGCGCATGGTGGGCGATCCTGAACACGAAGGATTCCACCGAAACCAGCAAGTACAAAGTCCATGCCGTCCACACCTATAAGCTCCTCGGTACGATGAACAACTGGACAGCCGCTGAAGCGCCCGAGTTTGTTCCTCATAAGGCGTCGACCAAGGTGGAAGAATATAAGCTGGCGAACGTTCAGCTCAACGAGAATGATGAGATCAAGGTCTACGGCAGCAACGATAAATGGTATCCGAGCGGCGGCAGCAATAACTACACGGTCACCGCAAGCGGCACATATAACGTTTACTTCCGACCGAACGCCGACGGCGGCAGCTCATGGCACGAAAACGTCTTTTATGTCAAGAACGTCACCCCCTGCACGATCACGTGGAAAGACGGCGACGACAAAATCCTGAAGACCGACACCGTCACCTACGGCGAGACGCCCGCTTATACCGGCGAAACGCCCACCAAGACCGCGACCGACCAGTATACCTATACGTTCAATAACACTTGGTCGCCCGCGATCACCGCGGCGACAGGCGACGCGACCTACACCGCACAGTTCGACAGCACCGTCAACAAGTACACCATCACATTCAAAAACGATGACGGTACCGAGCTGCAAAGCACCGACGTAGAATACGGACAGACCCCCGCCTATACCGGCGCGACGCCGACCAAAGCTGCCAGTGTTGATTACACCTACACATTCAAGGGCTGGTCGCCTGAGATCACAACGGTCTCCGGTTCGGCGACCTATACCGCGCAGTTTACCGCGACCGAGCGCAAGTATTTCTCCGGCAACTCGCTGAGTCTGAAGGGCGCGATCGGCGTCAACTTCTTCATCGATTTGCGCGGCAAATCGGCAGCCAACGCTGTCGTCACGCTGAGCTGGTACAAATACACCGATACGGTCAATCTCTCCGACCTCACTCCCGAAGCGGACGGCACCTACAAGGTCACCTGCTTTGTCGCCGCAAAAGAGATGAACGATACCATCACCGCAACGCTGACCGCAGACGGCGAAGTCCTCTCCACGGATACATACTCGGTCGCCGAATACGCGTATCGGATCATCAGGAACGAAGACGGCGAATTTAACGATCTGTTCCCGAATGATCCTGCGAAACTCCCAAAACTGCAGTCTCTCGCAAAAGCGATGCTCCGCTACGGCGCAGAGGCGCAGAAGTTCTTCGGACACAACGTTGATGCTCTTGCCGATAAAGATCTGGGCGAATACACCCCCGCATCGATCGACAACAGCCTTTTGACAACACACAGCTATTCCGGCGACACGCTGGCAGACTATGGTCTGACCTACGCCGGCAACAGTCTCCTGCTGAAGAACACCACCACCCTTCGCCTGTTCTTCACCGCCGACGCTGACTTCGACGGAACAGAGGTCTTCTTTAACGGAACCAAGCTCACGCCCGGCACCAGAGGCAGCTACACCTACTTTGACATCACCGGCATCAAAGCCGCCGATATCCTCAAGGATCAGAAACTGACCTTCACAAAGGGCGACGCTTCAACAGAAGTTTCGTTCAACATCGGAGATTATATCCACGATATGCAGTCGGACGAAAGCCTTTACCCCCTGCTGACCGGTCTGTACGATTACAACCGAAAGGCAGTCGCATACTTCGGCTGACGCCGGCGTCTGCATGAATCAACAATAAAGCAAGGTCGGCTGCTCATTCACTGAGCAGCCGACCTTTTCACTGCCGTGCGTCCTGTGTAGGGAACACGGCGGTTTCATCATCAAAAGTACAGGAACCTGTACGCTTCGGATCTGCCATGAGATCCCCTGCGTACAGGTTCTTCTTTTGTAAGAGTATACGCACGAAAGAAGGAGAGCTTCTGCGCGTTATCCGCCTGTCGTCCAGCGGTCGATGATCTCGCCGAAGGATGCTGCGTCAGCTTCTGCGGCGGCGGTTTCGGCGGGGGTGTTCTCGGTCAGGGCAGTGTGATCGGACGGGAACAGATCGGGATCATCGCGGTGTCTGAGAAACCAGTCGAGCGCTTTGTAGTTTGCCGGCAGATCGGTGCGGATCAATGCGGGATCGTACTGCAGGGATCGGATCATCCGCAGCACAAAGTCTTTCAGAGAGGTTTCCTGTCGCCAAGGCTGAGACGGACAGTATGTGCCCTTGGAGTACCAGTCGGGATGGAATACCGGCGGGAGATCGAGCATTTTGATATAGGGCGCAACGGCGGGGTAGGAGTCGCGCAGGGTCACTCTGATCATGCAGCGGCGGATCGCACCGACCGTGTTCACGCCGGCTTTTGCCGAATAGACATAGGTTCTGATATTGACGGTCAGCAGGTACTCTTCGGCATACGGCAGCTCGCCCTTTGTTGCGATCCACGAGAGATACGGGCGATTTTGGATCTTCAGCATTTCACGATACTCCTGCGCTAAGCGGTCGTTTCTGTTTGCAAGCATCATACACACCTCATTCAGATGTATTATACCGAAAAGCCGTCGGGAAGTAAAGAGATCGGTCGCCGGCAGAACAAAATGATTACATTTTTAATAAAAAACGGTATCAAAATGGATGAATATACCATGCATAAAACTAATAATAATGAATAATATGCAGGAATAAATCCCGATAAGAATCGCGATACCGTCGCTATATGATGGTGTATTACTGTCAGAAACAGCTAATTATCGGATTGCTGTCCGCATATACGTCAACAGGACAATAATGCATAAATATCCATACGCTGACAATTGTACCGATTGTCAGACCGAAAAAGTTACAAAACTTGAGAAACGTGACAAAACTGTAGCCGACTATAATTCTAATAAAGAATAATAAACTTGACGGGGCTGTGCTATAATTCTAGCGTAGAATTCTAATATGGAAAATTATAGTGTAGCTTACTATGCCCCGATCCACCTCAAACGCTTCAGGGGTTGGGGCGGTTATGCTCGTTTTCCATCGTCCGAAGGATGGAATCCTACCTCTCGCGCGCTTGCGTATACTTCTGATGTGTAGCGGCGCGACTGCAATCGTTTTATCCTTTGGACACTATCATATATAAGGCGTCATCTTGCGTTACCGCAGCGCCGCCTTATATAACAGGAAAAGGAGGAATCTATTTGCGGAAAACAAAACACAAGACGTTTTCTCTGCGCAGCAGGACGACGTCGCTTCTGCTCGCATTGCTGCTGATGATATCGGCGGCGAGCGTGGGTTTTGTCGCGATCGCGAATGCGGTCACGGTAGATGACGACAGCGGCGGACTTCTTGCGATGACGGGAGCCGGCGGCAAGGTCGACGTCGCATCCGGCACCGAGCACATCGCAGACTCGAACAAAGCCTTCTGGGTCGATGCGCAGTACTACGACTACCTCTCGGATGAGGAGTACTCGGCGGGCTGGCTGAACCCAAAGGAGGCAGGCACCGGCTTTGACAGCGCAGATGACGACTGGTACACGTTCGAGACCTTCAACAAGAAGATCAGCGATTATGCCAAGGGCAACAGCGTCAAGATGACTTACCCGCTGTACTTCGGTAACTTCTGTAATACCGTATCCGTTAAGAATAACGGTTCGGGGGATTACATCGACAGCGCGTACGAGTTTACCATCCAGAACGACGGCAACGACCGTACCACCAGGATCACCAAGACGCACGGCGGTCCTTATGCGCGCGTTATCGACGGATTGTACCACTACGATTACTTTATCGCGAATTCCAACGGTCTGAACGACCGTCACGACTCCGTCATCGGCCTGGCAGGCAACAATCTGAACAGCAGCGGCAACATCACGACGCCGACTGCGACAGGTTCGGTAGAAATGCCGTACTTCAACGAAAGCTGGCTGGGCAACGCGGCAAGAACCATCAACTCCTACTTCCCGTTCCGCCAGACGACGAGCGGCGACGTCACCACCTACAGCTTTGATTCCACCGGCGCGAAGGATAACGTGTTCTTCAACTGGAATAACGGTCAGCCGTCAAGCGTCGCCTACGGACAGGGCGTAAATGATGCAACCGTTACCGAATACGGCGTTCATGACGGTCTCAAGAAGTTCATGGGCGATCAGGACGCCGGCTACGGCATCTTCCCGTTCAACCGCGCCGATAACGGCAACGGCGGCAACAACAAGCTGGACTACGGCTTCGGCATCCGCATGAATATGGACTTCCGAGTTCCGGCAAACGGTAAGATCGGAAACAAAGACGTCAAGTTCAACTATTCCGGCGACGACGACATCTGGATCTATATCACGCCTTACAAGGCGGACGGTACGCTGGATTATGCCAATTCGTACCTCGCACTTGACCTCGGCGGCAACCACAAGATGGCTAAGGGCGAGATCAACTTTGCGTCGATGGAGTCGACCATCACCACCAACGCAGCATATGCCAGCTCGTCTGTCACGTACAAGAGCGATACCATGTATATCGCGCGCTCCGACGGATGGAGCGACGTCAACGTATGGGCATGGAGCGATACCAACAACGGTCACTGGGTAACCGGCACCAAGCAGAGCTTCCAGGAAAACGGACACGACGTCTACGCGTTCAAGCTCAGCGACTTCAACGGCTGCTATAATTTTACCACGGTTGAGCATCAGGATTGGAGCGGCAAAAGAGCAACGAACGAGGGTAAAAACCTCAACTGTGTCATCCACAGTCAGCTGGGTAACGTCTGCTGGTCGGACAACCCCAACTGGATCGCGCCGAAATATCCTGATAACGGTCAGTATACCAACCTTGCGGGCGTCACATATGCCACGACCGAACAGAAGACGCAAACCCTGAATAACGGTCAGCATCTCGATCCCGACAAGACCTACCATATGACGATCTTCTATATGGAACGCGGTATGATCGAGAGTAACTGTCAGATGAGCTTCACGATGACCCCGGTCAAGAATGACCTGAAGGTCAAGAAGACGGTCGACGTCAGCGAAATCAACTCCAACACCTCTGCTAACAGCATGAGAACGGCGATCCAGGCGCTTCCGTTCAGCTTTACCACGACCGAAGACGGTTCTGTCCGCAAGGACACCAAATTTGTCCGCAATCAGGAATGGTACAGCGTCGACAGCTCGACGGGCGTTTATCAGCTCAAGCACGACGAGATTGCCGACTTTAACAACCAGCATGAGACAGGCAGTACGCTGACTGTCAATGAAACGCCGCCGTCAGGACTTGAATACTCGACGTCCTGGCAGGTCGTGGACAATAACAACAACGGCAATGTCATCAAGCAAAGCGGCGATGATTCGAGCCTGGGCACCGGTAATTTCACGCTGATCGATCCGAGAAACAGCTCGGCTCCGGCGAATCTGCAGGTGAACTTTACGAACACGCCCGAGGCATCTCCGTCGTTCACCATCAGCAAGAAGGTATTCGAAAACGAATCGGATATCTTTAACGGAATCGACGATATCGACTGTGACGCCGAGTTCGAATTCCTGCTGAAGTTCAATCTCAAGGGCGAAAACTATACCCAGAATAACGCAAACGACTTCAAGGCATACACCTTCGATTATGAGATCACGCGCGGGACTCAGACCATCAACGGCACCGCGACGAACGGCAGCTTTAAGATCAAAGCGGGCGATATTATCTCGATCCCCGGCGTGCCTGTCGGCGCGACCTACCGCCTGCAGGAGATCGGATGCGACGGCTATTCTTCCGTTGCGTACTCGCACAACGGCGAAAATGATGAACGTCTGGCAGCCGACGCGGCGGTCAACGGTATCGTCAATTCAGACGGCGACGAGTTCTGCTTTGATAACGTCGGAGGCATGGCGAGCACGACGTTTGCGGTGCAGAAATACATCAAGTCGGGCAGCACCTCGACTCAGTATAAAAACGGCAGTCTCTTCACCTTCCGTGCAAAGGGACGCGAAAGCGTGACATACGCATCCGGCAAGACTTCTGTCGACGCCTCCGCGCAGACCTATAACGGCGGCAGGAACTATGTCGAGGTCGGCACGATCAATGAAAACGGTCTTGCGATCTTCGAGAACGGCGGCGGCGACGATCCGTTCCTCACGTTCCGGCACGCGGGCGTATATGTCTTTGAGGTTTGGGAAAGCGGCGTCAACTCGACCGACAACAAGCTCAAGGATACGTTCAGGTCGAACAGCCAGCGGTTCCTGGTCAAATACACCGTGACCGCACAGGGCAGCGATCTTCTTATCAATGATCCCGAATACTTCACTTATGACGGCGGCGCCGTCAACGCGGCGAGCTTTGCGGACAACAAGAAAATCACAACAGATTACCCGCAGTTCGTCAACGAGGTGAAGACCGGCAAGATCAAGATCAATAAGAAGGACGGCGCCGGTACAGGTCTGGGCAACATCCAGTTCAAGCTCTATCGCAAGGGCGAGACGACCGAGATCGCGACGCTGACGACCAACAGCAGCGGCTATGCCGAAAAGGACGGTCTGGATATCTTTGTCAAGAGCAACGGAATCTTCACGGGTACTCCCGCTTATCAGGAGTATGAACTGAAGGAGACCTCCACAAAGAGCGGCCATATGCTGGAAGATACGGTTTATACCTTCAGCTTCCCGACCTATGACGCACAGGCGCAGACCTATAAGTACGAGTACACATTCGACTATGTCAACGCGGCGCTCAAGCATCCCGAAACGGGTTCGTTCGGAATGATGAGCAACACCCCGCTGGGTATCGCGCTGGTCTTCCTGAGCTTTGTCGGCATCGGTCTGTATATCGCGAAGCTGAAAAGGAAACAGCTTTCTTCGGTTCAAACCAAACGGTTTTTATAGACAAAAACATGAATCATAATGCACAATAAAGGAGTAAAACAAATGAAAAAAGCAATGAAAACCATTCTTGCGATCATGCTGGTCGCGATGTTCGCTTTCACGATGATCCCCACCGCTTTTGCGGACGGCGGCAATGAGCCCGCACAGCAGACGGACGCGTCGCTGACGATCAAGAACGATAATGCAGATTTCTCGTTCAAGATCTATCAGATCGCTACCATCACCGAAGCTGATCTTGCCACCGGCAAGTACACCTTCCCCGACGGTATCAACGCTGACGTAAAGTCTGCTGTCAACACTGCAGGTCAGAACGGCGCTCAGTTCCTCGCAGCGCTGGACGCGATCACGAACCTCGGTATCGATCCCGTTGCGACCGTCTCCGGTAAGTCCGGCGACGCCTATGTGCAGGAATATGAAACCGACACCAAGGGCATCTACTATGCACGCGTTTTTGATCAGCCCGACGGCAACGTTGCGAAGGTCAGCAACTCTGTTATCGTATGGCCCGAGTACAAAAACGGCAGCTGGGATGACAGCGCACTGACCGTTGACCTTGCGAAGAAGGTCGGCACCGACAAGATCTCCAAGGCGTTCTCCGATACCACCGACGCTGCCAAAGAGGCAAAAGAAGGTCAGATCATCAGCTTCACCCTGAAGGCTGACATCGTCGGTTCCGAGACCGATCT
The DNA here is from genome assembly GCA_902796225.1 of uncultured Ruminococcus sp. Classification (GTDB taxonomy): domain Bacteria; phylum Bacillota; class Clostridia; order Oscillospirales; family Acutalibacteraceae; genus Ruminococcoides. Next base: position 47,237 of record CADBOO010000030.1, read on the forward strand.
CGCTACCAAGTATGAGATCTGGGATAAAATGTGCCCCGGTCTGGAATATGTCGCAAAATCCGCTCACATTTTCTATGACGGCACCACCACCTCTGCCGACGCCGACTTCGTTTCCTACGGCGAAGAAAAGGCTGAGATCAAAACCAACGTAACCGATACAGACGCAAAATACAACAAAGGCACTACCTTCTCTTTCAGAGCGAAGGCCGACGTCCTCGCTGACAGCACTTCCGAGTATTATAAGCACAGCCAGGTCTTCATCACCTACAGCGCAGTCGTTCTGAACACCGCCGGCATCGGCAAAGACTACAACCCCAACAAGGACGGTCTGGTCTATCGTCTCGCCAGCAGCACCGGCGACGTTACCCGTGACGGCGACGAGGTCAAGGTTTACACCTATGCAGCACAGGCTGTCAAGATCGACGCTTCTGCTACCGCGAAGGCTACCGACGGCAATCAGGTTCCTCTGAAGGGCGCAGTAGTCGGTCTGTACATCAAGAATGCTACCAACAACGCGCTGACCGAGATCGCTCGCGGCACTTCCGACGATAACGGTCTGGTTGTCTTCACCGAAGGCGGCGACACTGCCAAGAACGCGCTGCGTCTGGCTCCCGGCAGCTATGTCGTCAAGGAAATCAGCGCTCCCGAAGGCTATGCGCTGTCTACCGTTGAGTATCCGCTGACCGTCACCGCCGACCATACCGGCAACGGTGTGTTCGATCTCGACAACAACGCGGTCATCGAGAACTTTGCTACCAAGCTGCCCGAGACCGGTGGTCAGGGCACCCTGATGTTCACCCTCATCGGCGCAGGCCTCATCCTCTGTGCAGGCGTTCTCTTCGTCATCATCATGAAGAAGAAGGCTACTAAATAATCAAGTCTGCTGACTGTATTTCAGGGGGCTGCCGTACACCGTGTACGGCAGCCTCCGTATTTTTTCGAAAAATAGGATTGCGGCATATCGCAGGCGCCGTACCCTGCGCCGGCATTGAGATGCTCAGCTTTTTCTGCAGCTGTCCGCCTCACATCCCTCATTCTGCTCACGGGGAAGGATCTAACTCGTTTCAGTTTTGTAACAGTGATTGAATTCAGGGGGCAGGCAAGGTATAATATAGAATGAAGAAATCCAGGGCAGGCGATCCGGCCGGAGCTGTTTTGCCCGATTGTTGGAGAAGCTATGAAACGAACGATCCTGATCATTATTGTGATACTGATCTTTTTAGCGGGTATCGGCGTACTGTCGTATCCGCTGATCAGCTCTGTCATCAACAATATGGCGGTCAGAGAAGGTGCGAATACATATCACCATGCGGTCGAACAGATCGATAAAAGTGAAATAGAGGAACAGTTTGACGAGGCGGAAAAGTACAACGAAAGTCTCCACCGCGTGATCCTGACAGACCCGTTCGACGCAAAGAGCTATGGGCTGATCGGCGAAAACTACAGCAATACCTTTACCATGTCGAGCGACGGCGTCATCGGGTATATCGAAGTGCCGAAGATCAACGTGTATCTGCCGATCTATCACGGAACGTCGCTGGACGTTCTCTCGCGCGGCGCGGGTCATCTGGAGCATTCCTCGCTGCCCATCGGCGGCAAAAGCACCCACAGCGTTATCTCGGCGCACTCGGCGTTTCCGGGCGAGACGTTCTTTGACTATCTGACCGATCTGGAAGAGGGCGACGTATTCTATCTCTATGTTCTAGACCGCACGCTGAAATACGAGGTAGACAAGATATCGGTCGTTTTGCCGAACGATACGGCGGGGCTGCAGATCGTCGACGGCGAGGATTATGTGACGCTGGTCACCTGTACGCCGTATTCGGTCAACACACACCGGCTGCTTGTCAGAGGCACGCGCGTGCCGTATGATCCCTCAGAGGATGCCGCGCAGAGTACGACGAATATCAGATTTGCGGACGGCCACCTGTTCTTCCTCGGCTACAAGCTTCCGTATGTGACGGTCGGACTGATCATCGGCGGCTTCGTCCTGTTTGTCGCCGCGGTCGTCGTTGCGATCGTGTTGGCGCGCAAATCCAAAAAGAAAAAGCTGATCGGACGCGACAGAGGATCGGCGCCGGACAACGCGGAACCATCGGATACAGATCCCGATCATAAGGCTGATGGGCCGGGAGGCGACGATGAAGAGTAGAAAGGTTCTGATCGTCATCGCCGTGATCCTGCTGCTGGCGGGACTCGGGTTCCTGCTGTTTCCGACGATCTCCAACTGGATCGGAAAAATGCAGAACGATAAACTCAGCGATCAATTTGACAACAAACGCACGCATATCATCGACTACCTCGAGGACGACGACGGCAACCGCGCCGATAACGGCACGGACGCGCAGGAAAAGAAGCTGACAGACAGCGAGGGGTATCCGATCGACGCCTCCGGTGCAAGAAGGTATGACTTTCCGTTCGTTTTTCGCAGCGATCTGAACCGACTGCGCGAGGACAGCGAAAAATATAACAAGGGACTGATCGGACATCAGGGAACCGGTGCGAACCTGCACTATGAATACGCGGTGTTCGACATGCCAAAATACGGCGTCTACGACGGATTGTACGCTTGTCTGACGATCCCCGCGATCGATCTGAGACTGCCGGTCTACCTCGGCGCGGACAACACCATCATGCAGTACGGCATCGGACATCTGTACGGGACGTCGCTGCCGCTGGATGAAAAAAACACCAACTGTGCCCTGGCGGGTCACACCGACTATATCGGCAGGATCTTCTTTGATTATATCCGCAACCTGACAGAGGGCGACGAGGTCATCGTGCGCAACTACTGGGAGGATATCGTATACCGTGTGGTGGACAGAAAGGTCGTCAGGGAGAACGACGTCAACGACCTGCTGATCCGGGACGGCAGACAGCTGTTGACGCTGATCACCTGTATCAAGAATAGTGAAGGCGGATTTGACCGCTTTCTGGTGATATGTGAAAAGCAATAGATTCGTTCAAATGCACAAACCAATGTATGTTCGGTTGTGCGATTGCGACAAAAAATTGATTCAAAGCCGCAAGATGGTTGATTATGAACCTCTCGTATGCTAAAATGTCATAGTATCAGGGTCGACGGCAGGTGATGAAAATGACTTTCGCTGAAAAGCTGAACGAGTACATGAAAGTCTTTTTCTGCTCGCCGAAACAGCTCGTTGCCCTGAGCGGCGTTTCCGCCGCGACGATCTGCCGGTACAGGGCGGGCTCCAGAGAGCCTTCCGCCGACAGCGCGCTTTTTGACAATATCGTCAAAGGTCTTTCGCTTGCCGCAGAGAAAGCGGAGCGCACGGATATCAGCGCCGATCAGATCCGGTCGGAGCTGCTTTCGGTCCTGCGCGACGACAGCGGATTATATGATATCGATTCGCTGCGGTATACCCTCGATACGCTGATTACCAAGCTGCATCTGAATTCCGGCGATCTTGCCGGATCGCTCGGCATGGATCAGTCGAAGTTTTTCCGGATCCGTTCCGGACAAAGCCTGCCGCCTGATATCCGCGCTTTTTGCAGCGGTATCGGCCGTTACATCTTCTCAAAGCTCGGCGACGACGCTTCGCAGGATATCCTCTCCGATATCCTCGGATGCACGACGGCGGAGCTGATGGATCAGAAGACGGTCTGCGAAAAGATCGTCGGGCTGCTGACAGGCGACGCATATTCGCCCCACGCATACGCGCAAAGCTATCTGCAGGAGCTGGACAGGTTCAACATTGACGATCAGCCTTCGGCGCTGGATCGGCTGTCGTATCATCTCGCGGATAAAGATGCGGAGGAAGCGTTCACCCGCGCGCTGAACAGCGTGCATCCGGACAGCCGCGCGATCATCTGCACGGATCTGTATTCCGGCAGCACGGAAGACGACAGTATGCTCAACAGCCTTGCGTATGCCATGGCGGCGCTGATCCGAAAGGGACTGCGCATCGATTTTGTGCTTAACGCCGACAACCCGATGGACGAGATCCTTCCGGGGCTGAAAACGCTGATGCCCCTGTTCCTGTCGGGCAGGATCTCGGCGTATTACCTCAAAGGCAGACGTGACGGGATCTACCGCAACCGACTGATCTCGCTTGAGAACGCCGCGTTCTGTGTCGAAGCGGTCACCGGTCATTACGATACCGCCGTCAGGCGCGTGATCACCGACAGGCAGGAGGTCGACAGCTATCGCCGCCGCGCGCAGCAGATCCTCGGCTTTGCAAGCCCGCTGATCGAGATCCTTGAGGACAGCGAATCAAGACTGGCTGTGCTGGCTTCCTGTTCCAAAAAGGCAGGAAAAAGGGTCTGTGTACTTTCCACGCCGCCGTTCTTTACGATGAACAACGCGCTGCTGAGCAGGATCCTGATGCGAAACGGCGTCGGCGAGGATGAGATCGCCCGCGTGAACAAGTACCTGCACGATGAGCGCAAAAGGACGCTGCAGATCCTGAAACACTCCGAATTCGTCATCAATTACCCTGCCGTCACCGCCGAAAGCTACAACGAGAATCCGGTTTTTCTGTCGGTATCGGGGCTGTTTTACGACCGCGAGATCCTCTGTACCTACGACGAGTATGCGGAACACATCCGGCTGATGAAGCGGTTTGAGAAAGAACACAAAAACTTTCGCTGTATCGCCGATAAAAACAGTCCGTTCAGAAACATCCAGATCTTTATGCATCTGGGCATGTGGGTCATGATCTCCAAAAACAAGACCCCTGCGACCCATCTGTATATCGAGCATTCAAAGCTGCGACAGGCTTTTGAGAATATGCTTTCCCCCTACGGCGAAAGCGAATGAATAACTGAAGAACATAGTCAGCCATTTTGTGGTCCTGCATGAAATGGCATGTTTTTCGCCAATCTTCGTTTCCGTTTCCGAAAAGCAAAAATCAATATCGGAAACAGAAAAAAGCAGAAGAATATCAAATCCGATAATCGGCTTGGCGCACAGCAGCGACCGGCTGATCGGCGAACCCCCTGTCATGTCCGGGGCAACAAGTTCACGTCCGGACTGCAGATACCATGTTAAAAACGGCTTTTGCCGAATAATATAAACCATGCAAGGAGAAAAAACAATGAAACGTGTATTAGCAATGATGCTGGCGATCCTCCTGATCGCCGCAGTGATGACAACGGGTCTGACCGCCTGCGGAAATGATTCGGGCAGCGACTCCGACGTTATCAAGATCGGTTACGTCAACCCGACGACAGGTCCTCTTGCCGGCAACGGCGAAGGCTGCGACTGGGCGGTAAAACAGATCACCGACTATGTCGACGAGCATCCGATCACCGTAGACGGCAAGGAAAAGAAGATCGAGGTCATCGTCTATGACTCCAAGTCCGACCAGAACACCTGTACCGAGATGGCGCAGAAGCTGATCGAAGAAGACGAGATCGATCTCATGATCGCGATCCAGACCCCGAACACCGTTATCCCGGTCGTTCAGGTTGCCGAAAGATACGGCGTACCGTGTATCGCTACCCAGGCTCCGGTCGATCCCGTATCGGTATCGCTGGACGAGTTCAACTGGACCTATGACTTCTTCTATACCCTCGACGATGTTTACGAATCCCAGAGAGCGCTGTGGGAGCAGGCGGGCTACAAGCGCGGTTCCGGCGCAAAGGTAGGACTTCTCTTTGCCAACGACACCGACGGCACCTCGTGGCATGATCTGTTTATCAGAAGACTTGCCGAGGATGGCTATACCGTTGTCGATCCCGGTCAGTATCCCTCCAAGACAACCGACTTCACGAATGTTGCAAATAAGTTCAAGGAAGAAAAGATCGACGTGATCGCAGGCACCAATATCCCTCCGGATTTCATGAACGCGTATAACGCGGTCATCGCAGCGGGCGTTGAGGTCGGCTGCATCACCATGGGCAAGTGCTGCCTGCTGCAGAGCGACGTCGAAGCGCTCGGCGATCTTGCCGACGGCATCATGACCCAGGTATGGTGGGCGCCCACAAACCCCTTCAAATCCGATCTGACAGGCGTCACCTGCGCTGAGATCAACGAGAAGTACAAGAAGGATAACGGCAGAGTCATGCCGCAGCCGACCGCGTTTGCATATGCGGGTCTTGAGCTTGCCGTTCAGGCGTTCACCAAGGCGGGTACGACCGATAAAGAAAAGGTCTACAAGGCGATCGGCGAACTGAAGTGCGAGACGATCGCGGGTCCTGTCGATTATTCCAATGAGCTCAACGGTCTGCCTTACGCGAGATCCGTCCTGACCGGCGGTCAGTGGCAGCGCGACGAAAACGGCGAGCTGCAGCTTGTGATCATCGACAATTCGCTTCATACCGACATCCCTGTAACGGGTAAATATCAATCCGGAAACGCGACAACCAAGAAAAAATAACCGCAGATGAACCGGGTCACCCCCCGATCCGGCTTCATCCGAATACCTTCCAACCAAACGGTTGTCACGATCAATCCAGCCTTTATAGAACAGAAGGCGCGCGTATCGGCGCGCCGCGAGATCATCATACCGGAATGCATGATCCCAAAAAAGCCTGAGTATCTCAAATGAAATACTCAGGCTTTTTGTTGTGCTTTCAGATCGAATAGTCGGAAGAGAAGGTCGGGATCCCGGCTGTGCCGCGTGAATGATCGTCGCCCGATCACGGATCCTGCTGTTCCTGTTCTTCCTTTCTTTTCAGTTTTCTGATCCGTTTTTTCTCATACATGATCTTGTCGGCGCGCCGGGACGTATCTCTCAGCGTGCTGTCGGTATCGGGATCATATTCGGCGACGCCAATCGTGACGTTCACCTGATCCCACGGGTTCTTCGTGGCTTTGCTGATCATTTTTTCCTGCTCCTCAAAGCGTTCGATCAGCGCGTCTTTGTTTTCGTAATCGTCCTTCATCAGGACGACGGCAAATTCGTCGCCGCCGACCCTGAACACGGGACTGTGCTGGAAAATACGGCAGATCAGCTTGCTGGCGGCTTTGAGGTATTCGTCGCCCTTATCATGACCGTATTTGTCGTTGATCGTCTTGAGGTTGTCGCAATCCAGTACGGCGATTTTTCGCTGTCCAGCTTATTCTGGAGCTTTGCGACATAATCGTAATACGCACCCTTGTTTCGTACCGACGTCAGCGCGTCGACATAAACGCGTTTGCTGAGATTGTCGACCTGAAGCTGACTCTGGATGACCTTTTTCTGGGCGATATTGCTGCGCAGCAGCAGTCCGATGATCACCGTCACGATGATCACAAAGATCAGCATGATAAGGAGGATATTGTCTTTGATAAAGCCGATGAAGGTCGTTTTTGCATCTTCGGTGGAATAGTAGGTCAGCGCAGAGCTGACGGTGGATTCGGGGACGAGATTGATCGTTTTTGACAGGATGGAGTAAAGATTCTTGCTGCCGACAAGGACGACAAAGCTGTAGTCCATCTCCACGCCGGTCGATACGGTCGTCAGGTGCAGCTTTTCACACTGCTTGGAAATATTGGTGTAGCGGTAGCTGCTGATCAGGATACAGTCGGCGTCGCCCGCGGCTACCGCGTCAAGGCAGGCGGGCGTATCCTTATAGTAGACCGGCTCCCAGCTGGGAAAATGATTCTTGAGGAACAGATCGTAATTCGCGTTGCCCTCATTGACGGCGACCAGTGCTTTATCTTTTTCCAAAAACTTCTTCTGGTCTGCGGCGCGTACCACCGCCTGCATCTCCGTTCGTACAAGCGTCGGAGTGATCGCAAGTCCTTCCGCCTCACAGTCGGCGTCGGTAAGATTTGCGGGGAACATACAGTCTGCCTCGCCGTTTTTGACCGCTTCCATCGCTTCGGTGGCGGTCGGGTATGAGATCGGTTCAAACTCGATCGGTGTACTCGGCATACATACGGACGCGCGCCAGAACGACGTCGGGAAGATCACACGGCAGTTGGATGACGTCGGACGCGCCGATCTGCAGGAAGCGTGCTTCAAATGCCTTTTCCTTTGTCAGGACGATCACGGGCAGTCTGCTCATCGCCGGGTCGCTTTTCAGGGTGTTCAACAGCTGCACTCCGTCCGGCCCCATCGTCTGGACGTCCAGCATGATCAGCGAGATGTCTTCGGCGCTCCTGCGGATACAGGCGATTGCCTCATCGGCGTCACATACAACGATCACCCGAAAATCCCTGCACAGCATGGATCGGAGCGTCTCGATGTTGGAGGCATCGTTTTCTATTACCAAAATCTGTTGTTTGTTTTGGCTTGTGTTTGAGGGGATTGTATTCATCATGCAACTCCTTGTCATAAAAACAGACCGCAGTTCGTATGGGAGCTTTACTGTCGGTATCCGCAGCTCCGGGTGCTGATCCCGCGCCTGTGGACGTCGGGGATCCGTTACATCATTATTATAAAACATGAGGTGGATAAATTCAATAAGATTACAGATAAGATTGCGGGGTATTCTGTGCCGATCGGAGCGAAATAATCATAACGGATCGTTGGTGGCGACAGGATCGTGATCCGCGGAAAAAAAGAATCCTCTTGTTTCAGCCGTGCCGAAACAAGAGGATTTTCGTGTTGATCGATTATACTCTTCGTCCGATGCGTCCCGATGAGGGGATACCCGCGATATAGCGCTGGATCGCTGTCGCGTCGACAATCGTTACAAAGCCGTCGCCGTCGGAGTCAGCCGCCGCGGGGTCATACTTCGAAACAGGGATGCCGGCGATATTCCGCTGGATCGCCGTCGCGTCGAAAATCGTTACGACGCCGTCGGAGTCGACGTCGCCGATGAGCGTGCCGCCGGGTGCGTCGGTCGGCTTGACGACGGGAGGATCGGTAGGTGTGACGGGCGTCACGGAACCTGCCGCGCCGACGCGTGCCATCGGTACGGTGATGTGATCCTCGTCCTCTTTTTCGGCAGAGGTCGATTTGTCCTTGGAGTAAGGCTTCGCGGCGTTGTCAGCCATAGACAGGTCATAGGGCAGGCAGTCCATGCCGGAGGTGCCGAAGGTGGAGACCTTCATAACGCCGATGCCGTTTGTCGCGATATCGGAAGCAGAAATATCAAGATTCCTGAGAGGAATGGATATCTCGTAGAACATATCCAGCTTGGGGCTGTGTCCCATTGTGTAGAGATCGGTGAGGGTCGCGTCGACACAGTCGCCCGCGACACGCTTGTTGTCGGTGCCTGCCTTGGGAAGACCCATCAGTTTGCCGGAGAGGGTCTTGCCGTTGCCCCACTTGATGCTGATGCCGGTAGCGGCGCCCTTCTTGACGAGGGTGTCGGGCATGAGCTTGCCGTCGTCGTTCGCGGTATAGATGAACGGACCGTTGGAGGCGTTGGTAGAGAAAGCGACGACATGGTCGCTGTTCGCGTCGATGGTCGTGCCGGAGCCCCAGAGGGTGCCGGTGCCGTCGCCGGTCTCGTTATGGGTGACATTTCCATTGCCGGTGTTGATATACAGGAATACGGGCAGATTGTCGATCCAGAGGTTGCCCTGGGTCAGGGGGTAGTTTTCGCCCGGAGCCGCGACGTCCTGGACGTTTGCCATCTCGTACATGATATAGAGGTTGTTGTCGTCCCACGCGGCGTACATCGCATAGTCGTCGATCGCTTTCTCGTGCATCGACCAGTGAGCGTAAACGCGGGGATCGTCGTTGGCTACGCCCTGTGCGATCAGCATCGAGCTGTCCCAGTCGGACTTGTCGCCGTCGACCGTGATGGTCTTGCGCGCGCCGTAACCGCCGTTCGGATTGGTCGCGTAGTTGCCGCCGATCGCGGGACTTGTGCTGCCGTCGGAGCCGCCCGAACCGCCGCCGGAGGAGGTCTTCTTTTTGTAGGTACAGGTCTTGTCAACAGCGCCGTAGCTGTTGGAGGCGTAGACAAAGAGCTTGACAGTCGCGCCCTCGGCGGTGCTTGCGCCGAGTGTGACGGTGGTCGAGCCGGTGAACGACTTGTGACTTCCGTCATCGATCGTGTAGTAAGCGGAGGTTGCGTCGGTAACGGTGATCGTGACGTCGACAGTTGTCTTGAAGAAGCCGCCGTCGGGAGAAACGCTGATCGAGGGAACCGGGTCGGAGCTGTAGTCGCTCCACTGACCGGTGCCGTAATCATAGAGCTTGTTGCCGCCGGGGTAATCCATATCCGTTGTCTGACTGGTGTTGTCGCCCTTGTTGAAGATGATCATGTTGAACTTGTCGTCGGGAACGGTGTAGTAATACAGATCCGTCTCGCCGCTGACCTTGGTCATCTGGACGCCGGGCCACGCCTTGTTGTTTTCCTCTGTGTTCTTCTTCCACATGTAGCAGTAGGGAGTGAAACTGGATCGGCAGTAGACTTTATCGCCTGCAGCGGCTGTTACGCTGACAGCGGCGACGGTCATCGCCGATACGATCATCAGAACCGCCAGAATGATCGCCAGTATTTTTTTTGTTGTTTTCAAAAAGACCCCTCCGATAGAATTAGTTTTTCCGAATAGGCCGAAGCAAATCGACGGATATTGCCCCATTCTATTTCATGTTCCATTATAATGGCAGGACAGTCAAAAGTCAATTGAAAAAACGACCGATCCCGACGATTTCGGGACAGCTTCCGGCAGGTGAAACCGGAGCCTGCTTATGGTCCTGCGCGGCTGTTCTCCGGTCGGTTTTCGATAGATTCTTACGGCGCTATTCCTTTGCGGTAAGGTTGTTGATCCATATCCCCTTGCGGATCATGACGGCGCCGACGATGATCTTGATGATGTCCGCCGCCTGAACGATCGCATAAACCGTGAGGATCGGCAGATCGGTCAGCAGGCACAGCAGGAGCGCGAGTGGCAGGCTGACCGCCCATGAGAACACGCTGTCAAAAGCAAAGGTGATCAGCGTCTTTCCGCCCGAACGCAGGGTGAAGTAGAGCGCGTTGAGAACGCCCTGCACGGGAAAGAACAATGCCGAGATGACGATGAACCCGGTGCTCAGCTCGCGCACCGCATCGGTCGCGTCGTACAGCAGCGGAAATACTCCCGACAGCGCGATCAGGATCACGGCAAGTCCCGCGCATACAACAGCGGAGAACCATGTCAGCGTATCGGATTCCTTTTTTGCGCGCTTGAATTCTCCCGCGCCGAGCGACTGTCCGACAAGGATACCGACAGAATACCCCAGCGCGACGAATACGACGTTCAGCAGGTTGCATAACACATTGGCGATGTTCACGCCGGCGACGACGTCCAGCCCGCGCATGGAGTAGCACTGGGTCGTTGCAGCGATGCCCGCCGCCCATAAGAATTCATTGAAAAAGATCGGGACGGACTTTTTGATCATCTGCGCGCGGACGCCGCTCTCGACTTTGAGCGTCCGCCACAAGCCCTGTACGAACGGATGGCGCTTTCTGCGGGCGTAGGACCAGATCACCAGGATCGTGATCTCGATACAGCGGGCGATCACCGTCGCCGCCGCCGCGCCCCGCACGCCCAACCGCGGAAAGCCCAGATTGCCGTAGATCAGGATCCAGTTGAACAGTACGTCCGAGCCGACCGATACGATCCCCGCGACCATCGGCTTGAAGCTGTCGCCGGTTTCGCGCAGCGTGCTTGTATAGATCTGTGTCGCCGCCATCGCGGGCAGTCCGAACACCATGATATGCAGGTAATCCTTGGCATAGCCGAGCGTCAGCTCCGGATCGATAGAGGTGCTTTCGCCCTGCAGATACAGCCGGATGAGGAAGTTCTCTCCGAAAAGCAGGATCGCGATCCCTGCGCCGGTGACGGCGATCGCGATGAGCGCTTTCATCCGGGCGGTCGCCCGTACTCCCTCGGTATTGCCCTGTCCGTAGTATTGAGCGGTGAAGATGCCGGGACCGGATACGCCTCCGAACAGCGCCAGCGCAAATACGAACAGCAGTTGATTGACGATCGACACGGCGGTCATTTCTTCGGCGCCCAGACTGCCGACCATGATATGATCGACCAGCCCGACGGCGTTGGTCACGCCGTTCTGCAGCATGATCGGTACGGCAAGGAACATCGCGCGTTTCAATATTGTTTTTCGGTCCACGGTATCACCTCCGTCGTTGGGTATTACCACTCGATTCTAGCAGGAAAACCGGACAAAATCAAGCCTTTCTGCACAGAGTGGACAATCGGCGGGTTTTCTGCTATGATAAGTTCGGAAATACCGGTATATCCGAAAGCGAGGTTCGACAAATGAAGTATCAGGAAAAGATCATGATGAACAACGGCAAAGAGGCGCTGATCAGAAACGGCGAGGGATCGGACGGACAAGAGGTTTTTGATGTGTTCAACCGCACGCATGAGGAAACGGATTATCTGCTGACATATCCCGACGAGAATGCTTTCGACGCACAAGAGGAAGCGGCGTTTCTGGAAAAGAAAACCGATAGTCCCGACGAGATCGAGCTCGTCGCCGTCGTCGACGGAAAGATCGCCGGAACAGCCGGGATCGAAGCGGTCGGCAAAAAGGATAAAATCAGACACCGTGCGGAATTCGGTATCTGTATCCTTAAGGAATACTGGGGGCTTGGCCTGGGAAAGGCGCTGACAAAAGCCTGTATCCGCTGCGCCAAAGAAGCCGGGTATGCGCAGCTGGAGCTGGACGTCGTCGCGGAAAACGAACGGGCAATTGCCATGTATCGGAATCTGGGCTTTGTCGAATTCGGACGCAATCCCAGAGGATTCAAGTCACGCATAACCGGGTACCAGGAGCTGGTCTGTATGCTGCTTGAGCTGTGACCCGGATCGTTTTTGCAGGAAGAGAAAGCAGGGGAGCTGTTGCGCCGGGCATGCGACAGCCCCCCTAAGTTGTGTCATCCTGTGCACGGCGAAGGCTCGTATTGCGGATCTGTCCGACCGTATCGGTTCGAATGCCTGAGCGGCGGAACAGACAGCGATTTGGGCTTTTTCGCTTGCGTTCGGAAATGACAATTCGTCTTCAGCGACAAGCCTTTTTGTCATGAACAAAAACGTTCTTTGTGTAAAACGAATAGATTTTGAATTAAAAATGAGTCGATTTGCACAAAAAGCAGGAAGCATGTGATGGTTATGCTTGTAATATTGCCGCCGATATGTTACAATGTTTCATTAGTGATAGCATACGGTAACCATGTCGAACAGATCACGCTTTCGGTTACGGAATGCTATTGTAAAGCAGCGCCTACGCACCCTGAATCACAGCTGTTTTAAGATTAGTCAAGGTAGGATGAGTATGAACACAAAAACGTTGTGGTATATCGTCAAGCGCATATTGCTGGCGATTTTCACGATCTGGATCGTCATAACGATCACATTTTTCGTTATGCATGCGGTCCCGGGCGGCCCGTTCGTCGGAGAAAAAGAACCTCCGAAAGCGATCAAGCAGGCGATGGAAGCCAAGTACGGTCTGGATAAGTCCCCCGGGGAACAGTATGTCGAATACCTCAAGGGTATCGTCACAGAATTCGACTTCGGACCTTCTCTGAAAAAGAAGGGACGTTCCGTCAATGATATCATCTCCGACGGTATGGAGACCTCTCTCAAGCTCGGCTTGATGGCGGCAGGCATCGCGACGCTGCTGGGCATCGTCTTCGGGGCGGTCGCAGCCTTGCGGCGAAACAAATTTATCGATCGATTTATTATGGTGTTTACGACGGCGTTCGTATCCATGCCATCGTTTATCATGGGTACGCTGCTGCTGTTGATATTCTCACAAAGCCTCGGATGGTTTCCCGCCAACGGCACAAAGGCGGGAGGTCTGGTGCTGCCTGTCATCACACTTGCGCTGTATCCGATGGCGTACATCACCCGTCTGACCCGTTCATCCATGCTGGACGTTCTCGGTCAGGATTATATCCGCACGGCTAAAGCAAAGGGCGTTTCCGGTCCGCGCATCATTTTCGGTCACGCGATGAAGAACTCCCTGATCCCCGTTCTGACCTATGTCGGACCGATGCTCGCGTATATCGTTACCGGTTCGCTGGTCGTTGAAAAGATCTTCAACGTCCCCGGTATCGGCAGAGCGTTCGTCAACAGCATCACCTCGCGTGATTATCCCTTGATCATGGGTACCACGATCATTCTCGCGGCGCTGATCGTCGTGATGAACCTGATCACGGATATCCTCTACAAGGTCGTCGATCCGCGTATCCAGTTTGAATAAGGGGGGACAGGCATGAAGAAAAAGTTTACGTTTCATGTAGATCTGGACTCCTTTATTCCCGCGACAGATGAAGAAAAAGAGTATCTGGTCCAGATGCGTCCGTCCTCGACCTTTTTCAAGGACGGCATCAGGCGACTGTATAAAAACAAGGTCGCCTTTGTCAGCTTTATCATTATCGTTCTGATCACCGTTTCCAGCATCGTGATCCCGTTCTTCTGGCCGTATTCCTACGACCAGCAGCTCGGCGTCCAGCCCGGCAAGCCCGTCGACTCTTCCTACAAGAATCTTTCTCCGTTTGAGTACGGCGAAACCGAGCAGCAGAGGATCGACGACGGTGAGAGCGTGTTCCCGCATATTTTCGGCACCGATAAATCCGGACGCGACTATTTCATCCGCGTCATCTACGGTACCCGCGTATCGCTGGCGGTCGGCTTCTTTGCCAGTATCATCGTACTGGTCATCGGTATGCTGATCGGTTCAGTCTCGGGATACTTCGGCGGGAAGGTCGATATGATCATCATGCGGTTTGTCGACGTCATCTATTCGCTGCCCGATATGCTGATGGTCATCCTGCTGTCGGCAGTGCTCAAGCAATCGCTCGACCTGTCCGGTACCTTCCTTGAGTCCGTCGGCTCGAATATCATCAGTTTGTTTATCGTTTTTGCGCTGCTCTACTGGGTCGGCATGGCGCGCCTTGTCCGCGGCCAGATCCTCTCGCTCAGAGAGCAGGAATATGTTCTGTCCGCCAAGGCGACCGGTGCAAAGGGAAGATGGATCATCAAAAAGCATCTGATCCCTAACTGCATCAGCGTCATCATCATTTCGGCGGCGCTGCAGATCCCCTCGGCGATCTTCACCGAGAGCTATCTGTCCTTCCTCGGACTCGGCGTAGACGCGCCGATGCCGTCGCTCGGATCGCTTGCATCCGACGCGCTGAACGGTATCAGCACCTACCCCTACCGACTGATCATCCCGGCGATCATGATCTCTCTGATCGTTCTCAGCCTTAACCTCTTCGGCGACGGTCTCCGCGACGCGTTCGACCCGAAGCTGAATGATTAAGGAGGCGATACCATGGCATTATTGGAAGTCAATCACTTACAAACCTCCTTCTTCACCGACGCAGGCGAAGTCAAAGCCGTCAACGACGTATCCTTTACCCTTGACAGGGGCAAGGTCCTCGGTATCGTCGGCGAGTCCGGCTCGGGTAAATCCGTGACCGCATATTCCATCATGCAGATCCTCGCCGGCACCGGAAAGATCATCGGCGGTTCTGTCAAGCTCGACGGTCAGGAGCTGGTCGGCGCGGGCGAAAAGGTCATGAAGAACATCCGCGGCAACAAGATCTCGATCATCTTCCAGGATCCGATGACCTCGCTGAACCCGACCTATACCATCGGCAAACAGCTGATCGAGGCGATCATGCTCCATACGCCCCGCAACAAAAAGCAGGCAAAAGAGCGTGCGATCGAGATGCTCAAGCTCGTCAACGTCAACGAGCCGGAAAAGCGCATGAAGCAATATCCGTACGAGCACTCCGGCGGTATGCGTCAGCGCGTGATGATCGCGATGGCGCTTGCGTGCGAGCCGGATATCCTGATCGCGGACGAGCCCACTACCGCGCTGGACGTTACCATCCAGGCGCAGATCCTCGAGCTGATGGGTCAGCTGCAGGAGGAGCTGGGTATGGCGATCATCATGATCACCCACGATCTCGGCGTTGTTGCACAGATGTGCGACGAGGTCATCGTCATGTACGCCGGATCCATCTGCGAGCAGGGCACCGCGGACGAGATCTTCTACAATCCCCGCCACGAGTACACCAAGGGCTTGATGCGTTCGATCCCGACCGCCGATACGGCAGGCCACAGGCTGCAGCCGATCACCGGCACCCCGATCGACCTCTTGAATATGCCCGAGGGCTGTCCGTTTGCGCCGCGCTGTGACAACGCGATGAAGATCTGTATCCATCACCGCGCCGAGCGCATGCAGATCAACGACGACCATGCGGCGGCGTGCTGGATGAATGTGAAAAAAGGCGTTGAGGACGGTTCGATCGAGATCGACTCCGAAACAGCCACAGAAGGCGGTGATGACCTTGGCTGAGAAAAAACCGCTGATTGAAGTCAAGGATCTGAAAGAATACTTTATGATCAATACGGGGATCTTCCGCTCGAAGCCGCTCAAGGCGGTCGACGGCGTATCGTTCTCTATCAATAAAGGCGAGACCCTCGGTCTTGTCGGCGAGTCCGGCTGCGGCAAAACCACCGTCGGACGCACGCTCCTCCATCTTTATAAGCCTACCGGCGGCGAGATTTGGTATGACGGCAAGCAGATCAAGTCCAAAGCGGATATCAGAGAGTTCCGCAAGAAAGCCACGATGGTTTTTCAGGATCCGTACTCTTCGCTGAATCCCCGCATGACGGTCGCCGATATTATCGGCGAACCGCTGGACGTCCACAAGCTGTGCGCCTCCAAGTCGGAGCGTCAGGAGCGCATCCTTGAGCTGATGGGTTATGTCGGACTGAACAGCGAGCACGCGGCGCGCTATGCGCACGAGTTCTCCGGCGGTCAGCGCCAGCGTATCGGCATCGCGCGTTCACTGGCGGTCAATCCTGACTTTATCGTCTGTGACGAACCGGTTTCCGCGCTGGACGTTTCCATCCAGGCGCAGGTCATCAATATGTTTGACGAGCTGCAGGAAAAGCTTGGTCTGACCTACCTGTTCATCGCCCACGACCTGTTGGTTGTACGGCATATCTCCGACCGCATCGCGGTCATGTATCTGGGAAAAATGGTCGAGCTTGCGCCGGCGAACGAGATCTACGACCGCCCGCTGCATCCGTATTCAAAGTCGCTGCTGTCTGCGGTTCCGGTACCAGATCCCAAGATCGCGCGCGCAAATCAGCGAATCGCGCTGACCGGCGATATCCCCAGCCCGCTGAACGCTCCCTCCGGATGTCCGTTCCGCACCCGCTGCAAATACGCAACAGAGGCTTGTGCGGAATCGATGCCCGAATTCAGGGAAGTATCGACCGGACATTTCGTCGCCTGTCACAGGATCGACGAGATCAACGATTGATCAAAAACAAACCTGTCAATGAAAAGGCAGGGATCAGGCGGGGACAGAGTCCCCTGCTGTTTACGATTATGTTTAGGTTGTGAGCAAGCCTGACGGCTGCTCGCTGAAAATATAATTTTTTGAAAGGAATGACCTAAAATGAAAGCAAAAAGATTACTGGCTCTTCTGCTTGCAGCAGCTCTGGTCGTCAGCCTTGTCGCTTGCGGCGGCAGCGACAAGAAAAAAGGCGATTCGGAAGAAGTCAACCTCGATGACACCAAGATCGAGGTCTGTATCGCATCCGAGCCCGACACCATCGATCCTGCGCTGAACAGTGCGGTTGACGGCGCGACCATGCTGGTCCACCTGTTCTCCGGTCTTGCGAAGTGGTCGCAGAACGACGACGGCAAGCTCGAGATCGTTGCTGATGCAGCCGAAGAGCTGACAGAAGGCGTCAAGAACGACGACGGCACCGTTACCTACACCTACACCCTCCGCGATGGTCTGAAGTGGTCCGACGGCAAAGACGTCTCTGCAAAAGATTTTGAGTTCGCATGGAAGCGCGCTGCTTCTCTGGAGCTCGCAGCCGACTACGGCTACATGTTCGAGGTTGTCGACGGCTATGACAAGATCACCGAGGTCGACGCTGACGGCAAGGCTGTCAATCCCGACGCCGAGCTGAACGTCAAGGCTACCGACGACAAGACTCTGGTTGTCACACTGAAGAACGACGTTCCTTACTGGAACGAGCTTCTTGCGTTCCCGGTTTACTTCCCGGTTCGTGAAGACGTTGTCAAGAACGACAAATGGGCTACCGATCCCTCTACCTATGTCTGCAACGGCCTGTACAAGCTGGACAGCTGGGATCACGATTCTCTGATCACCCTCAAGTACAACCCCGACCATCCCGACGCTGACAAGGTCAAGATGGGCACCATCGAATTCTATCTCTCCGACGACGCGAACAACCAGCTCACCAACTTCAAAAACGGCGACTGGAAACTGATCGACGACGTTCCCACCGACGAGATCGCTACCCTGAAGGAAGAGTATGCGGATCAGTTCCACAATGTCGGCCAGATCGGCACCTACTATGTATGCTGGAACATCAACGAGAACATCCTTCCCGAGGATTCCGAGCTTAAGGGCGCTGAGGCAGAAGCTGCGAAGAGCGAGATCCGTTCCGCGCTGTCTTTGATCCTCGACCGTAACTACATCGTCAACGATATCGCTCAGGGCGGCGAAGTTCCCGCTTCCTCCTTTGTCGCGATGGGTCTGACCGATGCAGACGGCTCCGAGTTCTATAAGAACACCGGTGTCAGCGAAGACTATGTCGGTTACTTCGATACCTCTGCAGAGGCGTTCGAGGCAAACTTCCAGAAGGCTGTTGAGATCCTCAAGAAGTATTACAAGTATGACGAGAGCTCCAAGAAGTTCACCAATATGCCTTCTCTGACCTATCTGTACAACACCTCCGAAGCGCATCAGGCGATCGGTGAATACATCCAGGCTGCGTTCGACAGCGTCGGTATCACCATGAAGCTGGAGAACCAGGAGTGGAACACCTTCCTGCAGACCCGTAAGTCCGGCGACTTCTCGATCGCCCGTAACGGCTGGATCGCAGACTACAACGATCCGATCTGCTTCCTCGATATGTGGACCTCCGGTTCCGGCAACAACGATATCCAGTTCGGTAAGGGCGACAACGCCAAGGTTAAGGCATACAGCCTCGATCTGACCGATCTCGGATTTGACACCAAGGTCGAGAACGGCACATGGGCTGAGACCTATGACGTTCTGATCTCCACAATCAAAGCCTGCACCGATTCCGAGAAACGCTATAAGCTGATGCACAGAGCTGAGGATATGCTCATGTCCACAGGCTGTATCTGCCCGATCTACTACTACACCGATCTGTACATGCTGGATTCCAGCGTCAGCGGCTTCTTCTCCAACCCGCTCGGCTACAAGTACTTCATGTACTGCTCCATCAGCGAGGGCGAGTAATCACCTTTCTGATCCGGTAAAACAATAACAGCAACAGGGCTGTCACACGATGCAGTTCCGACCCCCGAAAGTTAGACCGACGTCCGGCTTTCGGGGGTGTTTTGTTTTATAAGCACGAAACATCTTGACGGGTTTCAGATAAACGAGGACGCTGTTAAGGGTGATTTCGGCGGCTGTTGCATCCATCCTGCGACAGCCGCTTCACTTTGGCGTTCTGTAAATCTTTTTTTCAACGGGGTAGAAAACTACGGCGAAATGTGATATGATAGTAAAGTTGAAAAGTCAGTGCGCAGCCGAGCGCATCTGAAAGTATGCTGTAAAGCAGAATGACAACGTGCGGCGACCGCCGCACAAGAGGATGATGAAATGAGTAAACAATATGTAATGGGTAACGGCGCAATCGCTTTGGGCGCATTGAAGGCGGGCGTCAATCTGGTTGCTGGCTACCCGGGCACGCCGTCCTCGGAGATTATCGAAACGGTTGCCAAATACCCGCACGAGGGGACCTATGTGGAATGGTCCGTCAATGAAAAAGCAGCGATGGAGGTCGCGGCAGCCGCGGCATACTGCGGCGCAAGAGCGATGGTGACGATGAAACAGGTCGGTCTGAACGTCGCGTCGGATCCGCTGATGAGCCTTGCTTATGTCGGCGTAAAGGGCGGCATGGTCGTTGTGTCGGCCGACGATCCCGGTCCCATCTCGTCGCAGACCGAACAGGACACCAGACGCTTTGCCGAATTCGCGCGCATCCCCGTATTCGATCCCTCTTCGCCGGAAGAGGCTTTTGATATGGTACAGGAGGCTTTCGTCTGCTCCGAAAAATACAAGACGCCTGTGATCCTGCGCCCCACCACCAGGGTCGATCACGCCTATGCCTCCATCGACGCGCCGGATACGTTCAAAGCAAAGGAATACGAGGGCTTTGTCAAGGACTCTAAAAAGTGGGTCATCTTTCCGCGGCTGTCATATCTGAACCACGCGATGATAGAAAAAAGGAATGTTGAGATCGGCGAGGAGTTTTCGTCCTGCCGCTTCAACACGGTATCGGGCGATTCAAATAAGGCGGTCATCGCGACGGGCGTCAGCTATGCGTATGCGGCGGAGTATCTGAAGGATCACCCGGAGATCCGACTGATCAAGGTGGGAACGCCTCATCCTCTGCCGGAGCGTTTTCTGCTGAAAGCGCTCGAGGGCGTGAGCGAGGCGCTGTGCTTTGAAGAACTCAGCCCGTATATCGAGGAAAGCCTGTTGAAGCTGATCGGCAAGCATCATCTGGAACTCGATGTCCGCGGCAAGCTGACCGGCGACGTGCCGCCGAGCGGCGAGAATGACGCCGACAGCGCAAGACGGATCATCAGCCGCTTTTTGGGCATGGAATTTGACGAAACCGGCGCCGATCACGCCGGCGCGCCGCAGCCTCCGATGAGACCGCCGGTGCTGTGCGCCGGATGTCCCCACCGCGCGTCCTTCTATGCGGTCAAGCGGGCGATGAAAGGCAAAAAAGCCGTTTTTTGCGGCGATATCGGCTGTTACACGCTGGGCAACGCCATGCCGCTGGATATGGTCGACACCTGCCTTTGCATGGGCGCAGGCGTCACGATGGCGCAGGGCTTTGATCATATGGATCCCGACGCGGTATCCTTTGCGTTTGTCGGTGATTCGACGTTCTTTGCGTCCGGGATCACCGGCGTCGTCAACGCCGTGTACAACGCCGCCGACATGATCCTGTGTGTGCTGGATAATTCCACCACCGCGATGACCGGTCACCAGCCGCACCCCGGAACCGGCAGAAATCTGATGGCGACGCCGGTAGAGAAGGTCAGCATCGAAAAGATCCTGCTTGCTGTCGGCGTGGAAAAAGTCGTCACGGTCGATCCGCTGGACCTCGACGCGGCGATCGCGGCGGTCAAAGAGTGCGCTGCGCTCAAGGGCGTCAAGGCGATCATCTTCAAATCGCCCTGCGTCGCGATCACAAAGCCGGATAAAAAGCTGCGCGTCGACAGCGAAACGTGTATCGGCTGTCTGAGATGTATCAAAGAGATCGGCTGTCCGGCGCTCTCGGTCACCGACGGAAAAGCCGTCATCGACGAGAACCTTTGCACCGGCTGCGGACTGTGCGCAAAGCTGTGTCCCGTCAATGCGATAGGAGGTGCCGAAGGATGAAAAAGGATATTATGATATGCGGCGTCGGCGGTCAGGGAACCGTCCTCGCCTCTAAAATCATCGCGGCGTCTGCGATGGATGAAGGCAGCGCGGTACATTCCGCCGAGACCATCGGTATGGCGCAACGCGGCGGTTCCGTCACCAGCCATGTACGGATAGGGGAGGGTGCGTATTCGCCGCTGATCCCCGTCGGCGGGGCGGATCTGCTGATCGCCTTCGAGCCGAGCGAAGCGGTACGCAATCTGCGCTACCTCAAAAAAGACGGCTTCGTGATCGTGAACCGCGTTCCGGTCAAGCCGACGACCCTCGGCAGCTCTGAAGGATATGACGGAAAAGAGGAGATCGCTTTTCTGCAGTCAAAATGCGATTGCCTTGTCGTCGATTCCGACGCGCTGTGCGCGCCGTTCGGATCGTCAAAATTCTTCAACGTCGCCGTTATCGGCGCGGCGGCAGGCACGGGGAAGCTCGGCATCGGCGCGGATACGATCCGCAACACGATCGTCAGGATCGTCCCCGAACGTTTTCAGGAAAAGAATCTGGCGGCTTTCGACGCCGGCAGTAAGATAGGAGTAAACCAATATGCAAATCAGTGAAAAGCAATTAGCGCTCGTCAATGATCGTCTGCAGGCGATCCTCAAATCAGACAATTATTTTGCGAAGATTTACCGGGAGTCAGGGATCACCGAGATCAAGACCCCCGAGGATTTCCAAAAGCTTCCCTTTATCGATAAAGCGGAGCTTCGCAACGCGTATCCTCTCGGCATCCAGGCGGCGCCGGACAGCGAGATCGTCCGCATCCATTCCTCGTCGGGCACGACCGGCAAGCCGGTCATCATCCCTTATACCGCAAAGGACGTCGACGACTGGGCGACGATGTTCGCGCGCTGTTACGAGACCGCGGGGATCACCAAGGACGACCGCATCCAGATCACGCCCGGCTACGGCTTGTGGACTGCGGGCATCGGTTTTCAGGCGGGTTGCGAAAAGCTCGGCGCTATGGCAATCCCGATGGGTCCCGGCAATACCGAAAAGCAGCTCCAGATGATGCAGGATCTCGGCGCCACCGTTATCTGCGCCACCTCCAGCTATGCGCTCCTGCTGGCGGAGGAGATCAATAAGCGCGGGATCAAGGATAAGATCTGCCTGAAAAAAGGCGTCATCGGCTCCGAGAGATGGAGCGATAAAAAACGCGAGTATATCGCGAACGAGCTGGGGATCGAGCTGTACGATATCTACGGCCTCACTGAGATATACGGCCCCGGCATCGGCGTGAACTGCAGCCTTCAGACCGGAATGCACATCTGGGATGACTATCTCTATACCGAGATCATCGATCCCGTGACCGGAGAAAATGTTCCCGACGGCGAAGAGGGCGAGATCGTCATCACCACCCTTGTCAAAGAGGGCGCGCCGCTGCTCCGATTCCGCACCCATGATCTGTCGCGCATCATCCCCGGTGAATGCCCCTGCGGCAGCCGTTATCCCAGATTGGATACGATCAGGGGCAGAAGCGACGATATGTTCAAGGTCCACGGCGTCAATATGTTCCCCAGCCAGGTCGAGGAATTGCTCGGCACGGTCGACGGCGTATCGAGCGAGTACAAGATCGATATCGCTCACGATGAGGAGAAGAACCGCGATATCATCCTGCTGACGGTCGAAGCGGAAGGCCGCGTCAACTTTGACAAGACAGGCGAGATCATCCGCAGCCTCTTTAAATCCAAGATGAGCGTGACCCCCAAGGTCGTCGTCGTATCCGTCGGCACCCTGCCGCGTTCCGAGAAAAAAACCAAGAGAGTCTTTGACCACAGAGAAGATTGAGCATGAAGCC
Source organism: uncultured Ruminococcus sp. (assembly GCA_902796225.1). Lineage (GTDB taxonomy): Bacteria > Bacillota > Clostridia > Oscillospirales > Acutalibacteraceae > Ruminococcoides. Next base: position 70,359 of record CADBOO010000030.1, read on the forward strand.
CCTCTGAGGCATGATCGATGCACCCGGATCACGCGCTTGCGATCCATGCTTCTCAAATCATCTCCGTTTGAAATGAAACGACCCCCGAAAGTCAGACCGAAATCTGACGATCGGGGGTATTTTTTGAGATCATACAGCGATGGATTCGAGCTATTTGCAACAGAATTGTATGATACTTCTGCAGAATCGATTGTCAAATGAATACAGGCTGCAATTCTGAGAATCACAGCCTGTATAACTTAAGGGCAGTCGGAGTGTGCAATAAGAGCAACTGCATGAGAGTTATTATTCATGTCGAAATAGATAGGCCGGGAAAGGAAACTAAACCTATTCGGTATTCTGACTGCCCGAAAGTCCGGTTATTCATCACCCTGCAGGGCGTCGTAGCCTTCTTCGCCGGTGCGGATCTTGACGACGTTCTCGACGTCATAGACAAAGATCTTGCCGTCGCCGATATGTCCGGTATACAGCGCCTTCTTCGCGGTCTCGATCACGTCGCGGACGGGGATCGCCGAGACGACCATCTCGACCTGGATCTTAGGCAGCAGGTTCGTTTCCATCGGAACGCCTCTGTAATACTCGGGCTTGCCCTTCTGAGAACCGTAGCCCATAACGTGAGTGACGGTCATGCCGGTGATGCCCAGCTTTGCCATCGCTCTCTTGAGCTTTTCAAACTTCGCTTCCTTGCAGATGATTTCGACCTTGGTGAATTTGGCGTCGCCGTCGAAGGACGGTACCGCCTTGACCTCGACAGCTTCGGCAACGGGAGTGCTGCCGGTGACGACAGTGACGTCCTCGCCGTAGGTCGAATAGTCCTCATGCGCTGACATAAAGCCCGCATAAGCGGAGGGCAGACCGTGTTCGGTGATATCCAGACCCATGATCTCTTCCTCTGCGGACGCGCGCAGACCGATGGTCTTTTTGATGATGACAAAGGTGATGATCATCATGATCGTCGCGTAAATTGCAACAGAGCCAAAGCCTAAGAACTGTAAGCCGAGCTGTTTGAAGTCGCCGGTGTAGAACAGACCGGACAGTCCTGCGGGAGCGTCGGGGTTTGCCAGCAGACCGACTGCGATCGTACCCCAGATACCGTTTGCCATATGGACGCCGACCGCGCCGACGGGATCGTCGACATGCAGCTTCATATCGAGGACTTCGACCACGACCACTACGAGGATACCGGAAACGATACCGACAACGGTCGAACCGATGGCGTCGAGCGCATCACAGCCTGCGGTGATACCGACCAGACCTGCCAGCGAAGCGTTCAGACACATCGAAACATCGGGCTTGCCGTTTTTGACCCATGTGAAGATCATCGTGGTGCAGGTCGCGACTGCGGGAGCGATCGTGGTGGTCAGGAAGATAGAAGCAAGTTCACTGGGAGTGGTTGCGGCAGCGCCGTTGAAGCCGTACCAGCCCAGCCACAGGATGAATACGCCCAGAGCGCCGATGACGATGTTGTGGCCGGGGAAGGCGTTGACCTTGACGACCTTACCGTTTTCGTCGCGCTCATATTTGCCGAGACGCGGGCCTAAGACAGCCGCGCCGATCAGCGCTGCGATACCGCCGACCATGTGGATCGCGCAGGAACCGGCGTAATCGTGGAAGCCGAGCTGACTCAGCCAGCCGCCGCCCCAGATCCAATGCGCTTCGATGGGGTAGATGAACAGCGAGATCACGCCGGAATAGATGCAGTAAGCGGAGAACTTTGTCCGTTCTGCCATCGCGCCGGAAACGATCGTCGCGGTCGTCGCGCAGAAAACGAGGTTGAATACGAATGTCGAAGCGGCTGTGAAATCGCCGTTTGCGGGACTTGCGATAAACTCTTTGAAGTGAGCGAACAGATCCATATTCGGGATACCGATCAGTCCGAACAGGGTATCTTCGCCCATCATGATGGTGTATCCGAGCAGTGCGAACACTACCGTGCCGATACAGAAGTCCATCAGGTTCTTCATGATAATGTTGCCGGCGTTCTTCGCACGGGTAAAGCCTGCCTCTACCATCGCGAAGCCAGCCTGCATCCAGAATACCAATGCGGCTCCGATCAAAAACCAAAATTCTACTGTCATAAGATCACCTTCCTATAAAAAAATAAGCGTACCCCGAAAGAATCAGAGTACGCCTTTGTACAGAGAGTTATACTACAGGACAATGCCTGTGAAAAACAATGTTTATTCTACCGTGACGGATTTTGCGAGATTCCGCGGTTTGTCAACGTCGTTGCCCTTGTTGACCGAGGTGTAGTAAGCCAAAAGCTGCATCGGGACGGTCGCGACCATCGGCATCAGCACTTCGTAGCGCTTCGGGATGCGGATCAGATAATCCGCCGCATCCTTGTCGATATCTGCTTCTTCGTCGCAGATAACGATGGTTAATGCGCCCCTTGCCTTGACTTCTTTGATGTTGGATACGGTCTTTTCGATCAGGCGGTTCTGGGTAGCGACGGCGATCACGGGCATTCCGTCCTCGACCAGCGAGATGGTGCCGTGCTTTAATTCGCCCGCCGCATAGCTCTCGGAGTGGATATAGCTGATCTCCTTGAGCTTCAGAGAGCCTTCCATCGACAGCGCATAGTCCAGTCCGCGCCCGATGTATAAGAGGCTGTCGGCGGTGATCAGCTTGGTCGAGATGTACTGGCACTGATCGACCACCTTGCCGATCGTGTCCTCGATGACGCCGGGCATACGCGCCAGCTCGGCAGTCAGCCGCTGACACTTGCCCTCGTCGATCTTGCCCTTGGCGTAAGCCATTTCGAACGCCAGCAGGTAGATGACCGCAAGCTGTACCATGTACGCCTTGGTGGAGGCGACGGCGATCTCGGGACCCGCGTGGGTGTAGATGACCATGTCGGCTTCACGGGCGATCGAGCTGCCCTTGACGTTGACGATGGCGAGCGATTTCGCGGCGGTTTCCTTCACCAGATTCAGCACCGCCTTGCTGTCGGCGGTCTCGCCGGACTGGCTGATGATGATCACGAGGTCGCCCTCGCCGATCAGCGGATCACGGTAACGGAACTCGGACGCGATATCGACCGTGACCGATACGCGCGCGTATTTTTCAATGATATACTTGCCGACCATACCCGCGTGCATCGCTGTGCCGCACGCGACGATGAAGATGTTGTTCACCTTTTTCAGCGTTTCGGGTGTGATGCCGCACTCGGAAAGATCCGGCATGCCGTTCTCGATACGCGGGGTGATGGTGGTCTTGACCGCGGTGGGCTGTTCGTGGATCTCTTTGATCATGAAGTGCGGATAGCCGCCCTTTTCGGCGCTGTCCTCATCAAAGTCGGCGGTCTTCAGCTCTTTGTCGAGCATCCGTCCGTGCAGGGTGCAGAAGCTCACCGAGCCGTTTTTCAGCACGGCGATCTCGTTATGCTCCAGCAGGTAATAGTCCTTTGTATATTTGATGATCGCGGGAACGTCGGAGGCGATGAACACCTCGCCCTTGCCCTGACCGACGATCAGCGGCGATTCGCGTCGGATCGCATAGACGGTCTCGGGCTTGTCGGCAAAGATGATGCCCAGCGCGAACGAACCGCGGATTTCGTGCATCGTGCGGCGGATCGCTTTGATCGGATCGCCGTCATAGTAGAAGTCCAGGAGCTGTGCGACGACCTCGGTATCGGTATCGCTCAAAAACTCGGTACGCTCATTATCGATCAAAAACTGCTTTAACTGCTTGTAGTTCTCGATGATGCCGTTGTGGACGATGGTGACGCGTCGTCCCGAATGGGGATGCGAGTTAACATCCGACGGTTCGCCGTGGGTCGCCCAGCGGGTGTGACCGATGCCGGCATGACCCATGGGCTTGCCTTCCTTTTCCATTTTGGCGACCAGATCGGTCAGTCTGCCCTTGGTTTTGGCGACGGCGATCTTTCCGTCTTCAAAGACAGCGATACCGGCTGAGTCATAGCCTCTGTATTCGAGCTTGGTCAGCGCCGATACCAGTACGTCCGTACAGTCGCGCGGCCCGACATATCCTACGATTCCACACATAGGGAGTTCTCCTTTGTTAAATGAATTGACGCGGGCATCATGATTTGAAAACAAGTTTTTTGAATTGACGGAGTCATGAATTGCATTTCATGCATTGATGCAAATGATGACGAAGCCAATTCATACCGCAGGCAAATCATGAGCCATCTCAATTCATTATACCTTATCTCACGCCGAAAAGCAACTCCCCATATGTCGGCAGAGGCCACAATTCTGCATCGACTACCGATTCTGCCGCGTCGGCATACTCGCGCAGGACGTCCATCTGGGGCAGGATCTCGTCACGGACGAAGTTCGCCTGATCGACGATGTCGTCGATGTGGCTCAGATGATCCGCGAGGCGCTCGAGAATACCGGCGTTTGCGCTCATCTCGTCGCACGCGGCGGAGAGCTTCTCGATGTTGGCGGTCTCATAGGCGCAGCTGATATCTGCGGAGAGCGCCTTTTTCATGGAAACGTTTTTCAGCAGCTTGCCGAGATAGGTCTCGATCGCGGGGATGATCTGCTTTCCGGTCATATCGACCATGGTCAGCGCCTCGATATTGACCTGTTTGACGTAGTTCTCGAGCATGATCTCCATACGGCTCTCAAGCTCCGCCTGGGTGAATACCTTATGCGAAGTCAGCATCGTGACGTTCTTTTCATCGAGCAGGTGCGGCATCGCGTCGGCGGTCGTTTTGAGGTTGGACAGCCCGCGCTTCTCGGCTTCTTCGATCCACGCGTCGTCGTAGCCGTTGCCGTTGAAGATGATGCGCTTGTGCGCCTTGATGGTGTCGCGGATCAGATTATGAACGTCGTTTTCAAAGTCATCGGACTTTTCCAGAATATCCGCGAACTGCTTCAGGGATTCCGAAACAGCGGAGTTGAGCATCATGTTGCAGCAGGCGATAGAGTTAGAGGAGCCCAGCATACGGAACTCGAATTTGTTGCCGGTAAAGGCAAACGGTGAGGTACGGTTGCGGTCGGTGGTATCGCGTCTGAACTGCGGCAGGACGTCGACGCCCAGCTTCATGTACTTTTGCTTTGCACCGGCATATTCGTGTTCATTCTCGATCGCGTCGAGTACGGCAGACAGCTCGTCGCCGAGGAAGATGGAGATCACGGCGGGCGGCGCTTCATTTGCGCCCAGACGGTGATCGTTGCCGGCTGTCGCGACGGACAGTCTTAATAAGTCCTGATACTCGTCGACCGCCTTGATGACCGCGACGAGGAACAGCAGGAACTGTACGTTTTCATAGGGAGTCTCGCCGGGCGTCAGCAGGTTGACGCCGGTATCGGTGCCGATCGACCAGTTGTTGTGCTTGCCGGAGCCGTTGACGCCCTTGAAAGGCTTTTCGTGCAGCAGGCAGACAAGTCCGTGACGCTCGGCAACCTTCTGCATGATCTCCATGGTAAGCTGGTTGTGGTCGGTTGCGACGTTGGTGGTGGAGTAGATCGGCGCCAGCTCGTGCTGTGCGGGAGCGACCTCGTTGTGCTGGGTCTTGGCGAGGATCCCGAGCTTCCACAACTCGTCGTTGAGGTCCTCCATATAGGCGAGGACGCGGGGCTTGATGGTGCCGAAATAGTGATCGTCCAGCTCCTGTCCCTTGGGCGGGCGTGCGCCGAACAGGGTTCGCCCGGTGTAGATCAGGTCTTTGCGCTTCGCATACAGCTCCTTGGGAACAAGGAAGTATTCCTGTTCGGGACCGACAGAGGTGACGACCTTCTTGACGTCTTCGTTGCCGAACAGCTTCAGGATACGCAGCGCCTGTGTATTCAGCGCCTGCATCGACCTGAGCAGCGGTGTTTTCTTATCCAGCGCGTCGGAACTGTAGGATGCGAACGCGGTGGGGATGCACAGGGTCTTTCCTTTAATAAACGCATAGGATGTGGGATCCCAGGCGGTATAGCCGCGGGCTTCGAAGGTCGCGCGCAAGCCGCCGGAGGGGAAGGAGGATGCGTCGGGCTCGCCCTTGATCAGCTCCTTGCCGGAGAACTCCATGATGACCCTGCCGTCGGGCGAGGGAGAGATGAAGCTGTCGTGTTTTTCGGCGGTGATGCCGGTCAGCGGCTGGAACCAGTGGGTGTAATGGGTCGCGCCCTTTTCCACCGCCCAGTCCTTCATGGCGACTGCGACCGCGTTGGCGACCGTGATGCTCAGGCTCTCGCCTTCATCGATGGTACGGCGAAGCTTTTCATAGATCTTGCCGTCAAGGCGTTCTTTCATCACCTTGTCATCGAATACCAAACTTCCGAAATAATCTGCTACATTAGCCATAATCTTGACTCCTTCCGACAATAAAAAATGGCGCCCTGAGCGATTTGCTCAAGACGCCTTTGTCTTTACGAGTTGCATTATACACGCCTGATTTGCATTTGTCAAGCCTGAAATTCAAGTTTTTTGCAACTTTTTTTGAAAATCCTGCAAAACCGTCAAAAATATGATTGACAAATCCCCCGCGCGATGCTATAATAATCGGGTAGTGAGCAAAGGCGTTCATTCAGGAAACACCCTGAGTGACGCCTTTTTTCTATGCCTTCCCCCCGGGGAAGGAGAACCGCGAAAGCGGCAGATGAGGCGAAAACGCTTTTGATATGGCAGTTTACGGGATGGAGTTTAACGCTTCCGTTTTGTCCGCCTCATGATATTCGGCGCCTTCCTCTCAAGGGGAAGGCTTGGGAAAGGAAGAAAACTATGAGAGAAGGACAATTCCGAAATCCGTCGGGCTGCGCGATCGCGGCTGAGATATCCAGAGAAGGACGGCGCTTTTCGGCAGAGAAGATCATCGAGAGCATGATCCCCATGCACGACCGTTCGAACGGTCTGGGCGGCGGATTTGCGGGCTACGGCATCTATCCGAAGTATAAGGACTTTTATGCATTCCATCTGTTCTATGACCACAGACACATCAAAAAAGAGGTTGAAGAATACCTGAAAGAACGGTATGAGATCGTCCTGAGCGAAGAGATCCCGACCCGCAAGATCCCCGAGATCACCGACGAGCCGATCATCTGGCGCTATTTTCTCAATCCGCTGAAATCGGTTTTGCGCTCGGCGCAGCTGGATGAAAAAGAGTTCACCGCGCGCGTGGTCATGCATATCAATACCAAGATGGACGGCGCATATGTCTTTTCGTCCGGCAAGAACATGGGCGCGTTCAAGGCTGTCGGCTTTCCCGAGGACGTCGGACGCTTCTATATGCTCGATGAATATGCGGGCTATGCGTGGACGTCTCACGGACGCTATCCGACGAATACCCCCGGATGGTGGGGCGGCTCTCACCCGTTCGGACTGCTCGACTATACCGTAGTTCATAACGGCGAGATCAGCTCCTACGACGCGAACCGCCGCTTTATCGAGATGTTCGGCTACAAATGCACGCTGCAGACCGATACCGAGGTTATGGCGTATATCGCGGACTTTCTCCTGCGCCGCAAGGGACTGACCCCGAAAGAAATGGCAGAGATCATCGCGGCTCCGTTCTGGAGCACGATCGCCAAGAAGGACGAAGTCAACGCCGAGCGTCTGACCTACTTCCGCACCATCTACAGCTCTCTGTTGATGACGGGACCGTTTTCCATCGTGGTCGGCTATACCGGCGGTCTGATGGCGCTGAACGATAGATTGAAGCTCCGGTCGATGGTCGCGGCGGAGAAGGACGATATGGTCTATATCGCGTCCGAAGAGACCGCGATCCGCATCATGTCGCCCGAGATTGACCGCATCTGGTCGCCCGCCGGCGGCGAGCCTGTTATTGTTGAGGTGATGCCGCATGATTAGGGTGTACGGATTGCGAAGTAAGATTTTTTGTCAGGATGTGCAAACAATCGGCTTGCATACTGACGTAAGGATGCCGATTATTGGGCATCATGACGGAATAATATTCAAGCAAGGCGTGCGCCGCGAATCGTGCGGCAGCGCCTTAGTAAAGGACGGTGTTTTGTAATGCCGATCAATTTCATATTACCGGAATTTGAAGTCGAGCGAAACGACTATCGCTGTATCCGCTGCCGCGTGTGCGAACGCCAGTGTGCGAACGGCGTTCATCGCTATGATCCCGACGGCGACGTCATGCTCAGCGACGAAACAAAATGCGTCGACTGTCAGCGCTGTGTCTGTCTGTGCCCGACCCGCGCGCTGAAGATCAAAAAGAACGACGCGGCGCTGAGAACCAACGCGAACTGGAAGCAGAATACGATCCTGGAGATCTATAAGCAGGCGAACACCGGCGGCGTGCTGCTCAGCTCGATGGGCAATCCCGAACCGTTCCCGGTGTACTGGGACAAGATCCTGATCAACGCCTCCCAGGTCACGAATCCCTCCATCGATCCCCTGCGCGAGCCGATGGAAACACGCGTGTTCCTCGGCAAAAAGCCGCACGATATCGAACGCGACGCAAACGGTGAGATCAACACCGAACTGCCGCCGCAGATCGAGCTGGAGCTGCCGATCATGTTCTCGGCGATGAGCTACGGATCCATCAGCTACAACGCGCACAAGAGTCTTGCTACCGCCGCCGAGGCGCTGGGCATCTGCTACAACACCGGTGAGGGCGGTCTGCACGAGGACTTCTATCAATACGGCAAGAACACCATCGTACAGGTCGCGTCCGGACGCTTCGGCGTTTACAAGGACTACCTCGAGGCGGGCGCCGCGATCGAGATCAAGATGGGTCAGGGCGCAAAGCCCGGCATCGGCGGTCATTTGCCCGGCACAAAGGTCGGCGCGGACGTCAGCAAGACGCGTATGATCCCCGAGGGGTCTGACGCAATCTCTCCCGCGCCTCACCATGATATCTATAGTATAGAAGATCTGCGTCAGCTTGTTTTCTCCCTGAAAGAAGCGACAGAGTATCAAAAGCCCGTCATCGTCAAGGTCGCAGCAGTCCATAATATCGCCGCGATCGCCTCCGGTATCGCGCGTTCGGGCGCTGATATCATCGCGATCGACGGTTTCAGAGGCGGCACGGGCGCGGCTCCCACACGCATCCGCGATAACGTCGGTATCCCGATCGAGTTGGCGTTGGCTGCGGTCGATAAACGCCTCCGTGACGAAGGTATCCGACAGAATGTGTCGCTGGTGGTCGGCGGCTCGGTACGCTCGGCGTCTGACGTCGTCAAGGCGATCGCCCTCGGTGCGGACGCGTGCTATATCGCGACCTCTGCATTATTGGCGCTCGGCTGTCACCTCTGCCGCACCTGCCAAAGCGGCAAGTGCAACTGGGGCATCGCGACACAGGATCCCGAGCTGGTCAAACGGCTGAATCCCGAGACCGGCAAGGAACGGCTGGTCAACCTCCTGACCGCGTGGAAACACGAGATCAAGGAGATGATGGGATTGATGGGAATCAATTCCATCGAAGCGCTGCGCGGTAACCGATTAATGCTGCGCGGAGTAGGTCTGAATGAAAAGGAGCTTGAGATTCTCGGTATCTCACACGCGGGCGAATGAAACGAGTAACTGTACATGAAGAATGGTGCCTTGGGTGCCATCTCTGCGAATATAACTGTGCGTTTGCCAATTCCGGTCTTGCGGATATGGTTAAGGCGCTGAAGAATCAGAAGATCACTCCCCGCATCCATGTCGAGGAGGACGGCAGGATCCACTATGCCGTGTCCTGCCGCCACTGTGAGGATCCGATCTGTATCAAAGGCTGTATCTCCGGCGCGCTGCAAAAAGGCGCAGACGGCGTCGTGACCATCGACCATGACAAATGCGTCGGGTGTCTGAGCTGTATGCTGCTGTGTCCTTACGGCTGTATCACGACGGACGAAAACGAAACCGTCCTCAAGTGTGAGCTGTGCGTCAAGAACGGCGATATCCCCGCGTGTGTGCAGGGATGTCCGAACCGCGCGATCGTTTTTGAGGAGGTGCAGACATGAAATACGTTATCATCGGCAACGGTCCCGCCGCAGTATCCTGTATCGACGGTATCCGTTCCGTCGATCCCGACGGCAGTATCACTGTGATTTCAAAAGAGGATCACCCTGCCTACTTCCGCCCGCTGATCTCCTATTATCTCGAGGGCAAGAGCAAGGCGGAGAACATCTATTGCCGGCGCGCCGATTTTTATGAAAGCAGCAACTGCGGCGTCATCCATTCGGAGGCAGTCGCGATCGATACAGACAATCGGTCGGTCATGCTGAAAAACGGGGAGTCCATCCCCTATGACAGGCTGTGTATCTGTACAGGTTCATCGCCGTTCGTGCCCCCGATGAAAGGGCTGGAAACGGTCGAAAACAAATATACGTTCCTGACTGTCGACGATTCTTTTGCAATCGAGAAAGCGATCACAAAAGACAGCCGTGTGCTGATCATCGGCGCAGGTCTGATCGGACTCAAATGCGCCGAAGGACTGCGCGATCGCGTACAGTCTGTCACGGTCTGCGATCTCGCGCCGCGCGTGCTGTCATCTATCCTCGACGACGAATGCGCCGCTATCGTGCAAAAGCATCTCGAAAACTGCGGGATCGGCTTCTCTCTCGGCAACACCGCCGATCGTTTCGACGGGAATACCGCTATGATGAAGGACGGTTCCGAGATCGGATTCGACGTTCTGGTTCTGGCGCTCGGCGTTCGCCCGAATATCGGCTTCTTCAAGGAAGCGGGCGGCGCATGCGGCAGAGCGATCATCGTTGATAATGAAATGAAAACGTCCGTCGACGGAATCTTCGCCGCGGGCGACTGCGTCGAGCAGTACGATATCTCCTTCGGCGATAAGCGCATCATGGCGCTGCTTCCTAACGCCAACCTCGGCGGCTATACGGCGGGTGTGAATATGGCGGGCGGCAGCGCAGAATTCGACAATGCCGTCCCGATGAATTCCATCGGTTTCTGGGGACTGCACATGATGACCGCCGGCACCTACGCGAACGATGAAAACGCGCAGATGATCGAAGAAAAAGGCGAGAAATCCATCAAACGCTTCTTTATCAAAAACAACAGGCTGGTCGGATTCATCATCATCGGCGACGTGAAAAGCGCCGGAATCTATACGAATCTCATCCGAACACAGGCGGATATCTCTGCTTATGATCCGGATGCTCTCACAAAAAATGCAACTTTATTGCCATTCGGCGAAAATTACCGTAGAAAAACGCTGGGAGGTGTGGTATAATGATGTCGTTGGACGCTAAAGCGTTAAATCACAAAAGTCTGAATGAACAGCTCAGAGATGCAAATGACAACATCAAGCTCAGCTCCGTTCTCGGTCAGCGATTCATCGCGGCGGGGATGTCCGGCAAAACGATCGATATTTACGGCACCCCCGGCAACGCCCTCGGCGCCTACCTCAACGGAGCCGTCATCAACGTCTACGGCAACGCGCAGGACGCGGTCGGCGATACGATGAATTCCGGTCAGATCAACGTCTACGGCAATATCGGCGACGCGCCGGGCTACGCGATGCGCGGCGGCAAGATCTATGTCAAGGGGAATGCCGGCTACCGCGCGGGCATCCATATGAAAGCCTACAAAGAACATATCCCCGTGCTGGTGATCGGCGGCAAAGCCGGTTCCTTCCTCGGCGAGTATCAGGCGGGCGGCATCATCATCGTGCTGGGACTCTCAAATGATGAAAAAGATATCGTCGCCAACTTCCCCTGCACCGGTATGCACGGCGGCAGGATGTACCTGCGTTCAAAATGCGAGGGCATCCACTTCCCGCATCAGGTAACAGCGGCGTCCGCGGATGCGGAGGATATTGACGAGATCCGCGGCTATATCAGTGAATTCTGCGATCTGTTCGGCTATGACGCCGACGAGATCATGGGCGGTGATTTCACCGTCATCACCCCAAGCAGCAAGAATCCTTATCAACAAATGTATGTTGCGAATTGAGCAAGCTCCATTCGCGTAAGAACGAAGAGTGAAGAGTGAAAGGCTGAGGGGGGCTTCGCCCACACCCGATTCCTGTATTCTCCTCGGAAAAGAGGCGGTATTATGACCAACGAACAACTGGAGATCATGCAATATATCGAAGAGGAGGACGTCAAGTTCATCCGACTCGCTTTCTGCGATATCTACGGCGTGCAGAAGAACATTTCAATCCAGCGCGGCGAGTTGCAGCGCGCCTTTGAAAGCGGTTATCCGATCGACGCGTCTTATATCGCAGGCTTCGGCGGCGACTACGGCGAGGATATCTACCTTCATCCCGAGGCGAGTACCATCACGGTCCTGCCGTGGCGGCCGGAACACGGTAAGGTGGTGCGTATGTTCTGTACGCTGAGCTTTTCCGACGGGATCCCCGTAGCGGGCGATACGCGCGCGATCCTGAAACAGGCGGTCAAATATGCAAAGGAAAAGGGATATACCTTCCACTTCAAGAGCGAATTGCAGTTCTATCTTTTCAAGACCGACGAAAACGGCGAAGGCACCCGCATCCCTTACGACAACGCGGGCTACATGGATATCGCGCCCCTCGACAAGGGTGAGAACGTGCGCCGTGAGATCTGTTTGACGCTGGAGCAGATGGGCATCACGCCCGAAAGCTCCCACCATGAAGCGGGCCCCGGTCAGAACGAGATCGACTTCAAGTACGCCGATCCGCTGACCTCTGCCGACAATACCGTGACGTTTCTGTCCGTCGTCCGCACGATCGCCGCGCGCAACGGATTATTCGCCGACTTCTCTCCGAAGCCGTTCTCCGACAAATCCGGCTCTGCGCTGCATATCACAATGTCCGTCCACAGCAAAAGCGGCGAACAGGTCACCGACTATGCCATCGCCGGTATGCTCGATCATATCGCCGCGATGACGGTGTTCCTCAATCCGACCGACAGCTCCTACCAGCGGTTCGGCCGCCTCAAAGCGCCGAAATTCATCACATGGTCGTCGAAGAACCGCGCCCAGCTGATCGCGGCAACGCTGACAAAAAACGGCAATCCGTGCCTGCAGCTGCGTTCTCCCGATCCCGAAGCGAATCCGTATCTCGCTTTTGCGCTGATGATCTTTGCGGCGGTAGACGGCATCGAAAGCCGTACGCAGCTGCCGCCCTCGACCGATCAGGATATCATCTTCATGACAGGCAGCGAACAGAAGAACTATATGCTGCTGCCGAATTCCGTCGACAAAGCGCGTAACGCCGCGGCGGATAACAGCTTTATCAAAGATCATCTGCCGGGCAGCGTGATCAAGGCGTACTGCAATCGGTAAAGCATCTATGCCAATCATGTCATAGCGAGGACTTTATCCCGCGGCGATCCCCGTTCTCGACCGGTATCGGCAACAGGGGATTCCCGCGTCGGACGCGACACACGTGCCGCATCCTCCTCGGAATGACAAATCACAATTAAAAGGGAGGGGAGCGAAATGTCATTGTCAGAGCGCGTTTATCGTGCGCTGATCGTATCAAAAACCGAAAAGTTTACGACCGAATTCGGCTCCCTCCTCTCTGCGGAACGATTTCTCTCCGATCACGCAACCAACGCCGGAGCTGCTCGCCGCGGGGTTCTCGAAAAAACCTACGACTTCGTCGTCGTCAACGCACCGCTGACGGATGAGTTCGGTACACGGCTGTGTATGGACATCAGTCTTTCGGCGGGAACCATAGCGGTGATCTTCGCGCCGTCGGAAGTGTATGACGAGATCGTCCACAAGGCGGCTTCCAACGGCGTATTCGTGATCAAAAAGCCCGCCTCGCAGCAGACGGTCATCCAGTCGCTGTCGCTGTTGATCTCAGCGCGTGAACGCCTGCGATCCGTCGAGAAAAAGGCCGGCAAGGCACAGAATAAACTCGAAGAGATCCGCGTCGTCAACCGCGCGAAATGGCTTCTCATCGACAACGAGGACATGAACGAGAATGACGCGCACAAGGCCATCGAAAAAGCCGCCATGGATGCAGGGATCACCAAAATGCAGGCGGCACAGATGATCATTGAGAAATACAGGTGACAATAATCCTGTCATCGCGAGGCTCTGAACCCGTGTGCAAAATCTGCGGCAATCCCCCGGTTATTCCGACCGGCTGCAAAAGGCAGGGGATTCCCGCGTAGGGCATACCTCCTATGACAGTGTATACAGGGAAAGGAAAGTATCATGACGAAATACATATTTGTAACAGGCGGCGTAGTATCCGGCCTCGGTAAAGGCATCACAGCGGCGTCGCTCGGACGCTTGCTCAAGGCACGCGGTCTGAAGGTCGCGTCCCAGAAGCTCGACCCCTACATCAACGTCGATCCCGGCACGATGAGTCCGTATCAGCACGGCGAGGTCTATGTCACCGAGGACGGCGCCGAGACCGACCTTGACCTCGGTCATTACGAACGGTTCATCGACGAGGATCTGAACCAGTTCTCCAACCTCACCACCGGCAAGGTCTACTCGAATGTGTTATCAAAGGAACGCAAGGGCGAATATCTCGGCAAGACGGTGCAGGTCATCCCGCACATTACCGACGAGATCAAGCGTTTCATCTACTCGGTCGGCAAAAAGACCGACGCCGACGTCGTTATCACCGAGATCGGCGGTACCATCGGCGACATCGAATCCCAGCCGTTCATCGAGGCGATCCGTCAGGTCGGTCATGAGGTCGGCAAAGACAACCGCCTGTATATCCATGTCACTCTGGTTCCGTATCTGAAAGCCTCCGGCGAGCATAAGTCAAAGCCGACCCAGCACTCCGTCAAGGAACTGCAGGGGCTTGGCGTTTCGCCCGATATCATCATCCTCAGAACCGACGAGCCGATCACCGACAGCGGTATCTTCGATAAGATCGCCGGCTTCTGCAATGTCTGGCCGGACTGCGTCATCGAAAACCTCACCCTGCCGATCCTGTATGAAGCGCCGCTTATGCTCGAGAAAGCGCACATCTCCGACATTGTCTGCCGCGACCTGAACCTGAAATCCCACAAGCCCGATCTCTCAGATTGGGAGCATATGGTCGAGCGCATCAAAAGCCGTGAACGCCACGTAAAGATCGGCTTGGTCGGCAAGTACGTCGAGCTGCACGACGCTTACCTGTCTGTAGCGGAAGCCCTGCATCACGCGGGATATTACCAGAATTCTTTTGTCGATATCGACTGGATCGACAGCGAAACAATCACCCCAGAAACAGCAGACGAGATTCTCTCGAAGGTGGACGGTATCATCGTCCCCGGAGGCTTCGGTCAGCGGGGGATCGAGGGCATGATCCTCGCCGCTCAATACGCCCGCGAGCATAACATCCCGTATTTCGGTATCTGCCTCGGAATGCAGATCGCCGTGATCGAATACGCCCGCAACGTCGCCGGTATCGCAAACGCAAATTCCGGCGAGTTCGATAAGAGCGCCGCAAAGGTCATCGACTTCATGCCCGACCAGAACGACGAGATCGACAAGGGCGGCACGCTGCGATTAGGCGCATATCCCTGTGTGATCCAAAACGGCACGGCGATGGAAAAAGCCTACGGCACAAATCAAATCAGCGAACGTCACCGTCATCGCTACGAGTTCAATAACGATTACCGCGACGTATTGCAGAAAGCGGGACTGACCCTCTCGGGCTTCTCGCCCGACGGACGACTGGTCGAGACAGTTGAACTGACTGACCGCCCGTTCTACATCGGCGTCCAGTATCACCCCGAGTTCAAATCCCGCCCCAACAAACCTCATCCGCTTTTCAGCGCTTTTATCAAAGCGTCACTCTCATAATAACAGAAAGCTCCCGATCATCCCGGGAGCTTTCGCTTTACAAAACGGACGTCCTTTTGGGTGTCCTATCTTTATGTAATGACGGAGATAAGGGGCGCCGGGGGAGTCCGACGACAGATCTGCGCTTGTCTTCAAAACGCTCCGCCCCGATACCGTTCAGGATAAAGCGGCGATTGTCGGAAGCGGAGCTTTTTTGCCGAAGAAGAATTCGTTGATTATTCACAAAATCTTAATGTGAAATTCTATGCTCTCGCGGCTCAAAACGGATTGAAAAAAGCAAAACGATATGATATATTATAGGTGATGAAATCGATTACAAATAATTTCAATCCTATAACATTTTTTGGTGAGGTGCTGTTATGAAAGACATAGTTACCGTCGGCGAGATCTTGATCGATTTAACATTCAGCGGCAGGGATAAAGGGATCCCGGTATATACCGCCAACCCCGGCGGTGCTCCCGCAAATGTAGCGGTTGCTGCGGCGCGGCTGGGCGCCGAAGCAGCCTTTATCGGCAAGGTCGGCGACGACTTTTACGGAGGTTTTCTCCGAAAGACGCTGGAGGATAACCGCGTGGACGTCAGCGGGATGTTGACTGACGCAGGCGCTCCGACGACCCTCGCGGTCGTATCCGTTGCGGAATCGGGCGAGCGAAGCTTTTCCTTCTACCGCAGGAACTGCGCCGATACGCTGCTGAGTGCGGATGAGATCGGCGAAGAACTGTTAGGCAATACGCGTTTTCTGCATTTCGGTTCCGTCAGCCTGACCGACGATCCTGCCCGTTCGGCGACCGTATATGCGGCAAAGAAAGCAAAGGAATCCGGCGCAACGGTCACGTATGATCCGAATTATCGCGCGAATCTCTGGAACAGTGAGGAAGAGGCGATCGAACAGATGAAGTCCGTCCTCGGAATCGTGGATATCCTCAAGATCTCCGACGAGGAACTGCCCTTGCTCACCGGCACCTGCGATCCCGACGCCGGTACAAAACAGCTGTATGACGAATACGGTATTCCGCTGATCCTGCTGACCCTCGGTCCTGACGGCGCCTACTATCGCCGCGGCGATCTGACCGGAAAGGCGGACGGATTCAAAGTCAAGGTCGCCGATACCAACGGCGCGGGCGATACCTTCTTCGGCGCGTTTCTCAACCGTATGGCGGCTCTGGGTATTTACCGCCCCGGTGATCTGAGCGAAGAGCAGCTCTGTGACAGCGTGCGCACGGCGAACCTCGCCGCGTCGCTGACGACCTCGCGTCACGGGGCGATCCCCGCGATGCCCGACCGGGCGGAATTGGAAGAAAAGCTCGCTGTGGAGGCTGAATGATATGGCGGATAACTATTCAAACGAGCTGGGACTGCGATTCAAGGAGCGTTATGATGAGCTGAAATGGTTGTATTTTGAGCTGTATCATAATGATGAAAAGGGCTTCGAATACCTGTCCCGACTGATCAAGCAATACTATACAGACCGCGACGACAGCCTGAAAGCGCTCGACCGCGAGCGTGAAAAAACCCCCGACTGGTACCACGGCAACGATCTCGTCGGCATGATGCTCTATGTCGATAATTTTGCCGGCGATCTCAAGGGTGTGGCAAAAAAGCTGGATTATATCAGCGAGAGCGGGGTCAATTACCTGCATTTTATGCCGCTGCTGGAAAGCCCGAAGGAACACAGCGACGGCGGCTATGCGGTGTCGGATTTCCGCAAGGTACAGCCGGAACTCGGCACAATGGACGACCTGCGCAGGCTGACCGCGAAGTGTCACAGCCGCGGGATCAGCTGCTGTATGGATTTTGTGATGAACCACACCAGCGACGAGCACGCATGGGCAAAAGCCGCCCGCGAAGGCAGTCAGGAGGATAAAAACCGCTATTTCTTCTTTGACAGCTGGGACATCCCCAACGGTTACGAATGTACCGTGCCGCAGGTGTTCCCCACCACCGCCCCGGGCAACTTCACCCAGCTCGACAACGGCGAGATCGTCATGACCACCTTCTATCCTTATCAGTGGGATCTCAATTATGCCAATCCGATGGTGTTCAACGACATGACGGAAAATATGCTGTATCTTGCCAACGCTGGCATCGACGTTATCCGTCTGGACGCCGTTCCGTATATCTGGAAGGAACTCGGTACGCAGTGCCGCAACCTTCCGCAGGTGCATAACATCGTCAGAATGATGCGGATCATCTGCGAGATCGTTTGTCCTTCCGTACTGCTGCTGGGCGAGGTCGTAATGGAGCCGAGCAAGGTCGCACCTTACTTCGGTACGACCGAAAAGCCCGAGTGCAATCTGCTCTACAATGTCACTACCATGGCAAGCACATGGAACACTGTCGCCACCCGCGACGTCCGGCTGCTCAAACGTCAGATGGAAAAGCTCTCCGAGCTTCCCAAGGACTACGTTTTCCTCAACTATCTCCGGTGTCATGACGACATCGGCTGGGGGCTGGACTATGACTGGCTCAGAGAACGGGGAATGGAAGAGGTTTCTCATAAAAGGTTCCTCAACGATTACTTTATCGGTAAGTTCGGGGGCAGCGTATCGCGCGGCGAGCTGTACAACGACGATCCGCAGCTTCAGGATGCGCGGCTGTGCGGAACAACGGCGAGTCTTTGCGGCATTGAGGCGGCGCTGTGGGATCAGGATGACAAAGCGCTTGCTGTTGCCGTCGACGCAGATATCATGCTGCATGCCTATATGTTCACTCAAAGCGGTATCCCGGTCATCTACAGCGGCGACGAGGTCGGTCAGCTCAACGACTACCTCTATCACGCGGATATCAATAAGAAATTCGACAGCCGCTATCTGCACCGCGGAAAATTCGACTGGAAGCTGGCGGAAAAACGCAGCGACCCCGAAAGCTATCAGGGCAGGATCTTTACCGCGCTGAAAAAGCTGGAAGAGGTCCGCGCGGCAAACGAGGTGTTTGTGGCGCAGGCGGACTTTTATCCCATCGGGACAGGATCGCCGAACGTACTCGGACTCTGCCGCAAATACGGCAAGCAAAAGCTGCTGGCATTGTTCAATTTCTGTGAGGAAGAACGCACGATCACGTTTGAACACAAGCGTGCATACACCGATATCATCACCGGCGAAAAACATTTGAAAAAGTATATCGATCTCAAACCGTACGGATTTATTTGGGCACTGATCAAATGAAATCCGTAACACAAAGATGATGAAGAAAATATTGCGGAGAAAGGTTTATGAAAATCAGTGAAATAGCCGCTCTGGCAGGGGTATCCTCTGCGGCGGTCAGCCGCTATTTCAACGGCGGCAGTATCAGCGAAGACAAAAAGCAAAAAATCAAAAAAGTGATCGAAGAAACAGGCTATATCCCGAATCCGGCGGCGCGGTCGCTGAGGCAGCAGCGTTCGGATAATATCGGGATCATTGTGCCGAAGATCAACTCCGATTCGGTGAGCAAGCTGATCGAAGGCGTGTCGTCCGAGCTGAACAAGGCGGGGTATATGGCGATCTTCGGCAACGCGGAGAACGACGAAAAACGCGAGCTGGATTACCTGCGCATGATGGAAGAGAGCAAGCTGGCAGGCGTGATCCTGATGGGCACGATCTTTACGCAGAAGCATATCCGCTTTTTCAAGGAGACCGCTATGCCGATCGTCGTCTGCGGACAGAACCATCCGTCCGTGTCCTGCATCTATCATAACGACCGCGGCGCCGCGCGTGAGATCGCGCGGTACATGATCGCAAAAGGCCGCAGAAACCTCGCCTATGTCGGCGCTGTCGAAAGCGACGAGAGCGTCGGCGCAAACCGCAGGATCGGCGTAGAGGAAGCGATGATCGAAGCGTGCATCAGTCCGACAAAGCTGATTCGTTCGCAGGTGTTGTTCACGGCGGACGAGGGGTATCGGGGAATGTACGAGATCCTCGACACCGGCTTTGTTCCGGACGGTGTGATCTGTGCGACCGATACGCTTGCCGTGGGCGCGATGCGGGCGCTGAAGGAAAAAGGCTATGCTGTCCCTGACGACGTCAGTATCGCCGGTATCGGCGGCTCGATGGTGGGCACGTTCATTACGCCCGCCCTGACGACGGTCCAGCTGTATCACCGCGAAAGCGGAGAGAAGGCGGCAAAACAGCTTTTGTCGATGATCCGCTATCAGCGGGAGCATCCGGATGAAAAGTTGCCCGTGACCCATACCATGCTCGGGTACAATCTGATCGAGCGCGAATCCGTGTAAGAGGAAAGGAAGGACGGTAATGAATAAAAAGCTATTGTTTTTGGATATCGACGGCACCCTGACCGAACCGGGATACAATATCCCGCCTGCGTCGGCGCTGGAGGCGATCAAAAAAGCACAGAAAAACGGCCACAAGGTCTTTTTGTGTACCGGGCGCAATCTTGCAATGCTCAAGCCGCTGCTGCAGTATGACTTCGACGGGTATGTCGCCAGCGCGGGCGGCTATGTCGTCTGCGACGGCGAGGTGGTATTCGACCGCCCGATGAAGCCCGAGGTGTTCAAACTCGCGATGGACTGCTTTGAGCGCAACCATGTGTTCCGCACGGTAGAATGCCTCGGCGGAACATACGGCGACAGCGGACTGGGCGCTCTGCTCGAGGGTGCCGACGAGTTCTCGAACTCCGAGCTGCTGCGCTTCCGCCGCCAGCTCAGCGAAACGCTGGATATCCGCCCGATGGACGAATACGACGGCGCGCCGGTCTACAAGATCGTCTTTATGTGTACCGATAAGCATCAGCTTGACGAGCCGATGGAGCTGCTGAAGGACCACTTTGTGTTCTGCGTGCAAAACCTCGAGGCGGTAAAATGTCTCAACGGCGAGGTGTTCGGTCTGGATTTCAACAAAGGGATCGGCATCCATAAGCTGTGCGAGCACCTCGGTATGGATATCTCGGATACCATCGGTTTCGGCGACAGCATGAACGACAAGGAGATGTTCGAGGCGGTCGGATACAGCGTCTGCATGGACAACGGACACCCCGTGATGAAAGAGATGGCGGACTATGTCTGTCCCGCTGTCAGCGACGACGGGCTGTACAAGTCTTTCGAAAAGCTCGGTCTGATCTGATCCAAAAGAATAAACAGGAACAAGAAAAAACGATTACACGCAACAGTGTAATCGTTTTCATTTTCTTCAGGAGCAAAAGCCCTCCCGACACAAGTGTGCAATATCAACAGAAATCCCCGGCATTTTTGTGAGATTGGTGATATTGCCTATAAAATCTCACGATGTTTGTCATTATTGTCAATTTACAATGAAAATGAAAAGGAATAGAATATGATTGTAATCGATTTCAAGATAGTTCGTTTATACGGTTCCTTGATAAGAAGACGGATCCCGGTATGGGAACAATCCGCGCAGTGCGGCGGACGACGCGTGCAGGCAGGCGCCTGTCGGAAAGTCCGACAAAGCTGTGCGGCGTTCAGCCGGATCGATGCAAATGGTTTTTATCAAGGAGTCGCAGTATCTTGAATGTCAAATTTTTACACAAAGGAGAGTTTGTATGGATTATCGCAAATGCGCACAGGAAATCTATGATCTCGTCGGCAAACGAGAGAATCTGGTTTCCGCTGCACACTGTGCTACAAGACTTCGTCTTGTAACCAACGACAACGAAAAAGTGGATATGAAAAAGCTCGAAGACGTCGACGGCGTCAAGGGCGTTTTCAGCTCCAACGGTCAGCTGCAGATCATCATCGGCACCGGTACCGTCAACAAGGTGTATGACGAGTTCCTGTCCATCAGCGGCATGACCGCCGCGACCAAGGCTGACGTCAAAGCAGCCGCTGCGGCAAAGCAGCCGCTGCCTTTCCGTATGGTAAAGGCGCTGGGCGACGTATTCGTCCCCATTCTTCCCGCGATCGTTGCATCCGGTCTTTTGATGGGTCTGCTCGAAGGCATGACCAAGATCTGGCCGGATATGGCGAATTCCGGCACCTATACGATCATCCACCTGTTCAGCAACGCGGCTTTCGTGTTCCTGCCCATTCTTGTCGCGATCTCTGCCGCGCGCGTATTCGGCGGCAACATCTTCCTCGGCGCCGTTATCGGTATGATCATGGTACACTCCGATCTTATCAACGCGTGGAGCGTTGCCGGTATGCTGGAGGAGGGCCAGATCATCCCCTCGGCGGACGTCTGGTTCGGCTTGTATAAGATCAACCTGACGGGTTACCAAGGTCACGTTATCCCTGTCATTATCTCCGTATGGTTCATGTGCTTCATCGAAAAACGGCTGCACAAGATCGTACCCGAGATGATCGACCTCTTTGTTACCCCGCTCGTTACGGTTCTCGTCACCGGTTATCTTACCCTGACGATCTTCGGACCGATCTTCGCACAGCTCGAAGAATGGATCCTTGTCGGCGTTCAGTGGATCATCACCATTCCGTACGGAATCGGTGCAGCGATAGCAGGAGCGATCTATCCGCTCACTGTCGTTGCCGGCGTCCATCATATGTATAATACGGTCGAAGCGCGAATGTTGAGTACCGGCTATAATACATGGATGCCGATCGCGTCCTCCGCGAACTTTGCACAGGGCGCCGCCTGCTTTGCGGTAGCGCTCAAGAGCAAGGATAAGAAGTTCAAGACCCTGGCTCTGCCGTCATCTCTCTCCGCGTTCCTCGGCATCACCGAGCCTGCGATCTTCGGTGTCAACCTTCGCCTTATCAAGCCGCTTATCGCCGGTATGATCGGCGGCGCTGTCGGCGCTGCCGTCGGCTCGATGCTCGGCATCGGCGCGACCGCTTACGGCGTAACCGGTCTGTTCGGCTTCCTGACCTGCTCCAACTTTATCTGGCAGTATGCGATCATGCTGGCCGTCTCGTTTGTGATCTCCTTCGTCCTCTCCTGGATCCTGCACAAGGATAAACCCAAGGATGAAGAAGCAGCAGCTGTCGAAGAAGCTCCTGCTCTGCCCGAGATCACCTGCGAAAAGGGCAAGGTCTATGCGCCCATCAAGGGCAACGTCATCCCCTCCGCAAACATCCCGGATGAAACCTTCGCCGCGGGCGTACTGGGCGAAGGCGTAGGAATCGAGCCGACGCTCGGAATTGTCTATGCGCCGTTTGACGGCGAGATCTCATCCACCACGGACACCAAACACGCCATCGGCGTATCCTCGCCCGACGGCATGGAGCTGCTGATCCACGTCGGCGTCAATACCGTTGCGATGGAAGGCGACGGATTTGATCTGCTTTGCGCCGAAGGCGACAAGGTCAAGGCAGGACAGAAGCTGATGACCTTCGATATCGATAAGATCAAGGCGGCAGGCTATTCCACCACCACCGCCGTACTCGTGACCAACAGCGACGATTATGCCGGCCTTGATATCAAGGAAGGCGCCTGCGAGCCGCTTGATTGCGTCATCACCATCAAGGAATAATTATTTAAATATATCTGAAAAGGAGAATGAAACATGAAACAGTTTTCTTACACCATCACCGATCCCGTAGGTATCCATGCGCGTCCCGCCGGCATCCTTGTCAAGGCAGTCAAACCCTTTGAGAGCTCCTGCAAGATCACCAAGGGCGAAAAGACCGTTGACCTGAGAAAGCTTATGGCGCTGATGGGCATGGGCATCAAATGCGGCGATACCGTAGACGTCACCATCGAAGGTCCCGACGAGGACGTCGCGGCTGAGACCATCGAGAAGTTCTTCAAAGAGAACCTCTGATCGCTAAGCACCGATCTGTCACATAATGCCCTCTCCGCCGAGGAGAGGGCAGTAGACCAACACAAAGGAGGTATGCTCTATGATAGTTGCAACCGGTAAATCGATCCTGAAGGGGATCGCTATCGGCAAAGTCAAGTTTTTGAAAAAGACGCAGGCAGTAATCACTGATTCTGCCGCCGATCCCGCTGTCGAGCTGCAGCGGTTCGAGGATGCAAAAGCGCTTGCGGTCGAACAGCTTCAGGCGCTGTATGACAAAGCGGTTGTCGAAGCCGGCGAAGATCACGCGGCGATCTTTGAGATCCATATGATGATGCTGGACGATGACGATTACATCGATTCAATTACCGAGATCATCAATACGCAGGGAAAATCCGCCGCCTACGCTGTCAAGACCACCGGGGAGAATTTTGCCGAAACGTTTGCCTCGATGGATGATGAATATATGAAAGCGCGCGCAGCCGACGTCAGGGATATCTCTACCCGCGTGGTCAATATCCTGACCGGCGCGGACACCGGCGTCGACGAGGGCGACGAGCCTTTCATCATCGTTGCCGAAGACCTCGCACCGTCCGAGACCGTTCAGCTGGACAAATCCAAGCTGTTGGGATTTGTGACCCGTCTCGGCAGCGCCAACAGCCACACCGCGATCCTGGCGCGCAACATGAATATCCCCGCACTGATCGGCACCGAGATCAGCGAGGAATGGGACGGCAAGCTTGCCATCATCGACGGCTACAACGACTGTATCTATATCGAGCCGACGGATGAACTGGTCGAAACACTGGATAAAAAACGCGTCTATGACCTCCAGCAGAGAGCGCTGCTGAAGGAGCTGAAGAAAAAGCCCAATATCACGCTCGACGGCACCGAGATCAACGTCTATGCCAATATCGGCAACGTTTCCGACGTCGGTATGGTGCTCCAGAACGACGCGGGCGGAATCGGACTGTTCCGTTCCGAGTTCATTTACCTGCATTCCGAGACCTTCCCCACCGAGGAAGAGCAGTTTGCGATCTATAAGCGCGTCGCCGAAATGATGGGCGGCAAAAAGGTTATCATCCGCACCCTCGATATCGGCGCGGACAAACAGGCGGATTATTTCAACCTGCCGAAGGAAGAAAACCCCGCGCTGGGTTATCGCGCGATCCGTATCTGTCTGATGCAGCACGATATCTTCAAGACGCAGATCAGAGCCATCCTGCGCGCCGCCGCATTCGGCAAGGTCAGCATCATGTTCCCGATGATCATCTCCGTGCGCGAGGTCAAGGACGCCAAGGATATCCTTGAGCAGTGCCGTCAGGAGCTGATCGCCGAAGGCAAACAGGTCGGCGAAGTCGAGATCGGTATTATGATCGAGACGCCCGCATCCGTGATGATCGCCGAGGAACTTGCCGAAGAGGTTGAGTTCTTCTCCATCGGCACCAACGACCTGACCCAGTATACGCTGGCGATCGACCGTCAGAATCCGAAGCTGGATCCGTTCTATGATTCCCACCACCCTGCGGTGCTCCGCATGATCCGGAAGACGATCGAAGCAGGCCACAAGCATGACTGCTGGGTCGGCATCTGCGGAGAGCTGGGCGCGGATACTTCGTTGACCGAAACCTTCCTCAGAATGGGAATCGACGAGCTGAGCGTCAATCCCGGCAGCGTTCTCGGACTGAGAAAGGTCATCCGCAGTCTGGATTTAAGCAAGTAAGGTATATCGGAAAAACAACGATAATCCTTTATCAGTTTACTCTTCCATTTGCAGCAAAACCGGCAGCGTGTCTGTCGGTTTTGCTGGTTGATATGCAACCGGGGTGATCTCTATGCTTTTTGGCAAAAACATCCTTCGCAAAAGGATCTGCTTTTTCGGAGAGGTACAGGCGGTCGGATTCCGCTTTCAGGCACAGTATGCCGCAAAGAGATACGGCGTGACCGGCTGGGTACGAAATGAATACGACGGCTCGGTCACAACGGAACTGCAAGGCACCGAACGCCAGATCAACGACGTCGTCGCCGAGATCGACAGCGACCCCTATATCCGGATCGAACGGATGGAAACGGAATGGATCGATCCCGATCCCGATGAAAAAGGGTTTCGGGTCAGGTATTGAACGGAGGACAGCATGAAAACATGGACAAAAGAAGAACGCTATCGTGTTTTGGAGAGCGAAGAAGAGATACGGGATCTGCATGAGCAGATCAAGCGATCGGACTTTCGCCAGCATTACCATATCCAGAGCGTGACCGGTCTGCTGAACGATCCAAACGGCTTTGTCTTTCATGACGGACTGTGGCACCTGTTTTATCAGTGGTGCCCTTGGGGTGCGGTGCACGGTCTGAAGTACTGGTACCATACCGTTTCCGAAGACCTCGTGACCTGGAAGAATATGGGCGTGTGTATCCGCCCGGATACCGTTTATGATAACAAAGGCGCTTACTCAGGCTCTGCGCTTCCTACCGGCGAACGGCTGTATCTTTACTATACCGGCAACCACCGCGACAAGGACTGGATACGCAAGCCCTACACCTGTCTGGTCGATTTGAAAGACGACGGAAAAGCCGTCAAGCTGCCGCCGCTGTTCGGTCCGCATCCGGATTATACCGAGCATCAGCGCGACCCGAAAATCATACATGATCAAAAAAACGGAAGGTATTATATCATATTGGGCGCGCAGACCAAGGACAAAAAGGGCTGCTGTATCATCTACAGCTCCGATTCTCCGACCGACGGCTGGCGATTTGCCGGTCAGCTGAAGGTTCCCGGCTTTGAAGACTTCGGCGATATGTGGGAGTGCCCCGCGATCGAAACCATCAGCGGCTATGATGTGCTGATCTTCTGTCCCCAGCACCTGACACTGCAGGGCAGGGGAGGATCGATCCATCACAGCGGCTACCTGCTCGGTCACATGGATTGGGATACTCTTGTATTCACGCCGGATAACACCAGCTTCCACGTGCTGGACTTTGGCTTTGATTCCTATGCGGCCGAATGCGCTGCCAATCCGAACGATAAAAACAAGGCGACGCTGGTGGCGTGGATGGGTCTGCCCGACGCATCATATCCTCCGACAGATGAAGAGGACTGGTCGGGCTGCCTTACCCTGCCGCGTGAACTGCGCGTGCGGGACCGCCGGCTGATCCAACAGCCGCTTGACGAGCTGCGCACGCTGCGCGTCAAACAGATCGATCTGGAGTCCACGGACATCCTGCCCCGCGTGTGCGAGGTAGAGCTGATCAGCAGAGGCGGCGATCTGACTCTCCGGCTCTTTGCAAAGGCGGACGGCTCCGGCGGATTGACGGTCGTCTATGACGACTGCGCAAAGCAGATCACGGTCGATCGCTCCGGGATGTATCACCGGTTCAATACCGATTGGGGTGAACAGCGTACCCGCCCGCTGCCGAAAGGCCTGTTCCATCTGCGGTTCTTCATTGACCGCAGTTCGATCGAGATCTTTGTCAATGACGGCGATGCGGTATTCTCTTCGCGCATCTTTCCGACCGTCGGCGAGGAGCGCCTGTGTATCGACGGCGACGCTTCGGTCCATCTGTGGGAGTTGAAGCGCGCGGTCGAAGATACATTCGTGATTGATTGAGGCGGGACGTCGAAGATCGTCCTAACAGACCGATACGCTGTATGACCGTATCGCTCCCGAAAAAACACCCGCACAAACCGAGATAAACGACCTCTGCGCCGGCACATCCGATGATTCCGTCAGTGATGTGCCGGCGTTGGAATCGGTACAAAAACAGAAAACGGATGATAGTATCTTGACAAAAATGAAAAGAAGCGATATAATGCGGTTAGCATAAGGTAACTTATAACCGATATTTCTGTCAGCATCCGTCGATCGGGTGCTTGTTTTGGAAATGCAGTTAGCAATAGCTAACCCGAGAAACAAAATGATTTCACCCGGATATGCAGTTGTCGGAGGAATGATCATACGGTACGGTGCGCCGACGCTGACAAAGCTGACGGCGCGAAGGAAAGGACGGAGGATACGATGGTCAAAACAACATTGAAGATCGACGGCATGATGTGCTCAATGTGCGAAGCGCATCTCAACGATACGGTAAGGAGCGTTTGCAAAATCAAATCCGTCAAGTCCTCACACGGCAAAGGCACGACTGAGATCATCAGCGAAAGCGCGCTTGATGAAACCGTTCTGAAAGAAGCGATCGGCAAGACCGGTTATAAGGTACTGGAGATCCATACAGAGCCTTATGAGAAAAAGAGATTCTCTTTGTTTGGTAAATAGAATCCGTGCGGGCGTCCCGCCATAAACCATTCACGATTCACCATTCACCATAATTCGGGAGGTAAATATGAGCATCGTAAAATTTGATAACGTAACAAAGATCTATACCAGCGGCGACCACGAGCTGAAAGCGCTCAACAAGGTCAGCTTCACGCTCGACGAGGGCAGGTTCGTCGTCATTCTCGGGCCATCCGGTGCGGGCAAGAGCACCCTGCTCAATCTGCTCGGAGGCCTGGACAGCCCGTCAGAAGGAACGATCACCGTCAACGGCAAAGACATCTCCACACTGTCCGACAACGAGCTTGCCGATTACCGCGCGGCGACAGTCGGCTTTGTGTTCCAGTTCTACAACCTGATCCCCACGCTCACGGTGTATGAGAATGTCGAGCTGGTATTGGAGATCTCCGAGAATGCGCTCGATGCAAAACAGATGATAGAAGAGGTCGGACTGACCGATCATCTGCACAATTTCCCGGCGGAGCTTTCCGGCGGCGAACAGCAGCGGATTTCGATCGCACGGGCGCTGGCAAAGAATCCGAAGATACTGCTCTGCGACGAGCCGACCGGCGCACTCGATTCCGAGACCGGCGTCATGGTGCTCAAGCTCCTGCTGAGTATGGCGAAGAACTACGGCAAGACCATCGTGATCGTCACCCATAACCAGAGCATCGCCAAGATGGCGGACATTGTGATCCGTGTCAAGAACGGCAAGATCCGTTCCGTAGAAGAGCAGAAAAATCCCATGAGCGCGGATGAGGTGGAGTGGTAATGTTAGTCAGAAAACTATTCCGAACCGCGTGGAGCTATAAGGCGCAGTTCATTTCCATGATCATCATGATCACGCTCGGAATGGGCGTCTTTCTCGGCTTCAACATGGAGTGGCGCACGATCGAGGCGGATACCGGCAGCTTCTTTGACGATACCGCCTATGCCGACTACCGCCTGTATTCCGAAAAAGGCTTCACGGCAGACGATTTAAAGAAGATCGCAGCTATTGACGGGGTTGACGCAGCGACGCGTTATCTTACTGTTAATCTGGATATAAAAGGAGAAAAGAACAAAAGCCTTGCGCTGGACGTCAGCGAGGATTTCAATGTATCGACCTTTATTGTAACCGACGGCGCTGCGTATGATGAAAACGGCGACGGCTTCTGGCTGAGCGACAAATTCGCCGCGGCGAATGATTACGCGATCGGCGATACCCTGACGCTCGAGTTCCAGGGGATCGGGATCACCGGCAGGATTGTCGGGCTGATCAAATCGGGCGAGCATATGATCTGCGTTGCCGACAAAAATCAGCTCATGCCCGACTACAATACCTATGGCTTTGCCTACATTTCCCCGAAGAAGCTCCGCAGTGCGGTAGAAGAAAAAGTCAGGAATACCGCCGCTGACAAACTGAAAAAGCAGGGTATCCCCGACAGTGCCGTCGATGACAGCGTCGACAAACTGTTAAAAGACGGAACGATGGTCGACGAAGCGATGGATCAGGTCTTTGCGCAGGTCAATGTCCTTTCCGATATGAGCAAAGAGGATCTGGAGGACACGGTCAGGGACGCGCTCGGACGCACCATCATGGTCACCTCAAAGGACGACCACGTCGTCTATAAAGAAGCAATGGGCGAAGCCGCCGAGGGTAAGACGATGGGTTCGGTACTGCCGGTACTGTTCCTTGCGATCGCCATCCTCACGATGGTCACCACCATGCACCGCATCGCCACAAAAGAGAAGCTCCAGATCGGCACGCTGAAAGCGCTTGGCTTCAAAAACCGCCGCATCCTGCGTCACTACACATCCTACGGATTGTTCATTGGCTTGGTCGGTACGGGTTTGGGCGTCGCTCTCGGCTATTGGATCTGCAAGCTCGTGATGAGCGAGGACGGCATGATGGGCACCTATTTCGATATGCCCGATTGGTCTGTCGCGATCCCGACATTCTGCTATTTCGTTATCATCGGCACGGTCGCGTTGCTGACGCTCATCAGCTATCTGTCGGTCAGACGGCAGCTCAAAGGCACTGCCGCAGATGCGCTCAGACCGTACACGCCGAAGAAAATGCGCAAGGTGTTTCTGGAGCGTTTCAGGTTCTGGGATAAGATGCGGTTCGGTACGAAGTGGAATATCCGCGACCTGAGCCGTCACAAGAGCCGCTCGGCGATGACGCTGGTCGGCATCATCGGCTGTATGGTGCTGATGGTCGGCGGACTCGGGATGCGCGATACGCTGGCAGGCTTCCTCGATCTGCTCGACAACGATATCTCCGCCTATACCACCAAGGTGA
The DNA here is from genome assembly GCA_902796225.1 of uncultured Ruminococcus sp. Classification (GTDB taxonomy): domain Bacteria; phylum Bacillota; class Clostridia; order Oscillospirales; family Acutalibacteraceae; genus Ruminococcoides. The sequence goes on from CADBOO010000030.1 coordinate 100,168, forward strand.
ATCTGGTCGATAACGCAGATAAGACGCAGGCGCTCGCGCTTGCGGACGAGATCGACGGCGACTGGGAGAGCCTGACCGGAATCAGCTTTGAGGGCGAGACGGTCGCGCTGGACGTCGTGCATAATCCCAACGGGCTGATCAATATCATCAATGAGGATAATGAGCCGATCACGCTCAGCGACGAGGGCGTATACCTCTGCCTGAGGCTGAAAGACAAGGCTCAGATCGGTGACACGATCGAGTTCTCGCCCTACGGTTCAAGCGAAACCTATAAAGCCGAAGTCATCGGTTACAACCGCTCGATCATGACCGAAAGCATAACGATGAGCGATAGGCTTGCCGAAAAGCTCGGTATCGATTATACGCTTACCGCAATCTATTCGGATAAGACCGCGGGTGAGATCAAAGGCTCCGATCTGATCGCAGGCAAGCAGGATAAGGGACAGCTCATGGATACCTTTGACAGCTTTGTGCAGATTATGGACAGCATGGTGATCATCCTCGTGATCGCCGCCGTGATCCTCGGTATCGTCGTGCTGTATAACCTCGGTCTGATGAGCTATGTAGAGCGATCGCGCGAGCTTGCGACGCTGAAGGTACTCGGATTCCGCAACCGGGATATCGGAAAACTGCTGATCTCTCAGAACATCTGGCTGACCGTGATCGGCGTCATCATCGGACTGCCCGCAGGCGTCGGCGTGCTTCGGTGGCTGGTGATTGCCCTCGCGGGAGAGTACGAGATGAAGCTCATGCTCGGATGGCTCACCTACAGCGTTTCCATCCTCCTGACCTTCGGCGTATCGCTGCTGGTCAGCCTCATGGTCGCCCGCAAGAACAAGAAGATCGACATGGTCGAAGCGCTCAAGGGAGCAGAATAGCCGGCAAGCGCTTTCGGCGTATTCCTGTTACAGCAAAAAAGTATCCGCCTGTTCATACGAGCAGGCGGGTTTCTTTTGGAATCATCATGTAGTGTTTTGCATTACACGATAGCTTTTCCGTTCCAATTCTGAAAACAGCGGTTTTGCTTAACGTTTTCATTTTGATATTTTACGAAATTCGATCCTCATCATTATCCGTTGGAATACTTTCTGTCAAAGCGCAGGCAGAAAGCAAGAATCTGTTGCTTGATTCTTTTGATTGCGACCTTATGATCATCTCTCATGCGGATATACTCTTTAATGCGATTATCTTCCTCTGAGGGTACATAAACCGCTTTGTAAGTGTGATACGCCATACACTTCGCGATATTCTCAGCGTCACGTTTATCTGTCTTGTAACGCTGATTATTCAAATTGGGCATAGTTGTAGGTGCAAGAA